>NZ_JALQDN010000008.1:0-125632 GCF_023631205.1 Caballeronia sp. NCF2 | reverse complement strand
TCGCGCAGTTTCAGCAACGCCTCTTCGGCCTTGCCTTGTTTGCACAGGATCACAAGATCATCCGCATAGGTCACGATGCGACTGCCAAGACTGCGCGGAAGTCCGAGCTTCTTCCATGCCAGCACAAACCGACGCATGTAGATATTCGCCAGCAGTGGTGAGATGGGAGACCCCTGCGGAATGCCGCGCCTGCTATCTCTGGCCTCCGTCGTGCGTGTCTTCCGGCCTCGGGTATCGGTTTCTTCAACGGGGCATTCCAGCCACATCCTGATCAGATGCAGCACACGCCGATCAACGATGCGCCGCGCGAGCGACAACATCAATTCGGCGTGGGGAATACTTCCGAAGTAGTCCGCGAGGTCGGCGTCAACGACATCCGTTTGCCCTCGATGCAGCCGCTCCTCCACCTCGATTACCGCTTGCTGGGCATTTCGCCCCGGGCGGTAAGCGTACTGCTCTGGCGGAAGGTCCGCTTCGAAGATCGGTTCGAGCACCAGCATCGCTGCTGTCATGCACACCCGATCCCGCAGGGTCGAGATGCCCAGCGGCCTCAGCTTGCCATTGGCCTTCGGGATAAACACTCTTCTGATAGGGTCCGGCCGGTAAATCTCCTGCCTGAGCGCAATCGCCAGTTCGCCGAGCCACTTCTGCACCCCGTACGCTTCGACCTCTGCGAAGTCCTGCCGATCGACACCCGGCGCGCCCCTGTTCGAGCGACACTGAGCGTACGCATGCACCAGCACATCCTCGCGATAGATCTGGTCGTACAGCGCGTAGAAGCGGTACCCGGCTTCTGCCTTCGCTTTCGCGTGTAACGCCATCTGCAGCTTCTGAACACGAATCGGAGTTGATAGGTTGCCCAATCTCCACGTCCTCACCACGTATTGCGTCTGTCCTGAACTGAGGCCCCTTCCCTCCACCAGCATTACACCGGCTTCAACGGTAATACGGGCCTCTCCGTCATCCCAAGGCGCCCGGCCTGTCCCTCGCGGGCGTCCGGTTGATCATCCCTGACCACGCCAAGGGACTTCCCGTGTTGCGTACGCTTTCCTTGTGTACATGCTGTCGCCACTACCCCGGCGCAGCGACTGGGCGTCCAGCCTGCTCATTCACCCAGCCGTATCAACCTTCCCCGATAGGGTTGTCGGGTCGGCCTGCGCATCGACCTTTTCGAGGTTTGCTCGGCGTTCACTCGCGTTACGGCCTGCACACTCGCGCTGTCACCAATTTGTGACACGCATCACCGAAGGCTTCAGCCACTTCGTTGCCTCCATAGCTGCTCCGGTTGCTTCCGGCTGGAGCGGTTGCCGGGCGGGGCTTGCACCCGCTGGAAAGCGCCACCTTTTCACGGCGCACACCCGTTCCGGCCAGTCACTTGCCAACCCTTGCATGGCTGCTGTTCATGCCACTGCGGTCATTGCGCAACTTATCTACTGTTCGGCACTTCGAAGTGGACAGTGCATACGTCGGTCCCGCCGGCGTCATCAAAAGCGCTTAGTGAACTCGACAACAGTCACATCGTCTTTGAAGTTCCATGCAGTAGGTGGAACAGCCCTCGACCATATCGTTGAGACCCTAGCGTGAAAATAAAGATTTGCAATGTTTGTCGGTAACTTCGGGATATCAACGGGTACAACGAGACTTCCACGAGGCGCGACATAATCAACAAATATATTGTCAAATGCATTTACGTGACCGCTCACTTCGTCCGCATGCTCTCGAGTAAAACCTTCGTTGACCTGGTGGGTTCGATCGACACAGATTACGAACTGGTAGTCAATCTTCACTAGGTCGCTAGCAACTTGGCCTAGATTCACGACGGTGAGAAGGAGTTTTTCGACGTCCGCCCGGACCCCAACTGGTTCGCGTTGCTGAAATTCTCGGCTTCCAACGCGCGACGCTGCAACTCCAACGTCTCCTTGCGTAACAGGAAAAATCAAATATGGACTTGCTACTGGATTCTGCGTCGGATCTTCGATGATCTCGACCCGTTGATTCGGGTAACGATGATCGTCCGCGTAGGCGAATCCAATCGGGCCGTGGTTCAATGTACCGAAGACGACGGTAGCTGATGCTCCGCCGGCTACCTTCTGAAGGAAGTCGCGCCTTGAAGAGGGCGGTTCAGACTCTTTCATGTGAGCATGTCTCCCAGGTTACGGACCACGCAAATACCGCTCGTTCGGGGGTAATACTTCCCACGGCTTGTACCCCCACCCTCTATCCCCGTCGAGATCAAGGTCGGGTATCTCAATTTCCTTGCGCAACATCATATTGAAAAAATCCGGCGCGTTTCCAAACCCCCTCAAGTCGTCTTGGGTTTCCGCCTGCACCGTTGCGCCAGGGGTACGTGCTTTGAGAATTGCGTCAGCGGCAACAGGGTCGTACGCATTGTTTGGATCAAGAAGCCAATCCATCCGCACCCCAAAGGGCATTGGGCCAACACGCGTCGGCTGCCGTTCGCTGGAAAAGCGGAGACGAGGCGGTTCCATCCAATAGTAAGGTGGCTTCGGGGCTGGCACTAGGTATTGCGAGGAGCGCCGGTAACCAATATCCCTGTCACCTTGGAACGTAATCAGGTCGGATAAAAATCCAAACGTTTTAAAGTCGTCTTTCCCAGCATATCCCCAACCCATCAAGGCCAGAATCGTCCGGATTCCTGAGACTATCATGAAGATTGCCAGCTTTACCATATAAAGTAACCATCGAACGCCTGTTGCGGTCGCGATAAAGCGCGCGATCACCGCTTCAGGAAGCGTAGCGATCATTGCAATGAAAACAATCCCTTTGAAGAACCAACCGAAAAGTGCGGCCAGATAGTCTAGAGGCGAGTTCGGATTCCATTTCGGCGGCGCCCCAGGATTATTGCGGGCCAGGATATCTTGAATCTCTTTGAATATTTCGCCTGGATTTTCAGGAGGCGGTTTTGGTCGATCGATTTTTCCGGCAGTTGAATGGCGGATATATAACTGCATCGCTCTATAAGCGGTAAGAAGCTCGCTCGAGCTAGGATGGCTGCCACTCAATTGGTTGGGAACCATTGGAGTCACATATACCTTCTTCATGCTCAATATGACGAGAGTCGAGATTTTTCTGAAATCCGCGTCCGACATTTCGATCAGGCGGTCCATCCGGGAAGCGGCTATATCGCCGCGGCCCTGTTGGTCCCATAACCAAGTGTCGGCCAATGCCTCAAGAACCATGTGCCGATATGCATGGTTGCGAAACGGCCCTCCAACGAGCCCATTGATGAATGGGTGGCCGCAGATGTCGCCCGCCACATGACTAAGGTAACCTTTCGCGTAGGACGACGTCACTTGGTCGTTAGCTTGTTCGAGCAACGTTCGAGCGAACTCGCCTGTGTTTCGGTAATGAAGCATGTCCATCCACCACCACTTATCATAGACACCGGTGGCTTCTGGACGTTTCCATGGCGGATCGTTAGTCAGCGGGTGGCCAAACATCCGTAAAGGAAACCCATAGTTATCGAGTGACTCTACGATCAGGTTTTGCTTTTTGAACTCCGGGTTTTTTATCAATCGTTCAACGTTAGGATCGCCAAGGTATTTAAACAGTGGATTCTGGATATTGAATGAGCTAATTCCATTGGCAAGCCCTAGTTTGGCCCCCAACAATGTCGCGTCCAACGCGTAGTCAATAATATCACTCACATCTGACGACAGCCCCCCGCTTACCCAGTTGGCAAGGTCTTTACCCGGCTGCAATAGCTCTTCAAGTTCGGCAAGCTTATCCTTTATCTTCGATACAATTTCCATTACCTTCACAAAAAGCGTGTATGCATCGCTGTAACGCGATGCGAAGGGATCGAAAAGGAAAAGTGTTAGGTCAGGACCCACTGCTCCTAGCCGATAAGCATTATCTAGGGTGTCTTTGAACATACCCGGCGCGCGATCTTTGGCGACGTCGGCGATAATTATGTGCGCACCGAACTTTGGCATTTAGCCCTCCGAGTTCGTAGACCGGCACTACTTCCACCATAGTGTAGTAGGGCTTCGGTCCAAATCCAACGGCAACTTGATTCATATGACGCTTCGTTCACCGCACCAGGGACACGATGCCGACAAATGAGCCTTGCAAATGATATGGCGACCGCTGGATAGTCGTTCGACTCTTGGCGCTTCTCGCACGGAGCTACTCTCCCGCCTCTGATGCCGCTTCGCTCCATTCGACTAAGATGCTCGCGGCGATTTCATCGATGTGGTCGCCCGCACTTTGATTTACTGCACGCCGCACACCGCACGCCGCATTTGGCAAGCGCATGCAGCGTACGCTCGCCGATCGCTTGGCAGAAGATCGTAGAGTGGAATCGCGAGATTGCAGAGGAAGTTGCGATCAACTTGGAAACTACCACTTTGGCAACTATGCTTCCGTGGTGTCTAGCGGCGGCTGACGACAGCGAGAAAAGCTTCCAGGCAGATCGCTAACTGACTGGCGTTTCGGCAGGATCGAGCATTTTACCGGTTGATTCATGATCCGCGCGGTCTATCACCAATAACGATGGGAAAGAACCGTGAGAAACGCTCTAGTAGTCGGTCAATGCGTGCAGACCGCACTGATATTCATTGGGCTACTTTCTGTCCTGGGATTGGCCCGAGCGGTCGAGCCGTCACCAAACGATGGCGCCTTCTCCGATGCGAGTCAGCCCGAAGGATGTTATGCGCTCCGACGCACGCAACGCACGGGATTCGAAAAATACTTCACAGGCGAACTTATTACCGACCCTGCCGAGGCGATCGGCGCTCCTCCCGTCTACTATCAGTACGATGATCCGACGATGACAAGCCGGGAGGCTGCGTATGCCGACATCATCACGAATCGGATGGCAGACATTCTTTGCGTGGGCGACCAAATTTCGATACTGGCGCCAATCTATACCAATGGGGGCGACGTCTTAATTCTGGCGAACCGCTTAGACGTTCGAGCTCCAATTGACACCCGCATCTACTTCAATATCGCCAACCGAACGCGCTACTATCGAAAGGCGTCCACAGTGGGCGGAGCAGCGTACGAGGAATTTTTCGCGAGCTACTATCGAAACAATCCAGAAGGCATTCCGCTAGGGTCTGGTGTCTATGCGCCCGAGCTACCTAGCGGCGCCCTGATACACCACAGTTCGAACGACGCAACTCGTACCCAAGAGGATGGAAGCCCACCGCCTGTACTCGCAGAAGATGATCGACCCCTTGAGCGCAGCGGCTCAATCACCATTTTCGCCAAAAGCATCGATGTAGCGCAGTCGTTACAAGACGGCACTAGGACCGGCTCAGAACTTTGCCAATCGACTGCAAGAAGGCTTTTCGCGTTCGAAGCGGGTGGGATGCGCGGTGGGAAAGGCGGCATTGGTTCACCGCCAGGTTGCACCGCAGTGCCCCATGGAGGAGCCTTTTCATGCGCAAAAGAATTACTTGTCACGAGCGGCTACAATACACCGGGAGGCCCTGGCGGAGATGCTGGTAACGTATACATTTACTCGTTAGGCGGTAACCTCGGGTCCGATAAGGTCAAAGCGCTAACCAGAGCTACAGATGTGGCAGGCGGCGCTCCTGGCCCGAGTGCCAAGTACCGAACCTTGGACGCCTGGGAGGTAGACGCGGGGGTTTCAAAGAGCATTTGCGAACGGCATCCCGTTGGGCAGCATGCAGTTCAGCGGACGGGCGAATCCGGAGTCGTTCGGTTTGGCACTTCGAACGTTCTTGGCGCGCTTGAGCGAGCTGACTCCTTCACTAGCACGGTCGACGCTCGTCCTAATATGGACGTTAAGGACCTGCTTCTTCGAGCGCGGACCAACACCATCGTGGTTCACAGGAGCCTCCGCGAATTTTTACGGTCCCGCCTTACAAAAACTGTTATGTCGGCTCAGAAAGCTTGGGCATCGGCGCTCGCGGATCAAGTCGCCGGGTCGCAAAGCGTTGCACACACGAGCGTTGAGCCTTTTGCAACGATCTCGAGCGATCTGACTGTCGAAGGATCAGGTAGCCTCTCAAGTAACGTCTCGGGACTCGCAACGCGTATCGGATCGCTTGACATTGTTCAAAGCGGTAATCCTGCGCAGGCTTATTTCAGCCACACCGGCGGGGCATTCCGGATCACTAATCCCGACGCCACTGCCGCTCTGAATGGAAAGTTAATCGGCGAAGACCTTGCAAAAATCATTGAAGTGGATGCCTCTCAACTTGAAACGCTTAACCGAATTGAGCTTGCGGTCGATGAAACGTTATACACAACGCGCCAAGCTAACCTGCTGAAAAAGATATCGGCTGTGCAAGAAAAGATCACTGAGATCGAAACGATTCCGCAACGAACCGGTGCCAGCTTCGATGAGATAGCTGCGTCGATACAAAAGAACGCTCCTGCGATCGCGAAATTCGTCGGGGCTGTTGTTGCAGAGGATTACCTGCAAGCGGCTCAGCTATTTCCTGCGGCGATGGCCGGCCTACAGGATATCGATAATACCGTGTATGCCGACATCAACTCGGGGCCACGACCGGGTTTGAAAGAGATGAAGATTGCGCTACGGGGTCTCACATCGGCACTGCAAGAACTCAATGACTATTACGTTTCCGAGAAGTCAGCATTGATTGAAGCGCAATTCAATTACGCGGCGCAAGAGTTGGAAGCGAGGCAGCGAGTCACATCGCGAGTAGAAGGCCGGGTTTCCCTAGGCGACGATCTCATCAAGCATTCGTTCATTGCGTATTATTTGGATCCGTTGCAAAGTAAAACGACGCTTGCGGAGAATCTGCGGGAAGCGGCAAAATTCTTGGACGGGAAGACGGACTACTATGCGATGTTCTCATTGCCGCCAATATCGAACGAATGTCAACTCGACGCCCAAGGCGAGAAGAATCTTTTAGCCTGCGTTAGGTTTCCTGCGAGCCGCGCCTACTATGTTGCTGAGACGCGCGTTTCGGCAACCTCGTTTCCAGCGTGGGTGGTCGCCCCTCATCCAAGAAAGTTGGCGTTACCGACTTACGGTGCACCAATCCGTATCATCAAGAAGACAACTTTGCCGTCGAAATCGCGTCTTCCTCCCTGAGCGCAGTCGGTGCCGGCCGCTCGGATTGGTGCAGACTGTCTACAAACAAAATTGTTCGGACCGGAAACTTTCCCACAACAGCATACTTGCAACGATGACTGCAGGACTAGCGGTTCCAGCAACGTGCTTTGGATCTTACGGTTGCTGAAATACGAGGCAGAAAGGACTTCGAAGAGCAATGAAGCGTTGAATCTAATGGCGCCAGATGAGGACCTTTCCATGCTTCGTGGCCGCCTTCATGGCTGCAGCCGTAGCCTCGACGATTCCGCAACTCGCCTCTCCTGAGCAATGCGGAAGTGCAAGTGGATGTAGCAAGAAGACTTGTCAAATCAAAAAAAAAGGACAAGTGCAAGCAAGGCACGAACGGTTGCAAGTGAGTAACGCAAGACTAGTGGCGTTGCAGTCGCAAGATTTCATGGATGACTGTTTTCTGTTCAAGGCAGTCATTTTAATGTCGCACGGATGCTGTCGCCGAATGTCCCTTCGTGGCCGACAAGCGCACGCTCGCCGGCTACCGGCGATCACACTTCGGTTTGCTCAGCCATTTCGAGTGCATCGTCTACCTCGATCCCGAGGTATCGCACGGTACTTTCAATTTTTGTATGACCCAACAGCAATTGCACCGCGCGCAAATTCTTGGTGCGTCGATAGATCAACGACGCTTTCGTTCGACGCATGGTGTGGGTACCGTACGCGGTGTCATCGAGTCCAATCGACGCGACCCAGCGATGAACGATGCGCGCATACTGGCGCGTTGACACGTGCGCTGAGGCACGCAGTCGACTTGGAAACAAATAGTCGGCAGGCTTCAATCCCCGCGCCGATATCCAAGCGGAGACACTTTGACGAGTCTGCTCTGTGATTTCGAACTGCACTGGTCGACGCGTCTTCTGCTGCATGAAAGTCGCACGACCTACGACATGACCTCCCATGTAGACGTCCTGCACTTGCAAGCGCGTCAGATCGCACGCGCGAAGCTTACTGTCGATCGCGAGATTGAACATCGCCAACTCGCGAGCGTTGGACGACATCTGCAGCCTCGTGCGAATTGCCCAGATTTCTCGAAGCTTCAGCGGAGGCTTCTGGCCGGTTAGCCTCCCCTTGTTCCACGGCACCCGACGAGCGCCGGAAGAATTAAGCGGTTCCATGACAATCTCCTCTTCGACGAAGGGAGATCGATTTTGCGCTTGGCGGAGAGGTCAATCTTCGACCCGTTCGAGACGTTCGCTCAGAGCAACTTTTACGGCCCTTTTCGATATACAACGGCCGTTCATCGAGAAGCCTTTGCTATCACGTATAATCTTCCCATTCGAAAGAGGGGCATCCGCGAAGATCGAGCGCATCCGTATCAAGCGTGATCTTCATCATAGCGTGCGCGATTTCAGGAAGTTCATGCATACCGCTTCCGATTGCCGTGTAAAGCGTTTTCGGCACTCCGTTGAAAGCTTCGTGAAGTTGACGAAGCAGCACAGTATAGCGGCGGTTGAATCGTTCGTTCAAATCCGCTAGCGCGGTGCCCTTAGCGTAGTCTGCAGATTTTGGGCTCGGTTTAATCTTATAGACCGCACCGTAATCGACATCTAGCTCGGGGCCGGTCGGAGGAAGAGTTGGGTCGTCATTCTCGAGATAGCACCGCCCGGATGCGATTTCATTGAAACGAAAATAATGCCCTTTGTTGAAAAAATCATCGAAACCAGCCTCTTGCGGAGTTGACCGTGGCCAAGTGCCTTCTCCCTGAGTGATGACTAGGTCGAGGGCGACTTTCGCGCTCGCGAGATCTTTCACGGCTACGACGTGCCCCCCACTCGACCAATAGAAATCCTGTTCGATCTGCCGCGCAGGATCTCCGATAAAGATCGTTTGCGATGTCCTTTCCTCGATCTCTTCCATTAAACTTATAATCCGCTCGTAGAATTCGCCGATGGTCAATCCGGGAACACTGATATTTGCGGCGAAAGCTCTCATCCCCGGAGAGCGATGCTGGGGCTCCTCGATTTGCAAAAACGTGGAAATTGTATCGGCGCTAAACGACGCGAGATCAACCGGAAAATTTCTGTCTTTGAACGCTGCTCCCTCAAAAGTCATCGTCAATGGATACCTTGGTATCGTGGACCCATCGATTCGAGGCTGACCACCAATTGCATTGATAACATTGGCGACAAGCGCGACGTGCAGCATTTCTTCAATCATCACGCTCCTTATCCTGTCGGCCGCCGCCCTATTCGAAGGGAGCTTGATACTAAGCAAGGCTATGAGGTAAGGTGGGATTGTTCCAAGCTCGAGCTCAAGCGCCGTTTGGAGCCACTTTAGAAGTGTCGACCTGTCTGGATCTTGCATCATCACTCTCCCGATAACCACTGCCGCTCAGGTAATCGCCGAGCCGAATAGCGAGCGCTGTGAGCGTCAGAGTGGGATTCACAGCACCAATAGATGGGAACACTGCATTCGAACAAAGAAACAAGTTGTTCAGCCCATGGACTTTGAGATTTTCGTCCACTACACCCTCAGTATCACTCGAACTCATTCGGCAAGTACATCCAGCATGATCCGCACGCCACGAAACAGAAGCGTCATCGGTTAATTCCGCCCCCATCGCGGCGAAAATCTCCTGAACATTTACTTTGATCTGCGCCATACGCGCATCGAAGCTAACTTCTGGTGTGTACTCGACCCGCGTCTGCGGCACCCCAAATCGGTTTCGCTTCGATAAGGGCGCTACGCGGTTGCTTGACTGGCTGAAGACCTCAACCATTCCGTGCAATTGCACACGCACTGACCCGGTTATGTACGCTTCAATATCGGACCGGGCGCGTCCAGCTTGCATGAGTCCAGTGACGTTTACCGAAAAAGCGTCGGGCGGATTGACAAGAATGAATTTGCCGAGTCTTTGTTGGTCCACACTGTCGTAAAATCGCGAGACCAGTGTGGGAAAGTTCATTTCCGGCTGAAGCCTCTCAGGGTTGCTCGGCATGGTCCCACTGAATATAAAATAGGGATGCGTGACGAAATTGCGTCCTAGCGCATCGCTTACGTTCCCCAGTCCGGATGGCCAATCATTCGACCGGGACCTGAGAAGGAGATTTGCCGATTCTATAGCGCCGGCAGCGACGATGATTCTCTGCGCTTCAATGGTCCCAGCCGATCTGGTCGCAGGCTCGAAGAAGTCGATTGAAACAGCCTTTGACTTGCTCGACGTATTGATCCTATCAACTACAATGCCGAGTCTGATATCGAGATTCGGGTAGTCGTTCCAAGTTCGAAGATCGTCAAGGTAGTCGCTCGCCACATAACGAGCACCAAATGGGCAGTACTTACACGTTCCGGTCGTTTGACACGGGGCGTGACGAGACGGCGTCTTAGAGACGCCTCTCCTTGCAATGGGAAGATTGCCGTAAGCGATCGCAAGTTTGTCAAAAGCAGCCGCAAGTGGCTCGTCTTGAAGTGTGAATGGAAACGCACGAAAGGGATACTCCATTGATCTAGGAACGGTCCGATCGCCGGAATCGCCCGAGACTGCCAGATATTCTTCCGCCCTGCAATAGTACCGTTCGAGCTGTGCATAGCTGATAGGCCAGTCTGCGCCATTTCCAGTTCTAGACCGCAGCTCGAAGTCTTCAGGCTTAAGCCGAAATGCCCAACCGCCCCAGTGCAATGTCGACCCGCCGTAAGCGAACAGCCGAGCACCTTGCAATGTCACAGGAGTACGCGCAGCACGAGAATTCTCGCCGGCATAGTCGCGGTCAGGATAGTCGAGGTCGCGGCAGTTTTCGTACGGAAGGCGCCCGGTGACCAGATAGTTCTCCCAGACGGCGAAGTCCTTGGTCTTGACGCGTCTGCCAGCATCGAGCATAAGAATCGATGCAGCTGGGTCCCGTTCTAGCAAACTTTGCGCGATCGTAGTTGCTGCCACGCCAGACCCTATGATCAAAGTTTCGACGTTCATGAATGTTTCTTCATCGGGCGATATGGGATCGGTTCGTTCGGAACGTTCGCCCCGCCGAAGTAACCGCAGTAATTCTTTGCTCCAAATGCTCTGAACCCTCCAAGCGCCATGTATAGCGCAATTAGTTCGTCGATGACATACACCTGAACGAAATCAACGTCGGTACTTGCTGTCAGTTGTCGCGGTATTAACTGCGGCACCGTTCGTTGATCTTTCTTCGTGAAAAGTATGCGAACGGCCTCTTCCTTGCCATGGGCTTGCACTAGGTCTTTGAACATCTCATCCGCTCTCCGATAAAAGTCGGCGTAGAGGGGGTTCGTCCGGATACGGTGATCGATGAACGAAGTGAAGCGAAGACGGTATGCGAGTGGATTCGTCCTAATCCCCCAAAAGTCACCGATCGCAGAGAATATCGGCCATACCGCCTTCTCGCACTCACCAGCAACGTCCAGAGAAAGAGGACTAAAAGGATGTAAAGTGCGGGCCTGGTACATCACTCTTCTCCCAACTCATGAATAGATTGAATGCTACGCGGCCGGGCATGTTCGAGAGGCGTACGCTTCGTTCAAGAAGCGTGCTAAACGCAGACCTGCGACGCCGAGTTGCCGATCGAGTAAGGGAAGTGCGGCTGAAAAGTAGACGTCGTCGACTTGATGATTTTCAGGTGTCATCTTCCACACCGCTTGAGCTAGGTGGTGAGTTTCTTCAGCCCATTCCTTCGGTGTTCCGCCGTCAATGCCCGGTGTCGCCGCCTCCGCGCTTTTTAACCAGCCATTTTCTAGGCGATCCACCATCGCCCCCCAATCCCAAACGGTTTTTTGTATGAGGCCACTATCCCATAGGGCATGCAGGTTCGTGGAAGACTGCGCAGGCTGACAATGACCCGTGCATGTCAACCCACGCATGATGACGGCGATACTGAGTGCGGTGCCACCCTTGAAATCGTTGACAGTATGAAGCGGTTGATGGATATCCCCGATGAAATGAATCGCGAACTTTAATGCATCGAGTCGGTCTTGTGCTGAGACTCCGCACCGTAGTTGGATGCGAAGTCGAGTAAGTTCTTCAACGATGCAGTCTCCGCTGGTGGACGGCTTACACTCTAAAGCTCGATCGTACTTATCATCCGCTATAGGAATATCGACATAATGCCAAGACGCAGTTTCGGGCCGGCTATCTCTTACGTCGTCTGCCCAACTCGCGACCGACGCCATAGAAGTTCCGGCACCAAGTGTGCCGGCTAGTTCCATTGTAGCGTTGGGTGTCAATCTTCGCTGCGCGATTTCTGCGACGATCGAATGTCCCTCTTGACCCCAACTCCACACGAACGGACTTACACACATCGCGATCAGCGATACTGCGAATTGTGCAAGATAGAGACGATTCCGAAACCGCTTCCGGCTGGACATCGCATCCCCTTCTATTCGCTTGTTAGCCCTTCCGCCACTAGCGCTCAGACGAGCACCACTATAACCTTAGTTCTTTTCAGCACAGACCGAAGCCGGCAATCACCACGTCTAGAATTATGAGGTCACACGCGCTTCTCTACTCGAAGATTGCGGGTCGCGACTTCCTCTCCCTTGCCCGTTGAGCTTAGTATAAATGTACGCAAAGCACCCTCGGGAAATCCCCAACCGACGATCGCTTACAGTGTTCGGATCACAACACGCAGATTCGGAACCTACACCCGCACGCACGCCTGGCGGTTCAGTCTGTGGCGCGTCCAGTTGAACGCACTTCATCCGACAGATGAAGCGCCCCCGGCCACATTTCGGTTTCGTGAGCCCGTGCTAGCTGAAAGCGTTGCGCAGAGCATCCATCCACTGACTCTTTTTGGCGTCAGTCCAATATTCAGACCCAACTGTCGGCACAGATAAGCCAACGCGTCCCTTCATGTATTTGTCGTAGCCCGGATATTCTCCCGAGACTTTCGGTTTAATCCTTTGACAGAAGGGGTAGAAATCCGAACTTTTTGTCCAGAAAACATCGTCCTTTATATGCCCATAAGAAAACTCAGCGAAGCGCCACAATTGAAGTTGGTTTGCCTTCCGCAGCATCTCAATTGTTCCGCGTGGACCGAGCTGAGGTTTGTAACCGTATGCCGAAACGAGCTCGGCGTACGCGGGTAGATTCGGAGGAACGATATAATCTGGGAACCGAGCGAGCATTTCTGAAAAAGCTTGCGCTTGAGCAGCTCGATCTTCGACAACTTTGTCTACATATGAAAACAGCTGTTCGGCGATCAGGGCCGAGAATGGGCTCATCCGAAGATTTAATCCAAATCCAGAGAACTCGTTGTAATTTGGCGTTCCTTTGAAAGATCCAGGAGATGTGATCTGGCGAAGTCGAACGTAGATTTCTTCATCCTTGGTGACGATTAGTCCACCCTCACCGACCGAAAGCGTTTTCTTTCGTTGCATCGAAGCGTATGCCACGTGCCCAAACGAGCCGACGAATCCGTCACTATGTCGAGAGAAGTGAGCGTGACTGAAGTCCTCGATAAGGTAGAGTCCATGATCCTTGCAGAATGACGCCAGGCCTCTCATGTCCGCTGGGATTCCCCACATGTGCACCACTAGAACAGCCTTTGTTCTGGCCGATATTACGGAAGCCAATGAGTTGGGATCAAGATTCCCGGTGGACGGGTCTATGTCCGCGAGAACCGGAATCAATCCAAGATGCACGAGGGGAGTTGCGCACCGTATGAAAGTCATACAGGGTAGAATGATCTCGTCTCCAGGCCTCAATGGCAAGGCCATTAAACTTGCGTGCAAACCGGCAGTTCCGGTGCAACAGAAGATGCCGTACTTGACGCCTAGCTTGTTCGCATAGGACATTGGTATATCAACTAGCAGTCCATCAAGATCCCAATCGTCCCATCTCGGAGACGTAGTGAATTCCTTGACGGCATCAGCGATCAAATCGGAATACTTTGGTGACCGATAGAGGTCGGGTTCGCCATAGTCGGGCATGGGGAATCTCCTTATGAACGCGCACCCGAAGATGTAGATTTAAGGTCAAGGACGTGCGCACGCGTCCTCGACTCAGAGTAGGTCAAGCGATGTAAAGCGTGCGTAAGGTATTCCCTAACCGCTTCAATTCAGGTTTTCTTGATTTTTTCAACAGGCATGCAAGCGTTCGTTGAGAAGTTGAGCGATATCAGCCACCGCTTTCGAAAGAACGGGCCGCGAATAGTCAATGCCGCTGAGCACCGCTTGCGCGGGCGGCGGCTTGCGTCTGCGTGGCGGAGTGTACGGCGCGCTTAGACGCCAGCCCTCATGCAGTTCATCCCAACTAGGACTGGCACCCAGACCCAAACGACAGAAGCTCCGTCTGCCTCCTTCGGTCATTCGGCAGTTTCCAATGTGAACCGGTCATTGAAATGACTGTCTTCGGTGTTACGCGAACGGCAACTATTGGCCGACTCCGGAAATTCCAGGAGGTCGCTATACAGCGATCCGGAGCCGCTTCCGCGTTGCACGGGCCGCAGAGGCTTACTTATCCACAGCTTACGTGGATAACCGTGTAGATAACGCCCCGACCCGGGCGCTATGTTCTTGAAAGGAAACGTCAAAACGCATAGTGATGCGCCCCGCCTCACGATGGCGTTATGTCGATCATCTGGCCACTCGATGACGCTTTGGCGGGTCCAGGTAAAGTTGAGCCGATACAACGTTATCCCGATGCCACGCCCCTCCCGCGCGGCTTCCTTGCCCGCTTCCGAGATGCCGATTCGCGGGCGAGCCCGCTCTGGGCCTCATCGCCGAATATGGTGATAGCGCCCGTCAACCGGAAGTTCCGCGGTTGAGTTGCAGGGTGACGGCCTCGTCTGTCGTGATCCAAGCAGAGCTCCTGTGAAAAGGCATGCGGGCGCAGCAATTACACGCAAGCGCTCTAGAAGTTAGCTCTCGAAATACAACTGGACTCACCGATCCGCGCGCCCACGAGATTCCCGGTTGCTTAACGATTGACCGTCGTCTGGGATGAAGGAACACCAATTTATCTGCATCAGGCCTATATCGAAGTTAGATCGGCCATTGCTGATCAAATAGCGGACCGCGCCATACGCGTTCTCGGAACACCCCTAAACGTTCCCAACGTGAAAGGGCTGCAGAAGCAGCCGGACGCGCGCCGAGCCGCTAGTCGAGCCCTCCTCGGTGCACTCACGAGATGGCGGGAGTGCTCAATAGGCCCTTCAGATATATTCACGCCACGCCTGAGCGTACAAAATCACGCCTTGAGGGCGGGCAGGGGCAGAAGTCTGTGGCGAATCGGTCAGGGAGTGTTGCCTTTCGCCGTAAAGGAGCCGGGTGTTTTCGGCGTAATGGCGCCAGCGAAAGGCGCCTGATTCGGGGCTCGAACGGGGATCAAGAATCCTTGTTTTTACCTCCTTTCGCAAGTGCTGATTTGTTGCTTTCGGGCATCGGGCGTGGAACACGGTAGCTCTCGCCGTCGAGCACGACGCGGTACGCGGCATGTCGCAGACGATCAAGCGTTGCGGCACCGAGCATTTTGTTGGTCGCGAACGCGTCGCCCCATTCGGTAAAATCCAAATTACTCGTTAAGACGGTCGACGTACGCTCGTACCTCTCGGCAATCAGATCGTGGAAGTCTTCATCTTCAGGCGTGCGCATGGGTTTCAGTCCAAAGTCGTCAATGATGAGCAGCGGCACCTTGGCAAGCGCCTGGAAGCGTCGGTCGTAGGAGCCGACGGCTTGCGCGTTGCGTAGCGCGCCGAGAAGCCGGGTCTGGGTCATGAACAGGACATCGTGACCTTGCCGGGCGGCGGAGTGGCCCAGTGCCTGCGCCAGATGGCTTTTGCCCGTTCCGCAAGGACCGGCGATTAGCACGCTGACCTTCTCATCGATGAAGCGACAGGTCGCAAGATCATGGACGACGGCGCGATTAAGATTGGGTAGCCGGTCGAAGTCGAAACCTTCCAGTGTCTTCTGTCCACGGAAGTTCGCGCGGCGCATGCGGGCGTCGAGCTTTCGATGATCGCGCCGTGCGATCTCGTCCTGGATAAGCAACGTCAGGAAATCGGTATAGGCGAGCTTACGGTCGATGGCTTCACGGTTGCGTGCTTCGAGCGTGTCGAGGATGCCGGACAGTCGCAGTTGCTTAAGAGAAGACGTGAGTTCGGGAATTGGATTCATGTTCAATGGATCAGGAGAGTCTGGGTATCGCGGCAGAAGCGGCCGCCGTGGGTGTAGGTGGTCGCGCCTGATTCAACGGGTTCGATCGACAGCCAAGTCTGATCGAGGCCTTTCTGCAAGATCAGCTTGACGGCTTTGTAGCTCGGCGTGCCGAAGTGATTCGCGCGACGGCAGGCCGCCTCCAAGCGGGACGCGCCGAACTGCTGAGCGAAGCGCAGCACGCCCTGGACGGCGCGCAGCTTGATGAGAACCTGATCGCCGAAGAGCGCGTGAACAAGCGCGTAGCACGACGGCCCGATACGCTGCGCTTCTCTCAGGCACCATTGGGGGTCGTGCAGTTGCCAGGCCTGTGCTGCTGGCGGCATGTGATCGGCCACCGTGCTACGCGTTCCTGGCGCCGTCTGGCGGACATGCGATGCCGACAGTTCGTGCTCGTAGTAGAGCTGCACCATGGTGGCGGTCGCCTTGAGCCACAGATCTTTACCGGCAAGCCGGAACGGCACGGAATAGTAGGCGCGCTCGAATTGCACATGGGCGTCGCGATGAACCTTCACGCGCGCCCAGGTTGCCAGCTCGGGCGGCACATCGGGAAGCGGCTGCAACAGCGCCTGTTCAACGTCTTCGAAACGCTTGAGCGGCACCTCGCGCGTCGTGCCATGCGTCCGGGTGCTGGCCTCTTGCATCACCCAGGCTTGCGCTTGCCGGTTGGCGTCGTCCAGATCACGAAATTCGCGAAGAGGAAGGAAGCTCGACTTCACGTATTTGACGCCCGACTCGACAATTCCTTTTTTAGCCGGGTCCCTCGGCGGACACGGATCGATCTTGAACGAATATCCTTCGGCGCATTGCGCATAGGCCCGCTGGACTTCGGGTTCGTAGATACAGGCCTTGACGATGGCGCACTTGGGGTTATCGATGGTGACGCGTCCCACTACGCCATTGAACCATTCGAAGGCGTGACGATGACATAGCAACCATGTGTCGACGCTCTGGTCGCGGACAAACTCGACGTATTGATGCCGCGACCAGCACAAGGTCATCACGAAGAACCACGTCTTGTGGACCTCGCCCGTGTGCGCGTCCGTGATGGTCGGACCTGCGCCGAAATCAACCTGCGCGGCTTCTGCAGGTTTGAACTCCAGCCGCATCGGTACATCCGGCGTGAGCTCCGCCTTCAATTGCTGAAGTAGCCTGTAGACGGATGAGTAGCTTCCCTCGTAGCCGTGGTTGCGCACCAGCGCGCTGTGAATCGTCGTGCCGGGCACGCCCGCGTCGTGCCACTGCGCAATCTGCTCGCGCCACGGCTCGGCCGACGAGATACAGCTCGCAGGCAGGAACTCCCTTCGGCTGAACGCTGACGCAAGCTGCGCGTCATCCGGCAGAGCGTTGTCCGGAGAAAGCCACCCCCGCTCGGTTGCGATCTCCCGTACGGCTGCCAGCTTCTTACGGCCCATGATCTTCGAGCGGTCGATATCCCGGTCGGAGTCACCCTGGCGCATTCGCACCAGAACCTGTCGATATTGGTACATCTCGAACTTCCTCTTCAAGCCACCCTCCGGAGCAAATGCGTGCCACGAGGGTAGCGGTTGGCGAAGTTCGAGCGCCCGACTCAGATGCCAGTGGCGCCTTTATGGCGAAAATCTACTGGCGCCTATACGCCGAAAGACTTGTGGCGCCTAAACGCCGAAAAGTCCCCGGCGCCTTTATGCCGAAAATGATTTGGCTCCTTAACGGCGAAAGTTCACACGTCCCATAGCCTGCCGAATGCGCCATAACAGTATTCGCCATACGCGTCCGGTTGATATTGAGCAGCAACACTGCGACATGTTTGGTCTAAGAAACTCCATGCACACACGCGCAAAATCTCGTGTTGCAGCCTTTCCTCTATCTTTCCGATCCGATACGTTTGCGGACCATTCGGTTGTGATTCACTGATGACAGCGCCTAGCGAGCGGGGCTTCAGACTACGATGCTTCATCAAAGCCACGAGCAGTGCGGAATCGACGCCGCCGCTCACCTCGACAGCGATCGAGGAGCTTATTTTGAAGCGGTCCATGACAAAAGACGACAATCTTTCAGAGAGAAGCGCACTGGCCTCGCATCCCGGCTTAAGGCTTCGCCTTGCCGGCAACCAAGCGTCTGGAGCGGCATCCACTCGAACGCCTGTCTTGTTAATGATCGCCGTGGAGCGTTCGGGGAGCATCTTAATCTCGGCCGCGATTGTTGAGCTTCCGTAAGGCACAGTGCCTGCATGAATCGCCTTAGCGTAGTCCACATCGAGAGTGCAACGATGTGTCATCAGCAATCGCACGATATCCCAATCGATATCGACACAATCGCGAGACATGAGCAGATATAACGGGACAGGATAGTAGGCGCTAGCTCGAATGGAAATCTCCGGGTCCTTTCCCGGTGAGCCATCAAGCCGCAAGGCAAAGAAAGCACATCCAAGAAAGTCGAATTTGCTAATCAAGGTCGCAACGCGTTCGTCACATGTCCCTGAGCTATGCAGATCTATGTCTTCTACAGTTGCAATCGAGGATTCGGTGCTCTCGAACGTAAGTACATGCGTTACGTCGTCCGACCGTAGCGTAATGCTTTGAAGAAACGGGTTGTTCTCCAGGACCAGTTGGTTAGTGCCGTGCCCGTGCGAACGCGTTGTCAAGTGAAGCTCACGAGATTGCAGATCGATTCTTCCAGACAGCATCGCTTTATCCTCGATCGAGCGCTACGACTTAGCGGTATCCGAACCGAGCGCTGTCCATGTTGATCCCTCCTTTTGGTGGTGGAGCTTCTCTCCTGATGCTACCCGCATCATCAGGTTCCTCTCGCGCGACGAAATGCTCATTGTTCGTTTCGTCCAACTGCTCATGCAAAAATTCCATATCAGCTCCTTGATCAACCGGCGATCGCTGCAGGCGATCCGTCATTGAAATGCGACTACCCCGGGTTTAGGGTGTGCGTGTGCTACAAGCGCGAAGCCCTCAGCAGGGTCACTATCCCCGCTACGATCTCGTCGCGCTTTTCGTACTGGTGCTTCCGAAGCTCTCGGATGAGCCCCTGCTCGTTTGGATTAAGCTGGCATTCGAATTCCTCCCCTAGAATTAAGTAGCTTAAATTCACACCTGACATCCCGAGGTTGTACAAATAAAGCAAACCTGGCTCTCGCGATCCATTCTCATAGTTTGATTGAGTCTTTTCTGTTACTCCCCCTCGTGCTGCAAAATCACGCTGCGACTCGCTAAGCTCATTGCGCGCACGGCGTAATCGAATTCGGAAAGCTTCCAATCTGTTTTTCATTCGCGTTCTAGCCTCGCCTTGATAGAGAATCGCCATCTTGGCAAGATTGTTGAGTTCGCGCGTGCTGGCACTCGTCCTTGAGCAAATTCGACAGCAGAAGCTCACAAGACGGACGCTCGACCATAGCAAAGTTATGAAACCACCGTCGCCGCTTCGCGTTTTCGCCCAACTCCAAAATCTATCAGTTATGCGAACATTAAGATTTGATGCATGCTATTGATCTCTTCGCCATTCCGTTCTCTGCAGGAGCTCAAGACTAATACCTTTGATACGACAGATCCGGAACACATGATCCGAACTTCCGCTGAGACACCGTCGAACGGTTTGGATCAGGAGGAGTGTCCACTGACCTATCACAGGAAGCTGACTCCAACCCTTAAATCTCTTCTAACCGTAATGCAGGATCTGACGCAATCGCGCTGAGGTCATCGATGCCGAGTCGCCACGATATATTTTGGATCTCACACGGTGGCGACCAGCGGGCGACGAACGAAGGTGTGCAGGGCGCCCTTTTTTATGCGGGTCGACCGGGTTTGGGTCCCTTACCAACCCGCCTCTGAGCCCGAGGCTCCTGCGCACGAACTCCGCCGGCGGCCTCATGGGCTCAGAACCGGTTTTGCCGCCGGGGCCTTCGGCTTCGGATGCGCGCAGCGTCCAGGAGCAACACTTTTCCCCTGTTGTCAGCACGACCGACCGTGGTTCAATCGTGTCCTGCCTGGGCGCGGTGCCCTCCACCGGCGATCGAGAACGACGCCACGAACGACCGACCGACGACGAGGGACCTAAGCCGTGAGTACCACCCCCACCGCCGCACGCCCGCCGATCTAGCAACTGGTCCGGGACGCCGTCATCCCTTTGGGCCGCGAGACCAGCAACGCTGAGATCAAGCAGCTGCTGGCGCAGGGCTACCCCAACTGGAACGAGGGGACCGTCCATTGCCAGATCAGCATCTGCACCGTGAACCGGGTGGGCCGGGTCGGCTACCCCGAGAACAAGAAGCCCCGCCTCGCCAACGGTCGGTACGACTTCCTGTTCGCCACCGGGGCGTGGCAAGGTCGTGTGGTACGACCCGGGCGAGCACGGCCTGTGGGCGATCGAGGAGACGCCCGACGGTTTGAAGGTGCGCCGCGTGGACGAGTCCACCGAAGAGGTAGCTGCCACGTCGGACATCGACGCCGCGGAACCGGTGGACGACGGGTTCGGGGATGGAGCGTTCGCACTGGAAGGCCACCTGCGGGACTACCTGGCGCGAAGCCCGCCCAGCACCACCGCGCACGGCCCCCTGAGTCTGTTCGTCGATGCCGACGGACGGGACGGAGTGGAGTATCAAACGGATTGCGGCCCTGCGGACCTGGTGTTCCTGGACCGCGATGGTAACTATGTGGTGTTCGAGCTGAAGCTGGGCCGGGGCCCTGACGCAGCCCGCAACCAAGTGCAGCGTCACATGGGGTGGATCGAGCACCACATCGCCAACGGAAAGACCGTGTCCGGAGTGATCGTGGCGAACTCGATCTCCGACAAGCTCAAATACGCCGGCAAGGTCGCGCCCAGGGTCCAGCTCATGGAGTACTGTTTAAGTGTCGAACTGGCACCGGTCGGCCTGAACGTGGTGGCATCGCGAGGTCGGGCATGATGGCGTGGTTGTCGCACGCCTGGACGGCTGTGCTTTTGTTCGTCACGGAGCTCAACGAAGGAGAGTTACGGTTGCTGACCGGGGCTGTGTCGGTGGTGACCGTGCTCATCTCAGCATTTGCCATCACGCAAAGGGACGCTGCCTGAACTGAGCGCGCTGTCCCGAGAACTTCGGCCCCCCCCTGACCGCGTTTCCCAGTCACCAGACCTCGATCTGCTGCAACGCGTCCGCGGCGCCCGCCGTCATGGGAACGGTCGGTCCCCAGTCGATTTTTCTCAGATCTCTGCTCCCCAAAGGCCTGTCCAGTACGCTTAGCAGAAGCGTGATCGCAACGTGGGCGTCCTTCGAAGCCCTGGCGCGCATTAGTGCAGTGAAGCAAGAAAGGCTCTTAATCAGCTGTTCGCCGCGTGTCCGGATGAACTGCCGCAGTCGGCCAGTTTCGGCCGTTCGTCTGACCCACGCAGCAGTCACTCGAACGGCCGGTCCGCTCCGAAATCTGCAATTGCTTAGCACGCTTGTCGACCAGAAGCGATCAATCATCTGAGCGCCACCCGGCGAATAGCTCCAAGCCCAAGTTCTGACGCGCCGTCCAAGTCGACCACTGCAACGGCGGTCATCATTTATTCTCGCGTCTCCGGGGTTTCTTCACGCCCTTCTCGCCGTCTTCGGTAGCAGGGGGTGACGGCGCATCGCCGAAAGAAGGCCGCAGAGCAGCAGTTTCGCGCTTTCCCGATCCCAGCTTCGGCTGCTTTGCCACCGACTCAGCGATTTTCTTGACCTTCTTGGCCGCCTTGGTATCGATGCCGCGCCGCGTGAGGTCGATGCCGATCACACGAATGTCCTCTACACCGGGGTAGTCGTTCGATATAAGCACCCAGTGTCGCTGCAACTCGTCCACGAGCAGCTCAAAAGCGTCAACTCGGCGCCCATTCGGAAGATCCCAAGAGGTTTTCGTCCCGAGATAGACTATGACGAAGATGCCGCGGCTTGAGCGGAGATCGCGAAGATAGTCACCACACAGCTGAGTTTCGAGGCGCTCAAAAAGGTGAGGGCCAGTCCACTTGTCAGCAAGCTTGAGTTCGGCCGGCACTGGGGCGTCAAAGCCGACGCCAAAGAACCGCAGATCGGGACGCTTCGCATCGGCGAGCTCCTCTTCTTGCGGGATGACGTACCGGCCGGCTGCGCGATCGCGACACCATCCACCCAGGAACTTCCTGAACTCCGTCTCCTGATCGACCGCTTGAAGGATCGAGGCGATGCTGGAATCACCGTTCTCGAGGTCGTGCTTTAACGCTTCCAGCTTGTCGACGGCGTGATACCAGAGTTCGCGGTGATTCGCCGGCGTCGCTACCAGAGATTTCCCGAACTCTCGAACCTGCGACGGCGTCCACGCATCGACGTCGGCGTCAGCTGCGGCCTTAGCCTTCGCGTAGTAGCTCATCCACGGCCGGGAGCGCTCGTCAGGGTGAGCGCGCCCCATCTCGAGGAGCGCGAGGAACGCCTCCTTCCCGGGCGTCTCTCGGATGAATGCGACGAGCGCGTTTCGCGCGTCCTGCGCATCGTCTCGCAAACCTGGCGAATATACGCCTTGCCCCGCGCGCTCGATGTCATCCTGCTGCCGGATGTAGCGCGCCATGAGCAGATAGAGCGACTTCAAGTGCTCGACTGTGCGAAACGCCTGCCGGGCTTGGCCTTTCTGCGATATGCCACCCATGAGAGCGACGATGAAGGCAAGGGCCAATTTCGTCTGCTGGACCGGGTTGTCCATGCCGGCGAACCGGGCCACAAGCGCCGGGATCGCCGCAGCAGGATCGGCCCCGACCCAGGCGGCAAACCAGATCGGAGCAAAGATGAGGTTGCGGGTCGCCTTAGCCTTTCGCGAAGCAATTGCGGCGATCACCTTGTCGGCAACCGATGATCGGTTGACGATCGCCAGGAGATGTCCGAGGTTCCGTGTATTAACTCGTTTGGAGCGCAACTCGGACAATAGCACCGGAGCGATTTGATCCCAGAGCCAATCGCCGTGCGAGGCGACGTTAGCGAGCGCATAGTGGCTGTCCCCCGTCGCCGTTTCGGAAGAAAGCTCGTATCTAATCTCCTGGAGCAGGATGTCGAGGACTTGCGATGGGGATGCCTTGTGCAATAGAGGGAGCCAAACCGGAAAGCCGTTAAGCTCCTGCAGAGCGTATCGGGTCGCGATCTCCGCTTCTTCCGAACCGACGGATGATGGCCAGGCAATCGTCTCTCGTGCTTCGATCGCCAGTCCGGTGAGACCGAAGATCGTCGAGAACGGCGTGGTGTTCGCCGAAGCACCCTCGGAGCGAAGCAGAGGACTATTCTGTCTCCAGTATCCGACGGCACCGTCCCGGAATGCGACTGCCACTTCTTGGCCAAACTCTTCGATGAGCGATCGCCAGTTGCCCTCTGTCCACCAATTGTGCTGACCTTCGGCGCCTCGCATCTGATCGTGAAGGTAGCGCTGATCGCCGGAGATCATGCCGGGCTTTCCGGGGTCACGGATCTTATCCACTCGGCCAGCCAGGATCTGCTTTGCCCTTTCCCTGGCCGCCGCCTCCATCTTCGCTGCTTTCTCAGACTGCCGCTTCCAGGCCGCCGCCTGGCGCCTGAACTCGGTATGGGCGCCCTTGGGCGGCCTTAGCAACTTGTCTAGCTCAGCAGCCACGTCAGGATCGGCCGACGACACCGTTTTGAGCGCCTCTCGCCACGCCCGAGGACGGCCGTTCTGATGGTAGAGCATGACGGCGAGCGTCAGCGCGACGAGTTTGTCGTCTAAGAGCGGTCGACCAGAGATCTCATCGCGCATGTAGTCGAAGTCGGAGCCGTCGAAGGCCCAGTAGGCGCCGAACAACGAGACATGCCAGTAGTCGGTCAACCGCTCGCCATTCTTCCCCTTCCGCCACGCCCGCTCCTCGGCAACGCTGTGCCAGAAAAGAGCGCGGTTGAGCCCTGGCCATCCGCGGACCAGTTGTGGCAATTCGTCGAGCCCCTACCCTCGAATGAGCCGCGCTCGTAGGTCTCGGCCATGGGCAGCTTTCGCAGGATCGAAAGAGCCGTTTTATTTAGCGTGGCAGGATCGCAGCGTTTTATCAGCAGCACCAAGGCTTGGCCCGCGATCTGGCCGAGCCAGCTGTATCGCCTTGACATCTCGCAGTGACGCTGCTCGACCACTGGCCTGCGGCTCAGAAGTTCGGCAAGTCCATCGAGAAGTGCGGGGAGGAGCGTCGGTGGAAGTGTGGTCACATAGCTGGCGAGCGAATCCAAGAGCGGATCGGTCTCGTAGCGCTTCTTGGGTGCCGTGAGCGCAAGTGCGCGGAGCAGCCAGTCCACGTCGGCCCGCGTCTGACCGAGGCCGACGACAAGCTCACCGAGCCATCTGCGCGAGAGCGGCGGCGTTTCCTTAATAAACGCCTCGCAGACCTCGAAGCAGTCGTGCCCCGACCCGACTTCGATCATTGCCCGGATGGCTGCGATCCGCGTGTACTCCGCGCGCGAGGTGAGTGCGAAGTGCTTGGCCTGGTCCGCGAGGGTAGCGATCCCTCCTTGTTCGACCATGCGGCGGAGAAGGAACCAGACGATGTCTTCGTCGCTGCTGTGCTTGTCAAGGAGTTCCCGGATGCACTCCGCGAGGTCCGGATTCGCGAAGCGCTGCACGGCCGAATACTCGGTGGCACTTCGGCCATGCGCTGGCTGGGTGAGTTGCTCACAGGTTTCGCGCAAAATTTGGGCGCGTGTATCCACTGGCAGTTGTGCAGGATCTCCACCCTCAAACAAGACCTCGGGCGCGAGACGCATTACGCGCTCAAGGATCCGCCCGTCAAGTAGGGCTAACCAGGGAAGTAGCGGGCGCATCGTCGGCACCACTACCTCGATGCCGTATTGGCGACGGAAAAAGAGGTTTTCGATCTTCGCCCGCGATCCTTCGTCGACAAGCATGGCGTTGAGCCATTCCGCTGTGAGAAATTCCCGGACGGAACGGTGGTGGAAGCGTACCGTCCCGTAAATGCCCTCGTCGAATATCGGCCTGGTCAGGAGTGTGCGACAGTCGGTGTCGTTCCAGTCGGTCAGCACTTCCTTGATCGAGAGCCCGCGGTCGTTTTGCTGACCGTCGGGCACCCGGATAGCCGACTCCTTGGCGAGCGTCGCTGCCGCCGCGACAAAGCGCGCGCCCGCTCGGATACGGTCCTTGGAGATCGGGTTGGCGTCGGCGCGGTCTTGGTCGCGCTCCTCCAAGCGTTTGTCGATGCTCGCCCGTATCAGCTCGAGACGCGAGCCAATCTTCTTGTTGGCGATCCAGAACTCGACTGTCTCGGCGAGGTCCAGTGGGCGGGACAAGAACGACGATGCGTCAGCGCGTTCTACCGCCTTTTTAAAGGCTTTGATATCGGCGACGCCCTTGGCGCTGGCAAAGCGGTCGACCTGCTCGCCAGCGATCTCGTCGAGCGCGACGATGCGAAATGGCGACTTCCGACCCGTCGGCACAGGGACGTCGCTAGTGGTCACGGCTTCATCGGACTCCTGGTCCTGGTCGGGCGCCGTCGCCGGCGGCGTCCACGGTAGCGCCGCCTCACAGATCAGCAGATCAGTCCTTGGCCGCCAAGCGTCGGTCCGTCCGGTGATGACGACATGGGTACGTTGAAGGACGCCGCCGAGCTTGCGCCCGACCTTCCTTATAGCGCGCTCGAAATCTTTCGGGTCTTTCAGCCGCGCTTCATCGACGGAGTCCAACAGAAGCCAGCCGCGCTCACTCGAGGTCCTCCACTCCTCAAACTCCTCGGGCGTTCCCTCCTCGAACGCGGCGTCGAAGTCTTGAGCGAGGTGCTCAATGCGCAGGAAGAAGGCTCGCTTTGCGCTCTGCCGCAAGTTGCGGCAGACGTGCCGGAGCTCTGCTGTTTTTCCGGACCCTGCCTCGGAGAGGAGGACAACACGCGGCTCCTCAAGTAGGTCGGACCATTGCGTGGGTTTGTCGCGGCGCATCAGCCGGAATAGATCCGACTCCTTGCCTTCCCCATCGCTAAGCGCGAGATCGTGAAATGTGCGGTGAAGCTGAATAAACTCGTCGAGGTCGACCGACATCTAATTCCCCTTTGCATCGTCACTCCGAGAGACGGTGCATCTGTTCCCCACCATTAACTTATCAACTATGACGTAAGCATGATTTTACGGGGTCATTACATCAAAGATGCGCTGTGGACCGTCCGGGTTATTCCGGAAAGGGAAACGACATAATCAGAACGGAATGCTCACACGTCGGTATTTCATGACCCCATCTGCTGTTGGATGGAGTCAGCATGCATGACCGGGACAGTGCGATTTTTTGTCATTGAAACTATGGCTGCTCGACCGGGGGTTTTGAAGAGGAGAGTTATCTCATCAATGGCGATGGCCAAGCGTTCGCTAAGGCCGACGACGCGTCGGCGATGACCACGAGCGACTGGCCGTTGCACTCCATCAAGAGACGCTCGGTGCGCCGAGCGTCGAGCGGCCGAGTTGGGTCGGCTTTTGCCTGTCTCTGCTCGTATTGTTGAGCAGAGAAAGATCATCGGAGCATCACATGTCCTGACGCACGCCTTTGCTCCAGCACCGAAGCATGTCAAGATCGTCCGGCAATTCGACACTCTGATCGGGCAGACACGAATATGGAGCTTCGGCATCTTCGCTATTTCATCGCTGTCGCCGAATTGCGCAGCGTGCGCGCGGCATCCGACCACCTGCACGTCACGCAACCGGCGATATCCCGGCAGATTCAGGATCTCGAAGACGCCATCGGCGCAACGCTGTTCGAACGAACGCCGCGCGGCCTGAAACTGACGCCCGCTGGCGAGGCCTACCTGTCGGAAGCGCGCGAGATTCTCGACCGCGTCGATGCCGCCAATCGGCTTGCGCGCCGCATCGCATCGGGCGTGCAGGGGCAATTGCGTATCGGCTTCGTCGAGAACGCTGCATGGAGCGGCATCGTTTCGCGCGCGCTGAGCGCTTTCGAGCAGGCCGCGCCGAATGTCGCGCTCGAACTCACGCCGATGAACACCCCCGAACAACTCGATGCGTTAGCCGCAGGCAGGCTCGATGGCGCTATCGCGTATCGCATCGGCGCGCTGCCCGAAGGTATCGAAAGCGTTCAT
Source organism: Caballeronia sp. NCF2 (assembly GCF_023631205.1). Classification (NCBI taxonomy): domain Bacteria; kingdom Pseudomonadati; phylum Pseudomonadota; class Betaproteobacteria; order Burkholderiales; family Burkholderiaceae; genus Caballeronia; species Caballeronia sp. NCF2. The sequence continues at coordinate 98,406 of NZ_JALQDN010000008.1, read as the reverse complement.
GTGCTCGATCAGGGCGTCGTGCTGGCGGTGCCGGAATCGTGGCCACAAGGCAGCGCAGGCGCCGTCGATGCGCAAGAACTCGCGGGCAAACCGTTCATCTTGTTTCCGCGCCGCGTCTATCCCGCGTATTACGACCGCCTGCTTTCCGCGTGCGCCGAACGTGGGCTGACGCTCGATATCCGTCAGGAGGCGTCGACGGAAACCGCGATTCTTTCGCTGGTATCGGCGGGAATGGGAGCAGCCATCGTCAATGCCGCGAATCGCGACCGGCCGCCCGCCCGCGTGCGCTTCGTCGAATTGCGCGATCTCTCAGTGCCCTTGCCGCTCGAATTCTGTTTCGTTGAGCGGGCGACCAATCCCGCGCTCGAGCGTTTCGTCGAACTGCTCTCCTAGCGGCTCGACTTCCTCGCGCGCGATGCCTTGAAGGCATCACCCGTCGCAGAAAACGGCATTGGCCGGACATATTTTCGTCGCCGATAGTAAAGACACCCCAAGCTCTTTACCGACCGCGCCATGTATACGTCCGCTTCACTCATCGCCACCGATATCGACTATGAACGCACCGGCTTCCAGACGGGCACGCTGCGTTTGCCGTATTCGCACGACCGCTCGGCTTACGGTCATGTGCCGATTCCCTTGGCCGTGCTCAACGCAGGCGCGGGCAGCGGCCCGACCATCCTTCTAACGGGCGGCAATCACGGCGACGAGTATGAAGGCCCCGTAGCGCTGATGAAGCTCATGAACCGCATGCCGTCGATGACGATATGCGGCCGCCTGATCGTGATTCCCGGCCTAAACTTCCCGGCCTTCATCAACGGCACGCGCACTTCGCCGATCGATCGCGGCAACCTCAACCGCTTGTTTCCCGGTGCGCGCAATGGCCAGCCGACGGAGATGATTGCGCATTACGTCGAGACCGAATTGCTCCCACTCGCCGATGTCGCGATCGATCTTCACGCGGGCGGCGCGTCGTTCGAGCACGCGCCGACGCTCCTTGCATCTCCGCCCGCCCAAGGCGAACAGCGCGCGTTGTACATGGACCTCGTGCGCGAATTCGGCGCGCCGAACACGATGGTCATGGATCTGCTCGGCGAGGATCGCACGATGGCCGCGGCAGCCGAACGGCACGGCAAGCTTTTTTTATGCGGCGAATTCGGCGGACACGCCGGCTGCGATGCGGCTAATCTCGCGATCGTCGAAAGCGGATTGCAGCGCGTGTTGCAACGGCTCAGTGTGATCGCGGACGCAGGGGCCCCGGCGCCTCATACGACGCGTTTCCTGCGCGTGGAAGGCGCGCGTCATTACATATACTCGCCGGTTGCCGGGGTCTTCGAACCGGCGTTCAAGCTAGGCGATCAGGTACGCGAAGGTCAACTTGCAGGACGTCTCTTCGATCCGCATCGACCGTGGCACGCACCGCTTGATATCGCGTTTCGTGGCGACGGCGTTGTGATGTGCATGAGGACCTTCGCGCGCGTCGAACCGGGTGACTGTATCGCGTTGCTCGCTTCAGAAACTCACGCCGATTGAAACGCGTCCATCGACCCCGGAGAGTGCATATGAGTCATTACCCCGCTTCGAGCCGGGCCGCCGATGATGCGGCAGCCCTCGCACCACGTAGCAGCGCGCGGCATCCTGTGTATATCGTGCTGCTGTTCTTCCTGTGCTTTGCGTTTTCCTATCTGGACCGTCAGGTCGTCAGCATTCTTGTTCAGCCGATCAAGCAGTCGCTTGCGCTCACGGACACGCAGATCGGTTTGCTGCAGGGCTTTTCGTTCACGATGTGTTACGCGACGGCGGGTGTGTTCGTCGCGCGCCTCGTCGATCGCGGCAATCGCGTCAGGCTCATCGCCATATGCATCGCCATCTGGGCGATCTCAACGGCGGCATGCGGCTTCGCGACCAACTTCACGGAACTGCTTCTCGCGCGTGCCGGAACGGCGATTGCCGAGGCCGCGCTGAGTCCCGCCGCGTTGTCGATCTTCAGCGACATCTTCGCGCCGCGCAGCGTTGCACGCGCGAGCAGCGTGTTCATGCTCGGGCCGTATGTCGGCGGCGGCGCGGCGCTGTTCGGCGGTGGCATGTTGTTGTCGGCAGCGGTGACGGGACAGGGCACCGCATGGCTCGGGGCGCACGGGTTTGAGCCGTGGCAAGCGGTGTTCGTCGCGGTGGGCGTGCCCGGCCTTTTCCTTGCTGCTCTCGTTGCGATCACGGTTCGCGAGCCGGCGAGGCGCGAAGGGGACACGCACGACGCGCGCACGCACAACGAGATACCATCGTTGCGCGATGTGCTGGTTGAACTGTTCGTGCGCAATCGTTTCTGCCTGCCGTACTTCGCGGCATACGTCGCATTGATTACCCTGTTCTATTCGCACGCCGCGTGGTTTCCGACCTTGCTGATGCGACATTTTGATCTCGCACCGAGCATGGTCGGACAGATGGCTGCACCCGCGTACATGATCGGCGGCATCCTCGGGGTTGCAAGCGGGGCGCTGCTTGCAACACGCGTCACCGACGACACCACGCTGCGCAAGGTGCTCGGCTTCTCCACATGTGCCGTTGCGTTGCTGGCGCCTGCCGCCATCGCCATGCCGCTCGTCGCAAGCAGCAACGTGGCCATCGTGCTTTATGGAGTCAGCGCGTTGACTGCCAGCATCGCGATGGGACTCGCGCCCGTGCCGCTGCAGATTGCCGTACCAAACCGAATGAGAGGTCGTTCGCTGGCGCTGCTTGTTTTCATGACGAATGCGATCAGCGGCGGTGTGGGCCCGCTGTCCGTCGGCTATCTGAACGAGCGGCTTGGAGCGACAGGCGCCAGCCTCGGCGTGTCGCTAGCGATCGTCGGCGGCGCGGCCGCGTTTGTCAGCATGATTCTCTACGCATTCGCAACTTGCCGGGTAGCAGCCGCGAATTCGCGTTGATACCAGGAGCACACAACCATGACATCAGCCGCTTTACACGCTCATCATGTCGGCGCAGCGACCATCACGCGCGTCGACGAAACCTGCTTCGCAATCGCGCCGGATCGGCTGTTTCCCGCGTGGCCGACAGACGACGAGCGAGCGCTCGGTGACCGATTCGCCGTCAACACACTCGACCTCGTCAATGCGCGCGTGCAACTGAAGACCCATCTCTGGGTGGTCGAGATCGACGGCGTGACGCTCATCGTCGATACGGGAATCGGCAACGGTAAGTCGAGGCCGTTCAGCGCGCTATTCGACAAGCTCGATAACCCCGTGCTCGAGCGGCTGGAATCAGCGGGCTTCTCGCGGTACAAGGTCGATTACGTGCTGCTTACGCATTTGCACGTCGATCACGTCGGCTGGAATACGCATTGGCAAGACGGCCGCTGGGCGCCGGTGTTCCCAAACGCAACGTACGTGTTCGGCGAGAAAGAGCGCGATTACTTTCTTATGCCGGAGGGCGAATCACGTCGTATCGTATTCGAAGACAGCGTGCTGCCGGTGATTGAATCGGGTCAGGCGCACGTCGTACCGGACGAGGGCGAAGAGATTCTTGACGGCATTCGCTTCATGCCGACCTTCGGGCACAGCATCGGGCACATGGCGATTGAGATCCGCTCCCGCGGCGAAACGGCGCTCTTTTCCGGCGACGTGATGCACAGCGCCGTGCAGGTGCATCGACCGGAATTAAGTTCGATGTTCTGTCTCGACCAGCAGCGGGCGCGTGCGTCGCGAGCGCGTCTGCTCGCGCATGCAGCCGGCACGGGCGCGACGATATTCGCCGCGCATTTCGCCGAGACGTCGGCCGGAACCGTCACGCGGACGGCGGAAGGCTTCGAGTGGCGATACGCGTGATTGAACAGGTAACGCTGAAACAGTAATGACTTTGTGCGTCTCCGATTTCCACTGAAGACGCTCGCCCGCATTGTCGTCTGTCTGCGCTTGATGACCGTGAACCGGCGACCGGCTGAGCACGCTTGCCAATGCACCGCAGAGAACCGGGCCGATGTCCGAAAGCGGTTCGTATGTCGACGTTGATGTTTCAGCCGCCAAAGGCTGTTCAGGTTCGTAAAGAATCATTCGCGCCTGCCGACAGTCGTTTCAGCGGTGCAGGCCGGCGAATGAACGCAAATGGACGGGCTACCGCCCACACAGTCGTAACCGGCGAAGGTTGGCTGTGTCGGCAACCGCACGCTTGGTGAGTTTGCAACGGACGGAATTGCAATAGTAGACATATGCGCGGCTAGTGGGCGAATGAGTCAAACAAGATTTTGCCGCCACGAAATTTCGCCGGCTCCCGCGGCAACTCTTCAAGCCTTCAATCTGCGACACCGGATGCTGCTCCATCTCGGCGATGTACCAGTGGGCGGAACTATCCTGTATGAGGTGTGCAGATCGTCGTAACGGGGCTCCCACCGTTCTCCCAACTATGCTTCGGAAGTTGTTCTAATACGGGGTTACACGGGTTACATGGGTTACGTTCGCCTAAGCTATTGATTTTAAGAGCTTATTTTTGTAACCCACTTTGTAACCCGGACATCGCGTAACCCCCGTTTCGGGTTACACCGCTCTGGCTGTAACCCGTGCAAATCGCGATGGGTTACGTTTTCTTCGGATCGGGTTACGCCGAAACCCTTGTGTGGCAAGGCTTCCCGTCTGCGTAACCCGTGTAACCCGTGTAACCCGCGCTTTTTCAGGTGGGTAACGAATATTTCCACATCTCGGACGTGAAAACGTAGACTTTCGTGGGACCTTTGTCAGGAATGCGCTCGGCTCGGACAGAGCGACCATCGGCAGACGGGCGAATCCAGCCGGCGCAAATGAGTGTTTTGGCCACCGAACGCGCTTCGAATCCATTGCAGACTTCGCGTTTGAAGATCTCTGGAAAGACTAAATACTCCACGCCTGCATCCCCTTTGCGACGGAAACCCGCTCGATTGATGGTCGGCCGCTCCGACACATCGTTGAAGTCGGTAAACCGCGACTCTTCATGGGCCTCGAAGAACGCCTTCACGTGCGAGAGTATTACGCCTTGCTCGTGATTGCCCGCGCCGCCCCGATTTTCCAGCCATGCTCGAAAACACGTCGCTGATGCCGCGAGTGCCTCACCCGGCTGCCAACCGGTAACTCCTCGATCGGTCGCATATTCGCCAGCTAATCCGATCAGCGCGAGTCGCTCGCAAACACGATGCGCTTGCCCGCTGGCATCACTCGGTAGGTTGTCGGCGAGGAACTTGGCTGTTTCCTGACGCAAGTACTGTTCGATCACCTCGGGCTCTTTGGCGATCGCGTTAAGCATCTCGATCGCGGCGACGCCGTAGCTTCGCTTGCAGCCCTCATTGATCAGCGCCGAGAGCTTCGCGCCGCCGACTTGCCCGTGCAGCGTTTCGAAGAGGCCGAAGCCGCGACCAGCATCAGCCGGAACTTCGACGAGGCGCACCTCCTGACCGGCTTTGGCCTTTTTGCCGCCCGCTTGCATGTGCTGTGCGAGGCCGATCTCGCCGGCCGACAGGAACAGCAGTCGCCACGATTGCCGCGCACGCGCCGAGCCGGTTCGCCCCGCGCGCGCCTTGCCGCTGCCGTTCGCCAGCATGTAGGCGATCTCGCCCGCCTCGCGGGGATCGACCTGCGCCAGTTCGTCGAGCACCAACAGGGTGTCGTTGTGAAGTGCTGCAAGTCCTTCGAGGCCGTTCGCCGTCGCTCGCCACCGCTGCATGTATTCCGGGCCGCCATAGACACTACATGCCGCGCGAAGCGCCGTCGTCTTGCCCGTAGACGAATCGCCAACCAAATTCAGACCGCCCGATTCCTGACCGGAATATGCCAACATCATCCCGGCGAACGCCGTCGAGACTGCGACCAACATACGTGAGTTGCCTGAGCAGTAAGCGGCGACGTCGCGCTTCCAGTCGTCCAACGTTCCTGCCTGTGAGTAGGCGCGCATGATTGCCTCCGATTGAAAGATCACGCGTTCAGCTGATTTGCCGATGGTTTGGTCTGGGAATACGAAGGCTCCGCTGTGCCAGCCTGTACGCGTTACGCATCGCCCGCGCGCTTTCGGTTTGGCAGTTGTCACGTACTCGGTGAGCTTGTTGCGGGCGCGGAAACTCGGGGCAATGTCTAGCCCCAAACGAGCGAGCTCGCCACGCATGTCCGCGCCGTCCGAACGCAACATCTCCATGGGCATCGCCCACACGTGCGGATGATCGTCGGCGTCCTTCCATTCGAGCAGCCGCCCCCAGTTCTCCGAGGCGCGGTCACGCACCAGCGCGCGAACATGAAGCGGCGAGCAGATCCAATGCGGCATGCCATCGTCGTCTGTGTAGAACACACCTTCTTTGCTCACAGAGAAGCCACGCGGCACGCAGCCCTTATCCGGTTGCTCGTCGCCATCGGGCTTTGCGGCCCGTTCAACCTGCGCGGCGACCGCCGCCGCTCCGAACCGTGTGTGCATATCGTTGAAGTCGGTCTCGTCCTCGTTGCGTTTGTCGCCGAATTCGGGTGTGGCGACGGCACCCGCAACGGATCGAGCTGCCTCGACCGCCTTCTGTTGCCCGTTTCCGAGATCGGCGAGTACCGTAATTTCGGCATTCGGATGGGCGACCCGCATCGCCTGAGCAACCTTCATCAGGTTGCCCGCCGAGAGCGCCGCCACGGTGGCATGGCCGGTGCACAAATGAGCTGACAGCGCGGTCGCGACGCCTTCGGCGATCAGGATGCGCGCGCAATTCAGCGGAACTGCGCAGACGAACCAGCAGCCGCCCGCCTTCTCGCCCCCCGCCAGCGCAGACTTGCGGCCCGACTCGTCGATCATCTCCACGGTGGTGACCGCGCCATTGATCGTCACCGGCGCGATGAGAATCCGGCCTTCGAGCTGCGCGCCGCCGGACTGCGGGCTATAACCAATCAGCAACTGAAGCTTTTCGACATCTAGCTCACGAAGGGTGTCCACCGCTGCGACGCCCTTGCGCATCAGGTAGGGATGATCGTCACGCGCCCGTTGCGACTTCTCGATGAGGGCGAGGGCGAGCGTCGCCGCGTGTTTGCGGTCTTTCGCTCGTTTTTGCTCCTCCTTCTGTACGCGGGCATCGCGTTCGATCCGGCGTCGTGCAACTTCCACCGGATCAACGACGATTGCAGCCTTCGCGCGCGGGTTGTAGCCGTACCTCTTGGCGATCGCAAACAAAGTGGCGATCGTGATTCCGCCGTCAGGACGGATCGAGCGCCAGGTATCCCGAACGTCGGCCGCCACGTAATTTGGGCTACCCTGACTCCAGTTATCGAACGTCTCGAAGCCAGCCTCGCCCTCGCCATGCTTGAGCGCCGCAGCGACGCGAAACCACACGTCGCGCTCAACGTCCGGCGGGATGTATGAGAGTGCCTCGAGGATCCGTTGGTGTTCGTCAAAGACGGTGCTCATTGTTTGCCTCCCGCACTCACACCGGCCCGTGCGACCACGCGAGCGAAAGCGAGGTTAGTGCCGATTGCCGCCGTCGCTTGCCCCGCGAGAACCCGCATGCGCGGCGAAGGTTCACGCTTGGACATCATCGTTTCAAGCAAATCGGCACGGCGGAATCCCTTCTCAGCGGCCGCAGCAAACACCACGTCGAGGACGCGGCGTGCGAACTGGCGCACGTCGTCATCGGCATGCTTTGCGTGGAACACGAGAAAGCCACACATCAGCACGCATTCAGTAGGGCTCGCGTACTCACCTTCGGCGATCGGAATGCCCAGCTCGTAGTTCTGGTTCTCGCGATTGCGCCCGCCGCCGGCGGTAGATTGCTTCCGAGGGCGCTCCTCCCAAATATCCACGGCGCTGCGCAAGATGTTTTGGTGTTTTGTAGTTTTCTTTTTGCTGTTCATACGACCTCCTGTGCGGCCCGCGTCAGCCCCTGAATGACCTGCGGCAGTAGCTCAGGGCGCACCATCAACCCTTTTTGGGTTGGTACGAAGTCACCTGCGGCGTTCACCACCAAGAGCCGGACATCGACGTATTGGCGACCCTTGTATGAGCGATGCGAGACACGAATGCGCTGCGTCGGGCTCTTCTGAATGTCGATTACGACTTGTTCTTGACTATCCATAATCAGACGCCTCCAAATGAGGAGTACTGAGTTCGATTCGCGTGCGTAATCGGCTCGTCGGCCTTGATCTCGGAGAGCTCGTTTGCGAGCTCGCGCGAGAGGCTGGTCAGCAGGCCCACGACACCGAGGACCGGCACCGCACTGTTTTCTTGGTCCTCTGGAAGGGCGGAGAACAGCGTCTGGAGCACATCGTGGATCTGCCAGGCTCTCGCGGAAAACTCGTAGACGTCATGCATGCTTCACCTCCTGAGAACCAACCGGGCGGATCGATTCGGCTAGTCCAACACCGTGCTCCCGATAGGTGGCGCCTTCCTCCTCATAGGCGGCTGCATTGGACTCACTCATACGAACGCCGAGAGCGGCGAGCTGCTGCACGAGCGACGGTTTATCAGCAAGTGCGCCGAGGGCGTTGAACAGTGCCGAGATGTCCGTGAACGACTGAGATGCGCAGGCGAGCTCGACCGAAGCGGATCCAATAAGCGAGGCGAGCTCTTTGAGATCTATGTCCTTAGCCATGGGTCACCTCTGCACGAGCGATTTCAGCGAGGTGAAGGAGTGCTTCGGCGCAGCAGTCGAGCGCATCGTTCGCGCTAGGGGCAAGCGCTGCGTCGCGCAGAGCTCGATTGATGATCTGGACTTGAAGCGAAGTTTGAATTTGCTCAGAGCGAGCGGAATTGGCGGGGCGCATGGCGTTGCCTCCTATGTCAAGTTCAACGAACCTGGCCCCCAACGCCAATTGGGGTGGCCAGGCACATGACGGGGTTGGCGTACCGGTGACATAGGAAACCGGCGAGCGCGAGCGCTCCCCCGCCAAGGCCCGGCCATTGAAGGCGAACGCATGGCTGCGGACGAAAAAATACCGCCGGTCGGCGGTTGTCCGCCTATGTCTGATCGGGACGCCAATCCCGAGTGAGAGGTGTCTCCTCCCACACCTCAAAGAATAGACGACTGATTCCAACTTCGTCAAGCAAGTGATTTTCGTACCAGACTGATGGTACCGATTGCTTTGCCTGGCTAATATTGAAGCGCTGTATCCTCCGAAGACCCTTGTTGCTGGCCTCCGGGCCAGCTTTTTTTTCAACGTCATTTATGCGGTCTCCGGCGTCAGATACTTGCGGAGTTCACCAACGTTCCAGCGCGTCGAGCCGCCGATCTTCACGGGCTTGGGCAGTTTGCCGTTATTAGAACGGTCCCATACCGTTGCTACGTGACAGCAGCACAGAGCCGCCACCACGACATCGCTTACGCCTGCGGCGTTCGGCAGTCGGTCGAAGTTTTGAAAAGCAACCAGGTCTGATTTTTTCATCGCATAAACTCGGTAGCGTTCGGGATTGAACGCGTCGAATTATGCGAGCGGCCGCTTTCGATGTCGTGGCCCGGAGTCGGAGGAAAAGGGCTCCGGAATAGCTAATGCGATTCTTGATGCCGGAATTGAAAACGTTGATTCTCGTTCCTACTTCCGAGCCGTTTGATCATTATCGTCCTTCTTGGCCTGTTCTAACGCTTGTCCATAGAGCGTGTCCATAGCGGCCGGCGTCGCGAGTGACAGAGCGAGAGGCGCTACTACTTTACGCACGCGATCGGCCAGGATGACGCCATACTCGTCCGGGAACAATGCCACTCCGATTTGCTGCTGCGTGAGGGAAACTTTCGAAAGCGCGGCCCACATAGTCAAATCCAAGTAAGCCAAGATGCGGAACCTTGCCCAGTCGGCCATGTCGGCAACCGTGTACCGCCGCTTGAGATTTGGGACGCCGAGTTTCGTTCGGGTTGCCCTGAGCCACATCCGAAAGTCTTCCACAAGCTTTTCCTCGGACGCGAAGAGGTCCACCGTCGCATGCACTTTGCCTGACAGGTCGTATCCCATGTCGAGATCAAATTCCCAGTGCGGCACATCCAATACTGAGCAGGCCTCTTTCGTTTCGTTGTCGTCGGACTCGTTGTCGTCGATGTCTCGCTGTATCGCCGACACCGCTTTGCGATATTTATTATTGGGATCCAACTCAGGTGGGATACTGAAGAAACCTGTGAGATGGTCAAAGGCGGACATATCGGTGACCTGCGACCTAAAAATCGGTTTCGAATAGCCGTCTCCCTCTTCAATCTTCATTGATTCGGCTATCGGATTCTCGAAACGGCTCAAGAGCCCCTGCCTCATCTCATCTTGAAAGTGCGCTCCCTGCTCGAACATCATGAGTCGCAGAGTTCGTTGCATAAGGTTTGCGTACCATTCGCTCCAACCGAAATCACTACAGACGTCGTATTTTCGGATGTCGAAAGCTGCAGGAAGCGATGTGTTCTTTTGGGATCGATGAGCCACGTTTATTCTGCACCTTCGCTTATTCGCTAGTCGGATGAAGAGTCGTCGGAAGTCGCAGCGCTAGAGCAGAACTCAGCCCAATCTGCCATTAGGCGACGCCGTTTCTCCAAAATATCGCCGCGCCAATAGGCCATCTCTGATGCTCCGCCAGGAACGTGAGCGAGTGCGACCTCGGCCAGTTCTCGCGGATGGTTCGTGTGCTCGCTCGCCCAGTCGCGGAAGGTCGAGCGAAATCCATGTGGCGTGGCCGTGAGGCCCTTCTTGCGCAGGATTGCAAGCAGCGTCATATCGCTCAGCACCTTGTTCGAACGTGGCGCGCGAAAGATCAAGTCTGTTTTGTCGTCGCGCTCGATGCTCTTCAGAAGTTCAACGGCGCGATCAGACAACGGAACACGATGTTCTTTCTGAGCCTTCATTCGTTCGCCAGGAATCGCCCATATACGACGATCAAGGTCGACCTCTGTCCATAGTGCTCCCCTCGCCTCCCCTGAGCGCGCGGCGGTAAGGATCACAAATTCCAGACATCGGGAGCCGATGCCGGTCGATTTACGCAGATCTGCGACAAATGCTGGCGTGTCGGCCAAAGGAAGCGCTGGATGATTCCGAACGCGCCTTGTCTTCTTTGGTGCTGATAAGAGCTTGTCAAGGTTGCCGCGCCAAGCCGCCGGATTCATGCCCTCGTCGCGATACCCTTTCACGCGAGCCCAATCAAGAATGGCTTCTATGCGTCCGCGCAGGCGAGACGCGGTCTCTGTTTTCTTTGTCCAAATTGGCTCGAGCACATCAGTGACGTGCGAGCGCATGATGTGCCGAACGAGCAAGTCTCCGATCTTCGGATAAGCGTATTCCTCGATCGTGTTGGTCCACTGGGATGCATGCTTTGCGCTTTTCCACTCGGGAGCTTTAGCTTCGATGAAGCGTGTAGCAGCTTCCTTGAATGTGACATCTAGCGCTCGACTGGCGCGCAGTCGGCTCGCTGCTTCCGCTTTGGCTACGAGCGGGTCAACCCCATTCGCGATGTCATCACGCAACGCCTGAGCTTTTGCGTGCGCATCCTTTAGCGACACCGCCGGGTATGGCCCGAGGCCTATCTCCCGGCGACGTCCGGCAATCGTTGTTCGCAAGATCCACGACCGAGCACCGCTCGCCGAGATTTGGAGCATCAATCCAGCAACTCGGCCTACCGCATGCGTACCTGGCTCAGACAGGCGTGACACGGCTAGCGCACCCAACTCTTGTGCAATTCGAGGCATTCAATTCCTACCCGCCAACCTACCCGCCTAAAAATTTACGACTTATGGCGATGAAAGGCAATGGGTTCCGACTTGTGATCTCTGGGGGATTCGGCTGAAAGCCTTATCTGGCGGGGGTTTTGACGACTGAATCCGATGAAATCGGACCGTCCAAGAGGGGTGTCCTGGCGGAGAGAGGGGGATTCGAACCCCCGATAGGTTTTACCCTATACACGCTTTCCAGGCGTGCGACTTAAACCACTCATCCATCTCTCCGGAAGACCGCGATTATACCAAGTTCCCGCGCCTGCGCCAGCCCCTACGGATGGCGAATGTAATCGACGAGCGCGCGCGTGTACGCATCCGGCTTCCGATCGAACAGACTCACAACGATCGCCACCGCGAATCCGGCCGGCACCCCGAACACGCCCGAGCTGATCGGCTCGATGCCGAACCAGCGCGGCCCGGCGAAACCCGTCAACTGCACGAAGAACGGATACGTCGACACGATGTAATACACGCACACGACGAGCCCCGCGATCATGCCCGCGACGACACCCCGCTGCGTCGTGCGCTTCCAGAACACGCCGAGTACGAGCGCCGGAAAGAGACTCGACGCTGCAAGCGAAAACGCCGCGCCGACCAGAAACAGAATGTTGCCCGCATTCAGCGACGCCACATACGACGCGAGCAGCGCCACGCCGAGCAACAGAATCTTCGAGATCGTCACGCGCCGCTGGCTCGTCGCGCGGCGATCGACCATGCAGTAATACACGTCGTGCGAGAGCGCATTCGCGATCGTCAGCAGGAGTCCGTCCGCCGTCGACAAAGCCGCCGCGAGCGCGCCGGCGGCAATCAGCCCGGAAATCACATACGGCAATCCCGCGATTTCAGGCGCCGCCAGCACGACCATGTCCGGCTGCATCTGAATGCCGGCCCAGCGCACGATGCCGTCGCCGTTCACATCGCCGATGCGGATCAGATACGGCTCCACGCGCCGCCATTGCGTGACCCACTGCGGCAGATCGGCAAAGCGATGCCCGACGAGCCCCGTCAATATTTCATGCTTGATGAGCACCGCGAGCACCGGCACCGTCAAATAGAACAACGCGACGAAGAACAGCGTCCAGCCGACCGAGCGCCGCGCCGACGACACCGACGTCGTCGTGTTGTAGCGCGTGAGGATGTGCGGCAGGCTCGCCGTGCCGATCGACAGGCACAGGAGCAGCGACAGAAAGTTGATCTGATGCACGCGCGGGCTCTCGTCACCGGCCGAGCCGGGAGCGAACGCCTCGGCCATCGGCACGGGCGCGGCGACGCGCTCGATCAACGCATCGCGTTCGCGCGACCATTTGGCGTGCGCATCGGCGGCATCGCGTGGAAAAGCCGCGAGTTCGCGCTCGCGCTCGTTGATCTCGCGCAGCGGCCCGTTGTGCCGGCGCAGTTCCGCGATCTCCGCGGCGAGGCGCGCGTGCTCGGCATGGAACGACTGCGGCAGCGCGTCGATGCGTTGCTGAATCAGCGCGGCCTGCCGCTGATAATCGGCGCGCACGCGCGCTTCGTCGGGCGACACGGCGACCGCGCGTTCGAGCGATTCGACGCGCTCCATCACGCGCCCGTAGTTGAATTGCGGGAACCACCCGAGCCCTTCGCGATGCGCGATCATCGACACGGGAATCAGCATCGCGCTGATGAGGATGATGTATTGCGCGACCTGCGTCCACGTCACCGCGCGCATGCCGCCGAGAAACGAGCACACGAGAATGCCCGCGAGACCGCAGAAGATGCCGATCGAAAACTCGATGCCGATGAACCTCGACGCGATCAGCCCGATGCCCTGGATCTGCGCGACGAGATAGACGAACGAACAGAGAATCGCCGCGAACGCCGCGAGCCCGCGCACGAGGTTGCTGGAGAAGCGCGTGCCGAGAAAATCCGGAATCGTGTAGCGCGCGAGTTTGCGCACGTACGGCGCGAGCAGGAACGCGACGAGGCAATAGCCGCCGGTCCAACCCATCACGTACGCGAGGCCGTCGTAACCACTTGCGTAGATCGACCCGGCAAGCCCGATGAACGATGCCGCCGAAAGCCAGTCGGCGGCCGTCGCCATGCCGTTGAACGCGGACGGCACGCGCCGTCCTGCCACGTAGTATTCGACGAGATCCGACGTGCGCGACAAAAGACCGATCACCGCGTACACCGCGATGGGCACGAACAGGAACACATAGCCGATCCACGTTCCCGGCCCCGTCGTGCGCTCGATGCGCTCCATCAGAAAGATGAACAGCAGGAAGCCGACCGTATAGAGCGCGTAGGAGAGGATCAGCCGGTTCGTGAGCTTCATGCGGCGTCGCCCTGTTCGGCGCGGGCGGCATGGGCAAGACGCGCATCGGCCATCTGCATCAGCACGATATAGATGAGGATCAGCGCGATGTAGACGAGAATCGCGCCCTGCGCGCCGAAGTAGAACGGCAGCGGAAAGCCGGCGACGCGGGCATGCTGGAAGCGTTGCGCGAAGAGCGGCAGGCCGAAGGAGACGACGAAGCCGATGGTCATCAGCACGCCGATCAGCGCGATATTGAAGCGCCAGTAGCGCCGATGCGCGCGCGCCATCGCCGCCGATACGGGCGGCGGCGAGGCAGGCGTCGGGTTGGAAGAATCGGACATGCGGTTTTTTAACAAAACCGCATGTCATCGGCAATAAGGATCGACCGCTGCCGCGCGAGGCAGCGGTCGCGGACGATCAGCGCGCTTCGCCGAGCTGATCCAGAATCGCGGGATTTTCCAGCGTGGAGACGTCCTGCGTGATCTCCTCGCCCTTCGCGAGCGAGCGCAAGAGCCGCCGCATGATCTTGCCGGAGCGCGTCTTCGGCAGGTTCTCGCCGAAACGGATGTCCTTCGGCTTCGCGATCGGACCGATTTCCTTGCCGACCCAGTTGCGCAGTTCGGTGGCGATCTGCTTCGCTTCGTCGCCTTCCGGGCGCGCGCGCTTCAGCACGACGAACGCGACCACGGCTTCACCCGTCGTATCGTCCGGACGGCCGACGACCGCGGCTTCCGCGACGATCGGATTCGCGACCAGCGCCGACTCGATTTCCATCGTGCCGAGGCGGTGGCCGGAGACATTCAGCACGTCGTCGATGCGGCCCATGATCGTGAAGTAGCCGGTTTCCTTGTCGCGCACCGCGCCGTCGCCGGCGAGATACAGCTTGCCGCCGAGTTCTTCCGGGAAATAGCTCGTCTGATAGCGCTTGGGGTCGCCCCAGACGTTGCGCAGCATCGACGGCCACGGGCGCTTCACGACCAGAATGCCGCCTTGCCCGTTCGGCACGTCCTGGCCGGTTTCATCGACGATCGCGGCCATGATGCCCGGCAGCGGCAGCGTGCAGGAACCCGGCACGAGCGGCGTCGCGCCCGGCAGCGGCGTGATCATGTGGCCGCCGGTTTCGGTCTGCCACCACGTATCGACGATCGGACATTGCCCACGGCCGACGTTCTCGTGATACCACATCCACGCTTCCGGATTGATCGGTTCGCCGACCGTGCCGAGGATGCGCAGCGTCGACAGATCGAAGCTCTTCGGATGAACCTTCGCGTCCGCTTCCGATGCCTTGATGAGCGAGCGGATCGCCGTGGGCGCCGTGTAGAAGATCGTGACCTTGTGGCGCGCGATCATCTCCCAGAAGCGGCCCGCGTGCGGATACGTCGGCACGCCTTCGAACATGACCTGCGTCGCGCCGATGGCGAGCGGCCCGTACGCGATATAGCTATGCCCCGTGATCCAGCCGATATCCGCCGTGCACCAGAAGATGTCGCCCGGCTTCATGTCGAAGGTCCACTTCATGGTCTGCGCGGCCCACAGCAGCGTGCCGGCCGTGCTGTGCTGCACGCCCTTCGGCTTGCCCGTCGAGCCGGACGTGTAAAGGATGAAAAGCGGATGCTCCGCGCTCACCCATTCCGGCTCGCACTTCGCCGATTCGTTCTCGACGATTTCATGCAGCCACGCGTCGCGGCCTTCGGTCCATGCGACCTTTCCGCCCGTGCGCCGATACACGATGACGTCCTTCACCTTCTCGCAGCCGCCCGCGGCGAGCGCTTCATCGGCGATGCTTTTCAGCGGCAGCGCCTTGCCGCCGCGCATCTGTTCGTCGGCGGTGATGAGCGCGACCGCGCCGACATCGACGAGACGTTCGTTGAGCGACTTCGACGAGAAGCCGCCGAACACGACCGAATGCGTCGCGCCGATACGCACGCACGCCTGCATCGCGACGACGCCTTCCACCGACATCGGCAGATAGATCACGACGCGGTCGCCCTTTTTCACGCCGCGCTTCTTGAGCGCATTGGCGAGACGCGAGACGCGGTCCAGCAGATCCTGATAGGTGACGTTGGTGACGGTGCCGTCGTCGGCTTCGAAGATGATCGCGTTGTCGTTGCCGCGGCCCGCTTCCACATGACGGTCGAGACAGTTGTACGACGCGTTGAGCTCGCCGTCCTCGAACCACTTGTAGAAAGGCGCCTTCGATTCGTCCAGCACCTGCGTGAAGGGCTTGTGCCACGTGAGCGTCTCGCGCGCAATGCGCGCCCAGAAGCCTTCGTAGTCACGTTCCGCTTCCCCTACAAGCGCCTTGTAGGCGTCCATGCCGGAGATTGCCGCACCCGCGCTTGCCTTGGCTGACGGCGGGAACACACGTTTTTCCTGAAGAACCGATTCGATCGCAGACATCGACAACCTCTCCTGATGGTGTTTCCGAAATCCGGCGGCGCGCGCATCGCTGAATGGGTTGCGCGCGCCGCATGTTTATGAGGTTCGAAAGCGGAGAACGCGCGGCGTTCCTGGCTTCGACCTTGTCTCCTTTCTACCGTACCGGAGCGGCACGGAACAATGTCACGGCACATTCGCATGCCGGCGACATCCTGCATTGAATTCAAGATAAGCCGCTCAACTTACCCGCTTCTTACGTGGCCGGGCCAACAGGCACGGGGTATACACGGAGTCCGCGCGGCTTCTACAATGCGTCCCCACAATCGTAACTGAACTCCCAGCGCGGTATCCAGCTTGAATCGCTACGCCCTTCTTTTGATTGCAGCGATGCTGCTCGTCGGAAGCAACGTCGGCATCGGCAAATCGATCGTCGCATTCGTTCCCGTTCCGCTCTTCGCGCTGCTGCGCTTCGTGATCGCGCTCGCGGTGCTCTGGCCGCTCTTGCGCTGGTCGAAGATGAAGCGCGTCGCGCGCGGCGAATGGCTCAACCTTTTCCTGCAGGCATTCTTCGGCACGTTCGGCTTCACCTTGCTGATGTTGAACGGCGTCGCGCGCACGAGCGCCGTCGCGGCGGGCGTCATCACGAGCACCATTCCGGCCGTGGTCGCGCTCTTCGCGTGGATCTTCCTCAAGGAGAAGCCGGGTCCGCGCGCGCTCGCGTCGATCGGACTGGCGATCGCGGGCGTGCTCGTCATCAACGTCGCGCAGGCCGGGGATGCGGGCGCGAGCTCCCTGCCCGGCAATCTGATGGTGCTCGGCGCCGTGTGCTGCGAATCGCTCTATGTGATCCTCTCGCGCCGTCTCACGCAGACGCTGCCCGCCATCGACATCTGCGCGTACACGCACGCGATCGGCCTGTTGCTCATGCTCCCGCTCGGCGCAACATCGCTCGCGCACTTCGACTGGACGAGCGTCGCCTGGAACACGTGGGCGCTCGTCCTGTGGTACGGGCTTTCGGCGAGCATCTTCTCGTTCTGGCTGTGGATGAAGGGCATCCGTCACGTCGACGGCAGTCTCGCCGGCGTCTTCTGCGCCGTGCTGCCGGTCGCGGCGGCGCTCTACGGCATCGCCTTTCTCGACGAACGTCCGACGCTCGCGCACGGCATCGCGCTCGCGTGCGTCGTGACGGGCATCGCGCTCGCAAGCTTGAAGGCGCGCGCCCGGGCTTCCGTTTCGGGCGAAACCGGCGCCTAAAACGGGTTCAGCGGATTCTGAAAGCATTTGGGAAGTCCGCGCGACGACACGCTACAATAGCGGGCTTCCCGACACCGCGAATGCGCCAACACCCGCCGCTCGCCGGCGGATTGCAAACGCTCCGCACGCACTTTGCACGTTCCGGTTCGTCATATTCGCCAGTCATCATTCCGGTTCGACCCGCCCCGACTGAAAAGCCGCCCATGTCCGCTCCCAAGCATTCTCCCGCCTCGCCCAAGCAGCCCGGCTCGATGAAACTGCTGCCGAAAGTCATCTTCATGAGCCGCTGGCTCCAGGTGCCGCTCTATCTGGGCCTGATCGTCGCGCAAGCCGTGTACGTCGTCCTGTTTCTGAAGGAAGTCTGGCATCTCGTCACGCACGCGATGACGCTCGACGAAACCAATATCATGCTCGTCGTGCTCGGCCTGATCGACGTGGTGATGATCTCGAATCTGCTCATCATGGTGATCGTCGGCGGATACGAGACGTTCGTGTCGAAGCTCGGCGTGGAAGGCCATCCCGACGAGCCCGAGTGGCTCGATCACGTCAACGCGGGCGTGCTGAAGGTGAAGCTGTCGATGGCGCTCATCAGCATCTCGTCGATCCATCTGCTGAAAACCTTCATCAACCCCGACCAGCACACGTTTCACACCGTGTTGTGGCAGGTGATCATCCACGTCGCGTTCCTCGTTTCCGCGCTCATCATGGCGTATGTCGACCGGCTGACCACGCATACGCATCCGCGCCATTTCCACGACGAGTCCTTTGCGCCGCCGAAAAACGCAGTCGAGTGAAGCGTCCTTCAGAACGCCCGCAGGAAAAAATTCAGTCCCCCAGAGCCCAAAGCCATGACAGTCATCAAGCAGGAAGACCTGATTCAGAGCATCGCTGATTCGCTGCAGTACATCAGCTACTACCATCCGCTCGACTATATCCAGGCGCTCGGCCGCGCCTACGAGCTGGAAGAAAGCCCGGCCGCGAAGGACGCGATCGCGCAGATCCTGACCAACAGCCGCATGTGCGCGGAAGGCAAGCGTCCGATCTGCCAGGACACGGGCATCGTCACGGTGTTCGTGAAGGTCGGCATGGACGTGCGCTGGGACGGTGCGACGATGTCGGTCACCGACATGATCAACGAAGGCGTGCGCCGCGGTTATCTGAACCCGGACAACGTATTGCGCGCATCGATCGTGAGCCCGCCCGAAGGCGGCCGCAAGAACACGAAGGACAACACGCCGGCCGTGATCCACTACGAAATCGTGCCGGGCGACAAGGTCGACGTTCAGGTCGCGGCCAAGGGCGGCGGCTCGGAAAACAAGTCGAAGTTCGCGATGCTGAATCCGTCCGATTCGATCGTCGACTGGATTCTCAAGACCGTCCCGACGATGGGCGCGGGCTGGTGTCCGCCGGGCATGCTCGGCATCGGCATCGGCGGCACGGCCGAAAAGGCGATGGTCATGGCGAAGGAATCGCTGATGGACCCGATCGACATTCAGGATGTCATCGCGCGCGGCCCGCAGGACTGGATCGAAGAACTGCGCGTGGAACTGCACGAGAAGGTGAACGCGCTCGGCATCGGCGCGCAAGGTCTCGGCGGTCTCTCGACCGTGCTCGACGTGAAAATCATGGCCGCGCCGACGCACGCGGCATCGAAGCCGGTCGCGATCATCCCGAATTGCGCGGCGACGCGCCACGCGCACTTCACGCTCGACGGCTCGGGCGCGGCAAAGCTCGAAGCCCCGCCGCTCGACGCATGGCCGAAGGTCACATGGCAGCCGAACACGGAGACGAGCAAGCGCGTCGACCTGAACACGTTGACGCCGGAAGAAGTCGCATCGTGGAAGCCGGGCCAGACGCTGCTCTTGTCGGGCAAGATGCTGACGGGCCGCGACGCCGCGCACAAGCGCATTGCCGACATGCTGGCGAAGGGCGAGAAGCTGCCGGTCGATTTCACCAATCGCGTGATCTATTACGTCGGCCCGGTCGATCCGGTTCGCGACGAAGCGGTCGGTCCGGCTGGCCCGACCACGGCCACGCGCATGGACAAGTTCACCGAGATGATGCTCGCGCAAACCGGCCTCATCTCGATGATCGGCAAGGCCGAGCGCGGCCCGGTCGCGATCGAGGCGATCAAGAACCACAAGGCGGCGTATCTGATGGCGGTCGGCGGCGCGGCGTATCTCGTGTCGAAGGCGATCCGCGAGGCGAAGGTGCTCGCGTTCGAAGACCTCGGCATGGAAGCGATCTACGAGTTCGACGTGCAGGACATGCCCGTTACGGTGGCAGTCGATTCGAGCGGCACGTCGGTTCACAAGACGGGCCCGGCCGAATGGCAGGCGAAAATCGGCAAGATTCCGGTCGCGACGGCTTGATCGCCGCTTAATGGCGGTTTATCACCGTGACTGAACGACGAGAGCCGGGCGATGCGCCCGGCTCTTTTCTTTGAACCGCCGCCAGTCGAGAAGCGTTTTCATTCTCAGTTTCGTCTGAAACAAAAAATTTCTACCTAACCTTGGCATCGGCACACTCAAGGTTTATCTTTCCAACAGCCCCACGTTACGAACAGGAAACAAAATCATGCAAGGCGACGCGAAAGTCATCGAATTTCTGAACGCGCAGTTGAAAAACGAACTGACCGCGATCAACCAATACTTCCTGCACGCGCGGATGTACCAGCACTGGGGCCTCGAAAAGCTCAACAAGCACGAATACGACGAATCCATCGGTGAGATGAAGCACGCCGACTGGCTCATTCAGCGCGTGTTCATGCTCGACGGCCTGCCGAACCTGCAAGACCTGCACAAGCTGCTGATCGGCGAAGAGACCAAGGAAATCCTCGAATGTGACCTGAAGCTCGAGCAGATTTCCCAGTCGACCTGCAAGGAAGCCATCGCGTATTGCGAGTCGGTGCGTGATTTCGTCTCGCGCGAAATCTTCGAAAAGATCCTGCACGACACCGAAGAGCACATCGACTGGCTGGAAACGCAGCTGGATCTGATCGACAAGGTCGGCATCCAGAATTACCAGCAGACCATGATGGGCGATCACGAATAATCGGATGTCCCGCGTAGCGCCCTTCCCGATGCCGAACGAGCGTGCCGCGTCTGACGCGAGCGCGCCGGTCGGCATTTTCGATTCCGGCCTCGGCGGATTGTCGGTGCTGCGCGCCGTGCGCGCGATCCTGCCGCACGAGCGTCTGATCTACGTCGCCGATTCACTGCATGCGCCCTACGGCGAACGCGACGACGATTTCATCGTCGACCGCACGATGGCAATCGGCGAGTGGCTCGTCAGTCAGGGCGCGAAGGCGCTCGTCGTCGCGTGCAACACGGCCACCGCGCAGTCGATCGCGCTCGTGCGCGAGCGTCTGCCGATTCCGCTCGTCGGCGTGGAACCGGGCGTGAAGCCGGCGGCGGCGGTCTCGAAGTCGCGCGTGGTCGGGGTGCTGGCGACCGCCGTCACGCTGCGCTCTGCGCGCTTTCAGTCGCTGCTCGACCGCTACGCCGGCGACTGCCGCTTCATCTGTCAGGCGGGACATGGGCTGGTGCAGGCTGTCGAGCGCTGCGACACCTCGTCGCCCGCGCTGATGGCGCTGCTCGAACGCTATATCGCGCCGATGCTCGATGCCGGCGCCGACACGCTCGTGCTCGGCTGCACGCACTACCCTTTTCTTGATCGCGCAATCCGCGACATCGCGGGCGAGCGGCTGCAGATCGTCGACACGAGCGTCGCCATCGCGCGGCAGCTCGATCGTCTGCTCGACGCGCACGCGCTCAAAAATCTCGGCGCGCCGTCCGACGATATGCCGCGCTTCTGCTCCACCGCCGACGGCGAATCGCAGCGTCAACTCGCCGCCGCGCTCCTTCAGCTCGATGCCAAAGTCGAGCACGTCGACATCCCCTCGCGCCGAACGCGCCTCGCCGAACCCGACATCGTCTGAGGGTTTCTCACGCGCGTTGGCAGTTCCATCGCGCGCTTTGCCCCGTCAGACAAGGCTCCTAGCAATAAACCCGCTAACTTTCGCCCTCTGTTACAAAAAACACGGTCCTGCGCTTGCAAAGGCGCCAATACCGAATGATAATAATTCGCATTAACGCTAACTATTGCGAACGATCATGATTGTCTGCGTCTGCAAATCAGTGTCCGACCGAAAGATTCGAAGCGCCATCGCCGAAGGGGTGGACTCCTTTGATGAACTGCAGTTCGAACTCGGCGTCGCGCTGTGCTGCGGCAAGTGTGAAGAAAGCGTTCGCGACGTAATGGCACAAAGCGGCGTCTGCGCGTCGCGATGCGGCGTTCAGCAGCGCGAGCACGTTGCGCCGCTGACGTTCTACGAGCGCCAGGCTGCCTGAAGCAATTCGCGCGGCGTCGCCGCGCTCAACCGGCGACGCCGATGCTCCGGATGCGCCGCCCAGTCGTTTTATCGCCTCCAGCAAGCCAGGTTACCTTCGTATTTCCGGTCACTTTCAGCCAGCCGCGCAACCCTTACCCCTGGAGGGAAAGATGGAATTGCTGATTGGTTTCGTGACTACCCTGTTCATCTCCCTGCTGATTTTCCGAAAATGACGTCGTCTGGTTTCTTCCGCACCGTGCCTGTGCGCTCGTTGGACAGCGAACTCGAAGGCAGCGTTATCAGCAAGCATTCACGCAGCATCACAAGCAGCCAATAACGATGCAGTCCCCGACCACTTCTCCCGCCGCATTCCAGACCGCGCCGACAGCAAATGCGAATCCGCGCGTGATCGCGGCGTGCGTCGCCGTCGTCGCCATTCACGCTGCGTTGCTGGGCGTCGCGCTGACGATGAAGAACGAGCCGCCGCCCCGCCCGATCGAAGCCAAATCCATCACCGCGCAACTGATCAGCGAGACACCGCAGCCCGCGCCGCAGCCGGTCGCCGTCGAAACGCCGCCGCCGCCCAAGCCGGTGCCGCAGCCCGTTCCGAAGCCGCAGCCCAAGCCGAAGGTGAAACCGAAAGTCGAGCCGAAGCCGACGCCGATGCCGGTCACGGAAGCGCCTTCGCAGATCGCCGCGCCCGCGCCGGAACCCACGCCGCCCGCTCCGGCTCAGCCTGCGCCGCCGCCGGCCGCGCCCGCGATCGGCAGGCCGAGCATGGATCTCGCCGCGCCGAAGAACGTCGCGCACCTGAGTTGCAACATCGCGCAGCCCGACTATCCGGCGATGTCCAAGCGCCGCGGCGAAACGGGCACGGCCGTCATCCGTCTGACGGTAGGCCTGTCGGGCAAGATCGAAAACGTCACGCTGCAAAAGAGCAGCGGCTCGTCGCGCCTCGATGAAGCGGCGCTCGACGCGGTGCGCGGCAGCGCGTGCAGCCCTTACAAGGAAAATGGCGAAGCGATTCGTGCTAGCGCCACGGTGCCATTCGTTTTCAGTCTGAACGACTGATCGTTTATTTAGATACAAGGAAGGAAACAGAAATGGAAAATTACGGGATTGCGCACGTCTGGGCGCAAGGCGACTTCGTGACGCGGGGCATCGCGCTCGCGCTCGTCATCATGTCGGTGCTTTCGTGGACGGTGATCGTCGTGAAGGCGTGGAACGTCGTGCGCCTGAAGCGCCTCACCAAGAACGCCGAACAGGCGTTCTGGCACTCCGACGACTTCAACGACGGCATCAAGAAGCTCGGCAGCCAGTCGTCGAGCCCGGCGGACAACCCGTTTCTCGCGCTCGCGCTCGCCGGCCAGGAAGCCGCCGACCATCATCATCAGACGCAGCCGCATCTGCACGACCGCATGGACGTGTCCGACTGGATCACGCGCTGCCTGAAAGACGTCATGGACGAAGGCGTCGGCCGCATGCAGGCGGGCCTCGCGATCCTCGCGTCGATCGGTTCCACGTCGCCGTTCGTCGGCCTCTTCGGTACGGTCTGGGGCATCTATCACGCGCTCTTGACCATCGGCGCGACGGGACAGACGTCGATCGATCAGGTCGCCGGTCCGGTCGGCGAATCGCTCATCATGACGGCGTTCGGCCTGTTCGTCGCGATTCCCGCCGTGCTCGGCTATAACGCGCTCACCCGCGCGAACAAGGGCATCGTCACGAAGCTGAACCGCTTCGCGCACGGCCTGCACGCGTTCTTCGTCACGGGCTCGAAGCTTTCGTCGACCAAGCGCGCGACGAACGCCGCGTCGGACAAGCTGCGTCTCGCGACGCGCGCGTCGTAAGCCGGGGAGGTCCGCATCATGGCCATGAGCCCTTTCGCCGGAGACGAAGACGACGGCATGATGAGCGAGATCAACATGACGCCGCTCGTCGACGTCATGCTGGTTCTGCTGATCATCTTCCTCGTCACGATTCCGGCCATGCATCACGCGGTCAAGATCGACCTGCCGCACGCGAGCAGCCAGCCGCAGGACGAAAAGCCCGCGCACGTGAACATCGCGATCAAGGCTGACGGCACCACGCTCTGGGACGATCAGCCGATCGACGAAGCGGCGCTCAACGCGCGCATCGCGCAGGCGGCGCAGCAGAACCCGCAGCCGGAGATTCATCTGCGCGCCGATCGTCAGGTGGCGTACGAAAAGGTCGCCGATCTGATGTCGGCGGCGCAGGCAGGCGGATTGACGAAGATCGGTTTCGTCACCGAGCCGAAGAGCGGCAAGTAACAGCTCGACGCGCCCTCTTCCGGGCGCACAAAGTAAAAGGCCTTCATCGTCGGATGAAGGCCTTTTTTCGTGCGCGCTCGGCGCATTCGGGTGAGGCGGTCACTTTGGGTTCGAATAGCCAGAACCGGAAGTTCCGTCGCATGCAGCAGCCGTGGTCGACACGGACAGTGCAATCAACCCTATCAGGCTAACTATCAGAGCAGCCGTCAGTTTTCGCATAAGGAGCTCCTTAGCGAAGGAGGCTTCAATATACCGCCACAAATTGTGACGATCAATTGAATCTGTCCATCGCAAGCGCGCGCTTCAATGCCATAAACCAATGACAAACGCCGATGCGGTCAAACTGTTTCCCGTTCCGGCTGTTCGTGAACAGGACATTCTCCCGGAAAGCGCTGGCCGCTACCGATCGACTCGACGAGAAAATCGACGAATGCGCGGACGGCCGGGACCATGCCCTGACGCGACAAAAACACCGCGTAGAGTTGCGGCGACGGAAACGTCCAGCCGGGCATCACCGGCGATAGCTGCCCGGAGCGCAGCGGCGCGCCGTACATCATCTCGGGCAGCGCCGCGATGCCGACGCCGCGCATGACGGCCTCGCGGATCATCGACAGATCGGCCGTGACGAGGCGCGGCTCGTGCTCGAACTCATGGCGCGTGCCGTCCGGCGCGATCAGGCGGTAGACGTGGCGGCCGTCCGCCGACGGCGTGTCGATCGTGTCGTACTGGGCGAGTTCGGCGGGTGTCATCGGCGGCGCATTCGACTTCAGCAGCGATGGCGCCGCGACCAGCATCTGCTCCGTGCGCCACAGCGGGCGCGCGACGACGTTCGAGCTCGCGGGCGGCTCCGAGCGCACGCGCAGCGCGACATCGACGGCATCCTCGAACAGATCGACGACACGGTTCGTCACGCGCATGACGACGCGCACTTCCGGATAGCGGTGCATGAAATCCGGCATCACGGC
The DNA here is from genome assembly GCF_023631205.1 of Caballeronia sp. NCF2. Classification (NCBI taxonomy): domain Bacteria; kingdom Pseudomonadati; phylum Pseudomonadota; class Betaproteobacteria; order Burkholderiales; family Burkholderiaceae; genus Caballeronia; species Caballeronia sp. NCF2. The sequence continues at coordinate 73,259 of NZ_JALQDN010000008.1, read as the reverse complement.
GGACAGGAACGTCTGCGCGATCGTGACCGGAACGCTCACGCGCACCGTGCCGCGCGGCGAATCGCGCAGGCTTTGCACGACGTTGACGGCCGCCTGTGCCTCGGCGAGCATCGCCTGACAATGCTGATAGAAAAGCTGCCCGGCCTCGGTCAGCGCGAGCTTGCGCGTCGAGCGCTGCAACAGACGCACGCCGAGCGACGCTTCCAGCTCCGACACGCGCCGCGACAGCCGCGACTTCGAGATGCCGAGCACGCGCTCGGCGGCGGAAAACCCGCCGTGCTCGACGACGTGCGAGAAGTACATCAGATCGTTCAGGTCATGCGAGTCGGCTTTCATGAGTCGCCCGGTGGACTTGGAAGAGATGAAGATCGACGCGGTTCGTTATCCCCAGCGGGACAATCCATTGCGCCGCGACGGCTTTTACCGCGAAATGCGGCCCATATAATAGCTCTGTGTTTCAAATTTATCGCTATTCCCCTCTTTTCCGTATTCCCGACGCGAGGCAATAATGTCCACCAGCCGCAGCATCGAACGCATCATTCCGGCGACCCGCACTGTCGAAGGCGGCGGATTCGTCGTGCATCGCCCTTTCCCGACCCGTCTTCTGATGGATTTCGATCCGTTCCTCCTCCTCGACGAGATGGGCCCAGCCGACTACGCACCCGGCGAGGCTAAAGGCGCGCCGGACCATCCGCATCGCGGCTTCGAAACCGTCACGTACATGCTCGAAGGCGAGTTCGGTCACAAGGATTCGGCCGGGCATTCCGGCACGCTGCGTCCCGGCGACGTGCAATGGATGACCGCGGGCGCGGGCGTCGTGCATAGCGAGATGCCCGCCGAGGAATTCACGCAACGCGGCGGCCGCGTGCACGGCCTGCAGCTTTGGGTCAACCTGCCGCAGCGCGACAAGATGATCGCGCCGCACTATCAGGAGATTCCGTCCGTGCAGATTCCCGTCGCGACGAGCGAGGACGGCAAGGTCAGCGTGAAGGTCATCGCGGGCGAGGCGCTCGGCGTGAAGGCCGCGATCGAGACGCGCACGCCGATTCTGTATCAGCACTTTTCGCTCAAGCCAGGCGCGAAGATCGAACTCGCCGTGCCGCGCGATTACCGTGTGTTCGCCTATCCGCTGTCGGGCACCGCGCTGTACGGTCCGCAAAGCCAGCCGGTGCGCGCGCAGCAGATGGTGATTTTCCGCGACGACAGCGATACGATCGCGCTCGCCGCCGGCGATGAGCCCGTCGAGCTGCTGCTGATCGGCGGCGTGCCGCTGAAGGAGCCGGTCGTGCGCTACGGCCCGTTCGTGATGAACACCGAGGACGAGATCCGCCAGGCCGTGATCGACTATCAGGCGGGCCGGATGGGCGCCATCGCGCATTGATCTGGTCACAGCGAAAACCGCGAAACGGTGCGGCACGAACGGACACATTGCGTCACAATGACCGTTCTTGCCGCGCCGTTTCGCCTTTGTCGTCAATCTTGCAGTCTCAACTTCAACCAGGAGCACGCATGGCCGGACCTTCCGTGACCGCCAGCATCGGCAACATCGACTATCAGGTCCGTCTCGGCGACGGGACGCATTCGTGGGTCGCGGACGAGCCGGCGGGCATCGGCGGCGGCGATACCGGACCGGAACCCGCGTCGCTACTGCTCGCGAGCCTCGGCGCATGCACGTCGATCACGTTGAAGATGTACGCGAAGCGCAAGGAGTGGCCGCTCGAAGGCGTACACGTCGAGTTGTCGATGACGAGCACCGCCGACGGCACGAACATCGACCGGCGCATCGCGCTCACGGGCGCGCTGTCCGATGAGCAGCGGGAACGGCTCTTGCAAATTGCCAATGCGTGCCCGATGCACAAGGTCCTGTCCGGCGCGATTCGCATCGAATCCGGACTCGCGCCGCAGTGACGCATCGCGGGCACCACGAACGTCCAAGGGAAACGTCGTCTTGAACTTCGAACACCTGATCCAGATCAACGATCCGCTCAATCCGCTTCTCGAATCGCTGACGCGCGAGCAGCTCTGGGAAGGCCTCGTCCTGCGCGCCGAGCAGCCGCAACTATTCGTGATCGGCCTGGATAGCTGCGACATCCTCGCGCGCGATGGCGACACGATGGAACGCGAACTCCACTACGGCCAGGCGACCGTCCGCGACCGCGTGACGCTCACGCCCGGCTCCAGCGTGCGCTACGACATTCTGCCGACCGCCGATTACGTCGGCGGCTCGCTCACGATGGCGATCGAGCAGCCCGATGCGGTCCAGCTCTTCCTGCGCTTCACTTACGCCACGACGCTGCCCGAGAACGAAAACGCCACGCCCGATGAGCGTCAGACGCAGGAAATCGTGAAGTCGGCGTACCGCGAGTCGGACATCGACACCGTGCGGCTCATTCGCCAGTTCGCGCACGGCCGCAGGGACGAGAGTCCGCTGCATTGAGCCTCTAACGGATGCGGTGGCGAATGTTTCGCGGCCGCATCGAGACTGGCTATCGAAAGAGGCGCTTCAATCGGAAAGTCTAGTTGCAAATAGGAATAGTTATCATTTACTATAGACCCATCGAATCAACGAACGCACATTTTCCGACATGACCGATACGCCGCGATCCTCCACGCTCAGGCTGCGCCGCCCGGCTGTCCGCGACGCCGCGATCACACGCCCGAAAGCGACGACCGTGACCACGGTTCACGTCGCGCACGCGGGGGACAGCACCGGCGAGCGATCGCTGAAAAGCGACGCGCTGCTGCAGGGACGCAGTCACGTGAGCATCGTGCATAACGGAGAGACGTACCAGTTGCGTGCGACGCGTTTGGGCAAACTGATCCTGACGAAATGACGCGCAGGCAAGAACAGCCGTAGTACCGGGTATTGTGGGGACCACCTCGCCAAGAGGTGTTTGGCCTTAGCCAGCGAGGACGACTTGCACGCGAGAAATTAGACCCCTTCGTGCAAACACCAGCCAGTCGTCGATAGCAAGCGAAGCCGCTTTTTTTGGTTCCTGCTTGGGTCACGATGCATGCCGACGAGCGCTGCATCCGAAAACAGAATGGCACGTCTTCGTTACGAGGACGTGCCATTTTTATTGCGCGAATGCTTCAGACGTTCTCGATGCCGAGCGCCGCGATGCCCGCCTTCGCGATCTGCGCATCCTGATCCGATTTCACGCCCGACACGCCGACGGCACCGACGATGTCCGTGCCCACGAAGATCGGCACGCCGCCTTCGAGCATTGCGGTCATCGGCGCGGAGAGGAACGCCGTGCGGCCCTGCTTGATGGTGTCTTCGTAGACCTTGGTTTCGCGACGGCCGAGCACGGCGGTGCGCGCCTTGCCCGTCGCCATTTCGGCGGTGCTCGCGCCTGCGCCGTCGAGACGATGCAGATGCAGCAGATGTCCGCCATCGTCGACGATCGCAATCGTCACGTTCCAGTTGTGCTCTCTCGCATGTGTCTCGGCGGCCGCGGCCATCGCCTTGACGTCTTCGTCGGTCAGTACGGGTTTGGTTCTCACTTCTCGCTCTCGTTGCCGCGCTTGACGGCGTGGACGGTTTATCGGCTGAAGCCCCAGAACATCAGGTACCACGCGCTGTCCGCAACGGCCAGCGCAGCGACAAACCATACCATCGCAAGAAGGCGCGGAACAAGTGACGATGCATGGCGCCCCGTCACGCGCCACGCAAGCCACGCACTCCAGAGATTCGCGGCCGCGAGCAAGCCGAGCCGCAGACCCGGCACCCACCACAACGGCAGATGCTCGGCGCGCAGCAGCGATACCGTCGTCGCGGACAGGCCCAGGAACACGCCGACGCCCGCAATCGGGATCAGGGCGAGCGTCAGGTGATGCAGGCGCGTCGCGTTCATCTTGCCGAGCATGCGCGTGCCGATGGCGAGCAGCCCGAGCAGCGCCGTGCCGTACACGAGCCCAGTCGCGACGATATAGCCGATGACCATGGTGCCGTCGAGCCACGAGAAGACGTCGTTCTGTTCCGGGTAATGCGTGAACAGGAACCACGGCGCGTTGGTGTCGAGCGGCCAGAGGATGTCGTGATCGATCAGCCAGGCGGCGAGAAATTGCTTCAGATCGACGAACCAGGTGCTCACGGTCCAGTGGAACGCGCCGATCGCGATGCCGAGCAGGCCGTACAGAATGAGCGCGGTGTCCCACGGATTCGCGGCCTTGTCGCCGAGCTTCACGACTTCCTCGGACGGCGAGCGCCACGTGAGCGCGATGGCGTCGCGATGGCCGCTGCATCGGCCACACATGTGGCAGTCCTGTGCGCCCTTCATGTTGCGCAGCGGGACGAGCGGCGCGCAGTTGATCGGAATCACGCGATGGCCGTGCTCGCCCTTCGTGTACGAACGGCGCCACGCTTCTTCGTCGACCTTGTAGTGAAACGGCGCGAGGCGCGCGAGCAGCGAGAACACGCCGTTGACCGGGCACAGATACTTGCACCACACGCGCTTCTCGCGGCCATACAGCACGCCGATGATCATCGCGCCGACGGTCGAGCCGCCGAGCACGAGCAGCACCGCCTTCGGATACTGATAGACGCTGACCATCTGCCCGTAGATCGTCGTGAGCCCGAATGCGACGAAGGGCCAGCCGCCCCAGCGCATCCAGCGCGGAATCGCCCAGCCGCGGCCGAACTTGCTCGCGAACTCCGACAGCGCGCCTTCGGGACACAACACGCCGCACCAGACGCGCCCGAGCATGACCATCGACAGCAGCACGAATGGCCACCAGATGCCCCAGAACACGAACTGCGCGGCGAGCGTGAGATTGTTCCACAGATGCGCGGCGCCGTCCGGCAGCGGCATCACGGCGGGAACGATGATCAGAAATGCATACACGGCAACGACGACCCACTGAATCATGCGGATCGTGCTGCCGTGACGTTGCATCCATTGGCCGGCTTGTTGAAGCCGGCCCGGTCTACGCATTACGGAACTCATGCTGGACGGCTTGCCGCCTTTTGTTTTTGCGCCATCTGGGTGTTCGAACGGCGCAGCAGAAGATAGATGACGACCCAGTACACCGCATACGCGACGAGATTCATGCCCGCGGGATGCGCGCGATAACCGGTGAGCGTAGCAACGAGCGATCCGAACGTACTCGAATCATCGAGCAGCCACGACGTGTTCCACACCTGATTGACGATGACCGGCAGCACTTCCATGTCGATCAGCTTGTCGACGCCCGTTTCGAAGAGGCCGGCCGCCAGGAACAGCAGCATGATTTCGGTGACGCGAAAGAACGAGCGCCACGAGAAGATCTTGCCGCCGAGCTGCAGGATATAGAACGTCAGCAGCGCGAGACCGAAGCCGAGAATGATCGCGATGTACTGCGACGCGTCGACGTGCCCCGACTGACCGAAGCCGACGCCGTAGAGAAACACGGCGGTCTCGCTGCCTTCGCGCGCGATCGCCAGCGCGACGAGCACCGCGATACCCCACCAGTGCCCGTCCTGCGTGCTCTTTTGCAGCGATGTTTCCATGTCGCGCTTGAGCGTGCGTCCGTGGCGCTTCATCCACAGGACCATCTGCACGATCAGCACGCAGGCGATCAGCACCATCGCGGTCTGGAAGTAATCCTGCGCATCGCCCGACAGCACTTCCGTGAAGCCGATGAGCGCGGCGCCCAGCGCCACCGCCGCGAGCAGGCCGATGACGACGCCGGCCCACAGATAAGGCAGGCCCCGGCGCGCCTGATGATCGCCGTTCTTCAGCCACGCGTAGAGAATGCCGACGACGAGCAACGCCTCGACGCTCTCTCGCCACACGATGAAAAGTACCTGCCCCATACCCGACCTCCAGCAATTTCACTTCAAGCGGCCGCGCGCGGTGCGAACATCGCGCGGCACATTCCGTTACTTCGCGACGATCACGCCTTGCGCGGACTGATGAAAATCGTCGAAGAACTTGTATTCACCCGGATCCAGCGGTGCGATCACCACGAACGAATCCGCCCCCGGCGCGAGCACTTTTTCCTTGCGCAACTGCACGCTTTCGAACTCGGCGGCGCCCTTGCCGACGTTATGCACTTCGATCTTGATGCGCTGCCCCGCCGGCACTTCGATGCGCGCCGGATTGAGCTTGCCGTCGTTCATTTCGAGCTTGAACGTCGGCAGGTCGGCGGCGTGCGCCATGTTCATCCCGGCAAAGGCAAACGCGGACATCGCGAGCGCGGCCACCTGATTTTTCAGCTTCATGCGTACTTCCTGAGAGTGAATGCGCCCGGTCCGGGATGCCGGGCGCCACGGACGATCAGTAACCGCCCTTCTTTCCGATGCCCGCGAACGGGAAGTCGTACTCGATCGTGAACGGCTTGAACCACGGACCGACGCCCGTTTCCTTGTCGGTGTGACGGCCGAACGCCATGTGGCCTTCCTGCGACGGCGGCGAAATATGCAGCTTCAGGTGATACTTGCCCGGCCCGAAGAGCTTGACGTTGTCGCCGTAGTGCGGGCCGTCGCTCGCGACCATCGGCATCAGGTCGCCCTTGATGGTCTGCGTCGTGCCGACCTTCGTGAGTTCATACGTGACTTGCAGATACGGCATCCAGTCGCCTTCGGCGAATCCGGTCGGGTTGTTCTTGACCGCGTGGATATCCGCCTCCAGGTGGATATCCGAATCCGACGCCTTGCGCATCATGCCTTCCGGCGACATCGTGATCGGCTGCAGATACACGGCGCCCGTTTCCATGCCCGCCTCGATGTGCTGCTTGCCGATCGGATATTCGGCTGCCGACGCTGCCATCATCGCCGTGAGACCTGCGGCGGCGACAAGGCCGCGCATCAACGTTGAACCCATCAGAAAACTCCTTGTTGTTATCGATTGGCACGCGTGCCACGCGAGCCTTGCCACTGAGATACCGGAGCGCCGCTCGGTCGGCGGCGTTAGCACAACTCTGTGAACGTTAATACGAACCATTCTCAATGTTCGTCAGTTTAGCATCGTTCGATTCCCGCAACAATTTGAGCGAGCTTACAGACCTAGGCGCAGTAAGGCTTTTCGCCGACTCGCACGATCGCGGCGGGCATAAAAAAGGCGCGGCGAACCGTCCGATTCGCCGCGCCTTTCGAATTAAGCCTTGAAAATCACTTACATATGCTTACTTGCCGCCGATTCCGCTCCCGTGATCGCCCACGTTCGCCCCGAACACGCGCTGCCGCAGGAGCGCCAATTGGTCGCGGGTCTGCGCCGCTTTTTCGAATTCGAGATTCTTGGCGTGATCCATCATCTGCTTCTCGAGGCGCTTGATTTCCTTCGCGATCTGCTTCTCGGACATGTCTTCGAACTTCGCGCGCGCCTGCGCTTCCTTCAGCTCGGCGCGGGCGTCGTCGGCGTTGTAGACGCCATCGATGATGTCCTTGATGCGCTTCTCCACCCCGCGCGGCGTGATGCCCATCTTCTCGTTGTGCGCCATCTGCTTGGCGCGGCGCCGCTCGGTTTCGCCGATGGCGCGCTTCATCGAGTCGGTCATGTTGTCGGCGTAGAGAATCGCCTTGCCGTTCACATTACGCGCCGCGCGCCCGATGGTCTGGATCAGCGAGCGCTCGGCGCGCAGGAAGCCTTCTTTGTCGGCGTCGAGAATCGCGACGAGCGAGACTTCGGGAATATCGAGACCCTCGCGCAGCAAGTTGATGCCGACGAGCACGTCGAATGTGCCGAGCCGCAGATCGCGGATGATTTCCACGCGCTCGACCGTGTCGATATCGCTGTGCAGATAACGCACCTTCACGCCGTGATCGGCGAGAAACTCGGTCAGCTGCTCGGCCATGCGCTTGGTCAGCGTCGTGACGAGCACGCGCTCCTGCACCGCCACGCGCGCGTTGATTTCCGAGAGCACGTCGTCGACCTGCGAGCGCGCCGGACGCACTTCGATTTCCGGATCGACGAGACCCGTCGGCCGCACGAGCTGCTCGGCCACCTGCCCTGCCTTCTGCTGCTCGTAGTCGGCGGGCGTCGCGGAAACGAAGATCGCCTGGCGCATCTTGCGCTCGAACTCGTTGAACTTGAGCGGCCGGTTATCGAGCGCGGACGGCATCCGGAAACCGTAGTCGACGAGATTTTCCTTGCGCGCGCGGTCGCCGTTGTACATGCCGTTCAACTGGCCGATCAATACGTGCGACTCGTCGAGCAACATCAGCGCATCGGGCGGCAGATAGTCGACGAGCGTCGGCGGCGGCTCGCCAGGCGCCGCGCCCGAGAAGTGCCGCGAGTAGTTCTCGATGCCCTTGCAGAAACCGAGCTCCTGCAGCATTTCCAGATCGAAGCGCGTGCGCTGCTCCAGCCGCTGTGCTTCGACGAGCTTGCCCTCGCTGTGGAAGAATTCGAGCCGCTCGCGCAATTCGAGCTTGATGGTTTCGATCGCGCGCATGACGGTGTCGCGCGGCGTCACGTAATGCGACGACGGGTACACGGTGAAGCGCGGAATCTTGTTGCGCACGCGTCCGGTGAGCGGATCGAAGAGCATCATCGATTCGATTTCGTCGTCGAATAGCTCGACGCGCACCGCCATTTCCGCGTGCTCGGCCGGAAAGATATCGATGGTGTCGCCGCGCACGCGAAACGAACCGCGCTGGAAATCGGCTTCGTTGCGCGTGTACTGCATCGCGATCAGGCGCGCGATGACGTCGCGCTGGCCGAGCTTGTCGCCCGTGCGCAGCGTGAGAATCATCTTGTGATATTCGGACGGATTGCCGATACCGTAAATCGCGGACACCGTCGCGACGATCACCACGTCGCGCCGTTCGAGCAGGCTTTTCGTGGCCGAAAGCCGCATCTGCTCGATGTGCTCGTTGATCGACGAGTCCTTCTCGATGAAGAGATCGCGCTGCGGCACGTACGCTTCCGGCTGGTAATAGTCGTAGTACGAGACGAAATACTCGACGGCGTTGCGCGGAAAGAACTCGCGGAATTCCGCGTAGAGCTGCGCGGCGAGCGTCTTGTTCGGCGCGAAGACGATCGCCGGACGGCCGAGCCGCGCGATGACGTTCGCCATCGTGAAGGTCTTGCCCGAGCCGGTCACGCCGAGCAGCGTCTGAAACGAGAGACCGTCCTCGACGCCTTCGACGAGCTTCGCGATGGCATCGGGCTGATCGCCCGCGGGCGGATACGGCTGATACAACTGAAACGGCGAGCCTTCGAACGTGACGAACTTCGATTCGTCCAGTTCTTCCGGGGATGCGATGAGAGTGTCGGACATGAGAAATCGAGAAAGTCAGCGCCTGAGGCAAACAATCATTCTAGCGTCGTACGCGATGCGCGCGCTCGCCTGGACGTGACCGGGATGTGGAAGCGTAGTCTCCATCAGATTGGGCATGGTTCGCCGATCTCAAGCGCACCGGCTCACGCCCTTTTTTATCGCGCGCTTTTGGCGTGTTCGCGGAATTAAGGGCCAAAAAGCACGCGCATTCGCGCCATATTCGGCCGAAAAGCCGCGCCGGATTCGCTACAATGTGCGACTGGGCTCGACGGCATGATGCCGTCGTCGCCACGCTTCCCCGCCGCACGTCTTTCCTCCACTGCCGATAGATCATGTCTCTTTTCTCTGCCGTCGAACTCGCTCCCCGCGACCCGATCCTGGGCCTCAACGAAGCCTTCAACGCCGATACGCGCACGACCAAAGTCAATCTGGGCGTCGGTGTGTACACGAACGAAGAAGGCAAGATTCCGCTCCTGCGCGCCGTGCGCGAAGCCGAGAAAGCGCGCGTCGATGCCGCGCTGCCGCGCGGTTATCTGCCGATCGACGGCATCGCCGCCTACGACGCCGCCGTGCAGAAGCTGCTCCTCGGCAACGATTCGCCGCTGATCGCCGCGGGCCGCGTCGTGACGGCGCAGGCGCTTGGCGGCACGGGCGCGCTCAAGATCGGCGCGGACTTTTTGAAGCGCCTGAACCCGAACGCGGTCGTCGCGATCAGCGATCCGAGCTGGGAAAACCATCGCGCGCTCTTCGAAGGCGCCGGTTTCGAAGTGGTCCACTACCCGTACTACGAAGCCTCCACGCACGGCGTGAACTTCGACGGCATGCTCGCCGCGCTGAACAGCTACGCGGCGGGCACCGTCGTCGTGCTGCACGCGTGCTGCCATAACCCGACGGGCGTCGATCTGTCGGACGAGCAGTGGAAGCAGATCGTCGAAGTCGTGAAGGCGAAGAACCTCGTGCCGTTCCTCGATATGGCGTATCAAGGCTTCGCGGAGAACATCGACGCGGACTCCGCCGCCGTGCGTCTCTTCGCGGCATCGGAACTGAACGTGTTCGTGTCGTCGTCGTTCTCGAAGTCGTTCTCGCTGTACGGCGAGCGCGTCGGCGCACTGTCGATCATCACGACGAGCAAGGAAGAATCGGCACGCGTGCTCTCGCAACTGAAGCGCGTGATCCGCACGAACTATTCGAACCCGCCGACGCACGGCGGCTCGATCGTCGCGGCCGTGCTGGCGTCGCCGGAACTGCGCGCGACCTGGGAGCAGGAGCTGGGCGAAATGCGCGATCGTATCCGCGCAATGCGCAACGGTCTCGTCGAGCGACTGAAGGCGAGCGGCGTCGATCGGGACTTCTCGTTCGTCAACAAGCAGCGCGGCATGTTCTCGTACTCGGGTCTGACGGCTGCGCAAGTCGATCGTCTGCGTGAAGAATTCGGCATCTACGCCGTGAGCACGGGCCGCATCTGCGTGGCCGCGCTGAACACGCGCAACCTCGACGCCGTCGCGAACGCGGTCGCCGCCGTGCTCAAGTGAGCAGTTCGGCCGCGTCCAAATGAAAATGGCGCCCTTTGCGGGCGCCATTTTTTGTGTGCGTCGAAAACCGGCGAATCAAAGCGTCTTTTCCGCCGAGACGGCAGCGGGTTGTGCGTCTTCGTCGTCGACGAAGCCGAGCGAAATCGCGCGCGCCAGTTCTGCGCTCACGCCCGCCACGCTGGTTTCTTCATGGCGCATTGCCGCGCCGCTGCCCTCGCCGGCGTGCATGCAGAACGCGAGCGCGATCGGAAGCAGGATGGCGACGGGCCAGTAGGTCGATATTGTCTTTCTCATGGGACTGCCTTTGGTCGATATGTCGCAGCGGGCATCGGATCAAGGGAACCCACTGATGGACATTTCGAATTTTACGGACTTGTCCCGACCTTAAAAAGCCGTTGAAAAGCAAAGGATTGTTGCGCCCGGGACAACAAGCCGTTTTGATGAACGTCGCGCCCGCTCGCGCCTTTATGACAGCTTGCCGTCATAAAGGCTTACAAAGTTGTTCGCGACATCCACGCGCCGATGATGTCTTATTCAGTAATGGTTCTACAGAATTTCCCACGATCATGAAATCCGCAGTCGCTGGTGTCTTGCTTGCTTCGTCTGCCGCACTTCTCGGTGGTTGCGCGGCGTATCCCGATGCGTCGGCCTATGGCGGCGGCTACCCTGCTGTCTACGACGACCCGGGCTACGGATACTACGGTGGCCCGCCGCCGGGCGTCGTCGTAGGCGGCGGTTACTACTCCGGGCCGGGCCCGATTTACTACGGTCCGCCTAACCGATATTGGGACGATGGTCCCGGCTGGCGTCGTCCGCCGCCGGGCGGATGGCGCGGCGGGCATCCGCCGCGCGACCGGGGTCCGGGCGGCCCGCCTCCGCAGGCGGGCGGCGGACATCCGAACGGTCCGCCACCGCAAGCAGGCGGCGGCCGTCCTCCGGCAGCGCAGCCCCCGCAAGCAGGCAACTCGCCGGCGCCTCAGTCCGTGGGCGGTCGGCCGCCGGGACCGAATCGCGCCCCGCCACCATCCGCGAATGGCGGTGGGGGCAATTCGCAGGGCGGCAATTCGCGCGGCTTCCTGGGACGGTACGGCGGATAAAAGCGCTTCGACGACGAAGGCCGCGCCCGATCGAAAGATCCGGCGCGGCCTTGTTTTATCCGAGATGCGAATGCTGCGCCTTGTACAGCTCTCGGAATGTGCGCCCGACTGGCGCGGGCATGTCGCGCGTGTCGGTCCATCCGGCGCCGAACGGCAGTCGTGAAATCGTCTTCTTGTTGCCGCCGATGCGTTCGAGCACGCGCACCGCGAGCTTCGTGAAAAGGGCATAGGCGAGCGGCCGCTTCGCGAGATAGCCCCACGCCGCGAGCGCGGCGCGCTCGTTCCACGGACGCAGCCGACGCTCCATCTGCTTCTCGCGTAGCTTGCGCAGCAGATCCGACAACGGAATGCCGACCGGACAAACACTGTTGCACTCGCCGCAAAGCGTTGCGGCTTGCGGCAGATCGAGCGCCTTGTCGATGCCGACATAAGCCGGCGTCAGCACCGAGCCCATCGGTCCCGGATACACCCATCCATACGCATGTCCGCCGATCTTCTGATAGACCGGGCAATGATTCATGCACGCGCCGCAGCGGATACAGCGCAGCATCTCCTGAAACTCGCCGCCGATAAGCCCGGTGCGGCCGCCATCGACGAGCACGAAGTACATATGATCGGGCCCGTCCGTCTCGTCGGCCGAGCGCGGTCCGGTCAAGAGCGAAAAGTAATTCGAGATCGTCTGGCCGGTCGCCGAGCGCGGCAGGAGGCGCATCGCGGTCGCGAGATCTTCGAGCGTCGGCAGCACTTTTTCGATGCCCGTCACCACGACATGCACGCGGGGCATCACGGTGCACATGCCTTCGTTGCCCTCGTTCGTGACGACCGCCACCGACCCCGTCTCCGCGATCAGGAAATTGCCGCCCGTCACGCCCATGTCCGCCGACATGAAATGCGGCCGCAACACTTCCCGCGCCTCGCGCGTCATCTCCGGGATGTCGGTGAGGCGTGGCTTGTTGTGCGTCTTCGCGAAGAGATCCGCGATCTGCTCCTTATCCTTATGCACGACCGGCGCGATGATATGGCTCGGCGGCTCGTTGTCGTTGATCTGCAGGATGTATTCGCCGAGATCGGTCTCGATCGACTGCACGCCCATCTCGCCGAGCACGCGATTCAGCTGCATCTCTTCCGAGACCATCGACTTGGTCTTGATGACCTTCTTCACATCGTGTTTGCGCGCGATGTCCGCGACGAGCTTCGCCGCGGCCTGCGTCGTTTCGGCGTAAAGCACGGTCGCGCCGCGACGCGTCGCCTCGCGCTCGAAGGTTTCGAGCCACACGTCGAGATTCTCGAGCGCGCGATTGCGGCGCTCCTTCAACGCGGCGCGCGTTGCCTCGAAGTCGATGTCGCGCACCGCGCTCGCACGCGCGCTGACGAACTTGGTCGAGAGCTTGGCGAGATTCTGCTGCAGGCGCTCGTCGGCAAGCTTGCTTCCCGCGCGCGCCTTGAAGTGCATCGTCTGGACTTGCATCCGTTTGTCTCCTTCAGGCGCGACGCGCCGCGTCGCCCGCGAGCACTTGCGCGATATGCAGCACGCGCGTCGACGTATCGCCGGTGCGGCGCAGGCGCCCTTCGATGTTCAGCATGCAGCCGAGGTCGCCGAGCACGACGGTATCCGCGCCGCTCGCCTTGATGTTCGCGCATTTCTCATCGACGATCGCCGTCGAAATGTCGCCGTACTTCACCGCGAAGGTGCCGCCGAAGCCGCAGCAATGCTCGCATCCGGCCATCTCGGTCACGGGCACGCCTGCCTGGGCGAGCAGCTCGCGTGGCTGCGATTTCACGCCGAGTTCGCGCAGACCCGAGCAGGAATCGTGATACGTCACCATGCCGTCGAACACGCCCGGCTCCATGCGCGCCTTCGCGACGTTCACGAGAAAATCGGTCAGTTCGAACACGCGAGGCTGAAGGCGCGCGAAGCGGCTCATCAATTGCGGATCGTCGCGAAAGAGATCGCCGTAGTGCGCGCGGATCATGCCGCCGCACGAACCGGACGGCACCACGACATAGTCGAACTGCTCGAATTCGCGCAGCGTTTTTTCGGCGAGATCGCGGGCGAGCGGCCGATCGCCCGAGTTGTAGGCAGGCTGGCCGCAACAGGTCTGCGACGGCGGCACGACGACTTCGAAACCCGCCTGCTCGATCAGCTTGATGACCGAGAAGCCGATTTCCGGGCGCATCATGTCGATGAGACATGTCACGAATAATCCGACTCGCATTGGGGCGTTTCCTGTTTGTGGAGTGATGTGAACGCAGCGCCGATTATCCTTGATAAGTCCCGCGCGACGGGCTTCTCGCTGGCCATCGACGTCATCTGAGAGCGCATTGTTTTGGCGAAGCGTTCGCTTTTTTCACATTATGAGATACAATCCCCATTCCGCTGTTTGACGCATCAACCGATTTTTCACGATGAGCGATACGAACCCGGAATCCAAAACCTCCATTCAGGTGATCGAGCGCATGATGCGTCTTCTCGACGCCCTCGCCGATCACACTGACCCCGTCAGCCTGAAAGAACTCGCCCAGAGCACCGATCTGCACCCATCCACGGCGCATCGCATTCTGAACGACATGGTGCTATGCCGGCTCGTGGACCGGTCGGACCCCGGCACGTATCGCCTCGGCATGCGCTTGCTGGAGCTCGGCAATCTCGTCAAGGCGCGTCTTTCGGTGCGTGAAGCCGCGATGCCGCCGATGCGCGAGTTGCATCGGCAGACCGGGCAGACCGTCAATCTTTCCGTGCGGCAAGGCGACGAGATCGTCTATATCGAGCGCGCGTACTCGGAGCGCTCGGGCATGCAGGTCGTGCGTGCGATCGGCGGCCGCGCGCCGTTGCATCTGACGTCGGTCGGAAAGCTGTTTCTCGCCGCCGACGAAGCCGCGCGCGTACGCGCGTATGCGATGCGAACCGGTCTCTCCGGCCACACGCAGAACAGCATCACCGATCTCTCGAAACTCGAGCGCGAACTGTCGCTGGTGCGCCAGCAGGCGTGCGCGCGCGACAACGAGGAACTCGAACTCGGCGTGCGCTGTATCGCGGCGGGCATTTACGACGATACGGGACGCCTCGTCGCCGGCTTGTCGCTGTCCGCGCCCGCCGATCGTCTGCAGGACGCCTGGCTGAAACAATTGAGCCACACGGCGCTCGAGATCTCGCAATCGCTGGGATATCACCCGGAAGAGGCAGCTTCCGACGCGCAACAACACGCGCATCGCTGATTTCTTCGCCGCATGTCAAAACGGGATTCGTCTTTCGACGAATCCCGTTTGCTTTTGCATCAGCGAAGATCAGGCGCTCAAGGATTTGCGCCGCTGCCCATGTCCGCGCTCATGATATGCGGCTCGCCGAGCGTGTCGAGATACGAACGCAGACGGCCCGCGTCGGCGAAGCGCGAATACTTGCCGTACGAATCGAGCAGCACGATGACGACCGGACGGCCGTTGACGGTTGCCTGCATCACGAGGCACTCGCCCGCTTCGTTGATGAAGCCCGTCTTCTGCAAGCCGATGTCCCACGACGCATTGCGGATCAGCGCGTTCGTGCTGTTGTAGGCGAGATTGCGCTTGCCGGTGAAGACGTCGTAGCTGCGGTCGGTCGAGAACTTGCGGATCAGCGGATATTGATACGCCGCGTTGACCATCTTCACGAGGTCGCGCGCGCTCGACACGTTCTGGCTCGTGAGTCCCGTGGAATTCTCGAAGTGCGTGTCGACCATGCCGAGCGACTTGGCCTTCGCGTTCATCGCGGCGATGAACGCCGGACGGCCGCCCGGGTAATAGCGCGAGAGTGCCGCCGCCGCGCGATTTTCCGACGCCATCAGCGCGATGTGCAGCATGTCTTCGCGATTCAGTTGAGATCCGACCGCGAGGCGCGAACCCGTGAACTTCTCGTAGTCGCGGTCTTCGTCGGTGACGGTGATTTCATCGGTCAGCGGCATGTGCGAATCGAGCACGACCATCGCGGTCATCAGCTTCGTGATCGATGCGATCGGCACGACGGCGCGCGAGTTCTTGTCGAAGAGCGTCTCGGACGTGTTCTGGTCGACGACGTAAGCCACGCTCGAACGCAGCGCGAGGCTGTCGGGGGTATCGTGCAGCCCGAACGCCTGACCAACCGACGTCGCGCGCGGCTGGAACGCAACCGCGTGCACCGCGGCGCGTCGCGAATGCGCTTCCATGCGATACGACGCGCGACGCTTACGCGATGCGCGCGGCGCGTCATCGTCGTCATCGGCCGCGGCGACTTTCGCCGCTTTCGCGGGCTTCGGCGCTTTCAGCGTGGTCTTGGCGACGCGCGCGGGCTTTTCAGCCTTGGCGGTGGATTTCTTTGCGGTTTTGGTTTGGGTGGCGGTCTTCGCGAGGGCTTCAGCCGGAGCCGCTGCGAAGGACGTCGCTACTGCGATGGAGACGGCGATGGACAATGCCGAGCGCACTGCCACGCCATGCACCACCTTCAACGACGAAAACATTTCGGTTTTCATTAGTGTTCTGTTGGGCGGCTGGAGGGTACCGCCAAGTGTAGTGAAGCTACGAAATTTAAGCAATATTAAGCACTTATCGGCACTCGTTAAACCGAGTTGTAAGCCGTGATTGCGTATTGCTGAACAAAAAACCGCCTCGATCGGAAAAAACGATCGGCCCGGCGAAATAGTGCTGCCCAAAATGCGCTTTGCTACACCGCGACAAACGCACTATCGGCAAAACTTTCCACGACTTTAGTGAAACGTGAGGATCGAATCAGACAAAACGCAGAGATACGAACGGGAGTCAGCACCAACGGAGGGCACAGACGATCACGAGACAGCTCGGACAGCCGAAATGTTAACGTTTCTTCAACAATTTGGTGTACGGCGACATCCTAAAAATAAGACGACCTTCAGAAATATCTCGCTTCCGCATCGCCGCAGAAGCCGCGCTGTCCGCGTCGCCGGAACATCAAAGTTTCATCGAGCCGTGCTTTGATCGTGTCGAACATGCGGCCCGCTGCGTGTCGGAAGCCATGCCCAGCTTGAGTGCATAGGGTTTCCACGGACGCTTATTTCGACCACGCAATCGGCATGTAAGTTGTTGTTTAACATACGGTTTCTGCCTATTGTGCGGCGCACAAAAAGTGCTTGACATCCATCGGAATATCTCTAAAATGGGTCTCATGTTGCGACGCACCAATCGCAGTTGCACCTAGCCGGCAGGTATATCGCGCCGGATCTACCCAAACCACGACCCGCGTTGATGGGTCTGCCATCAGGAGCCTGAGATGACGCTGTTGACCCCCGAGCAAATCGCCGCTGCACAGAAAGCCAACTTCGACACGCTGTTCGGCCTCACGAACAAGGCGTTCGAAGGCGTTGAGAAGCTCGTCGAACTGAACCTGCAAGTTGTGAAGTCCACGCTGGCCGAAAGCCAGGAAAACGCACAGCGCGCGCTGTCGGTGAAGGACGCGCAGGAACTGCTCGCCCTGCAAGCCAGCCTGACCCAGCCGGTCGCGGAAAAGGTGCTGTCGTACGGCCGTCACCTGTATGAAATCGCGTCGGCCACGCAAGCCGAATTCGCCCGCGTCGCGGAAGCGCAGTACGAAGAGCAGAACCGCAAGGTCCAAACGCTCGTCGACAACGTCGCGAAGAACGCACCGGCCGGTTCGGAAACCGCCGTCGCCGTCATGAAGTCGGCCATCACCGCCGCCAACACGACGTACGAAACGGTTCACAAGGCAACGAAGCAAGCTGTCGAAATTGCTGAAAGCAACTTCAACGCTGCCGCTACGGCTGCGACGAAGGCCGCTACGCAAGCGACCGAGCAAGCTGCCCGCGCCACCAAGAAGTCGGTTGCGTAAGTTTGCCGCCGGGTCCCTGCCCGGCCGATGCAGCAAGAATCACGAAGAACCCGGCCATCGCGCCGGGTTTTTTGTCGTCTATTGCTCGTGAATCCCACAAACAAAAAGGCGCGCTCCGGTCAAGGAGCGCGCCTTTCTTCTGTAACCGCGGACGCTTACTTCTTGCGCTGCGGCGGCAAGTCCGTGCACACGCCTTCGTACAACTCGGCGGCCATGCCGACCGATTCGCCGAGCGTCGGGTGCGGGTGGATCGTCTTGCCGATGTCGGTCGCATCCGCGCCCATCTCGATCGCGAGACACACTTCGCTGATGAGATCGCCCGCATTCAGACCGACGATGCCGCCGCCGATCACCCGATGCGTCTCTTCATCGAAGATGAGCTTGGTGAAACCTTCGTCGCGGCCGTTGGCGATCGCGCGGCCCGACGCGGCCCACGGGAACACCGCCTTGCCGAACTTGATGCCTTCGGCCTTGCACTGCTCTTCCGTCTTGCCGGCCCACGCCACTTCCGGATCCGTATAAGCGACGGACGGAATCTGCAGCGCGTCGAAATACGCCTTCTCGCCGTGCGCCGCTTCCGCCGCGACGTGGCCTTCGTGCACGGCCTTGTGCGCGAGCATCGGCTGGCCGACGAGATCGCCGATCGCGAAGATGTGCGGCACGTTGGTACGCATCTGCTTGTCGACGTTGATGAAGCCGCGATCCGTCACCGCGACGCCCGCCTTGTCCGCGCCGATCTTGCCGCCGTTCGGGCTGCGGCCGACCGCGAGCAGCACGAGGTCGTAGCGCTGCGGCTCGGCCGGCGCCTTCTCGCCTTCGAACGTCACATAGATGCCGTCTTCCTTGGCTTCCGCCTTGGTCGTCTTGGTCTTGAGCATCACGTTCGTGAAGCGCTTGGAATTGAACTTCTCCCAGACTTTCACGAGATCGCGGTCCGCGCCGAGCATCAGGCCGTCGAGCATTTCGACGACGTCGATGTCCGCGCCGAGCGTCGAATACACCGTCGCCATTTCCAGCCCGATGATGCCGCCGCCCACCACCAGCATGCGCTTCGGAAGCTGGCGCAGTTCGAGCGCGCCGGTCGAATCGACGACACGCGGATCGTCCGGGAAGAACGGCAGCTTCACCGCCTGCGAACCCGCCGCGATGATCGCCTGCTTGAACTTGACGACCTTCTTGCCGTCCGCGCCGTTCACTTCCATGTGATTCGGATCGACGAACGCGCCGACGCCCGTCACAACCTGGACCTTGCGCGCCTTCGCCATGCCCGCGAGACCGCCGGTCAGCTTCTTGACGACGCCTTCCTTGAAGCCGCGAAGTTTGTCGAGATCGACCTTCGGCTCGCCGAAACTGATGCCGTGCGCCGCGAGCTCGGCCGCTTCGTCGATGACGAGCGCCGTGTGCAGCAACGCCTTCGACGGAATGCAGCCGACGTTCAGACACACGCCGCCGAGCGTCGAATAACGCTCGACGAGCACGGTCTTCATGCCGAGATCGGCGGAACGGAATGCCGCCGAATAACCGCCGGGACCGGCGCCGAGCACGAGCATGTCGCATTCGACATCGGCCGCGCCGGCGTAGCTGCCTGCTTGCGGCGCGGGCGTCGGCGCGGCTGCCGGCGCCGCTTTCTGGGGCGCGGGAGCAGGCGCCGCAGCGGACGCGCCGCCTTCGAGCGTCAGAACCAGCGTGCCTTCCGACACGTTGTCGCCGACCTTCACCTTCACTTCCTTGACCGTGCCGGCGGCAGGCGACGGCACGTCCATCGTCGCCTTGTCGGATTCGAGCGTGATGAGCGACTGCTCCTTCTCGACCGTATCGCCCGGCTTCACATGCACTTCGATGACGGGAATGTCCTTGAAGTCGCCGATATCCGGCACCTTCACGTCCTGCACGCCGCCGCCCGAAGCCGCAGCCGGTGCGGGCGCAGCGGCGGGAGCCGGAGCCGGAGCCGGAGCCGGCGATGGCGCGGCCGCAGCGCCGGCGGTTTCGATCATCGCGATGACCGAGCCCTGGCTCACCTTGTCGCCCTGCTTGACCTTCACTTCCTTGATGGTCCCCGCGACATCCGCGGGCACTTCCATCGTGGCCTTGTCGGTTTCGAGCGTGATGACGCCCTGTTCCTTTTCGATGACGTCGCCGGCTTTGATATTGACTTCGATGACATCGACATCGGAGAAGTCGCCGATGTCGGGTACTTTTAGTTCGACGAGACTCATGTTGTCCCCTAAGAGATATGCGGATGGAACCTCGGACGAACGTCCGAGGTTCCGCCGTCGGCCAGATCAGCAGATCAGAGAATGACGCGACGGAAATCGCCCAGAATCGCCGACAGATAAGCGTTGAAGCGCGCCGCGGCCGCGCCGTCGATGACGCGATGGTCATACGACAGCGACATCGGCAGCGTGAGGCGCGGCACGAACTGCTTGCCGTCCCACACGGGCTTCTGATAGCCGCGCGACAGACCGAGGATCGCGACTTCGGGCGCGTTGATGATCGGCGTGAAGTGCGTCCCGCCGATGCCGCCCAGCGACGAGATCGAAAAGCAGCCGCCCTGCATCTGATCGGGCTTCAGCTTGCCGTCGCGCGCGAGCTTCGACAGCTCCGCCATTTCCTTGGCGATATCGACGAGGCCCTTCTTGTCCGCGTCGCGGATCACCGGAACGACGAGGCCGTTCGGCGTATCGGCCGCGAAACCGATGTGGTAGTACTGCTTGAAGACGAGGTTGTCGCCGTCGAGGCTCGCGTTGAAGTCCGGGAACTTCTTCAGCGCCGAGACCACGGCCTTGATGACGAACGCGAGCATCGTGAACTTCACGCCCGCTTTCTCGTGCTCCTTGTTGAGCTTCACGCGCAATTCTTCGAGCTCGGTGATGTCGGCTTCGTCGTTGTTCGTGACGTGCGGGATCATCACCCAGTTGCGATGCAGGTTCGCGCCCGAGATCTTCTTGATGCGCGAGAGCGGCTTCGGCTCGACCGGACCGAACTTCGTGAAGTCGATCTTCGGCCACGGCAAGAGGCCGAGTTCGCCGCCGCCGCCGCCGGCCGGCGCCGCAGCCGCAGGCGCCGCGCCCTGTCCCGACATCACGCCCTTCACGAACGCGGTGATGTCCTGCTGCGTGATGCGGTTCTTCGGCCCGGTGCCGCGCACGCGCGACACATCGACGCCCAGTTCGCGCGCGAACTTGCGCACCGACGGCGACGCGTGGCTCGACGTGCGCGAGCCGTCGCCGGCGGGAATGACAGGCGCCTGCGCGAGCGCGGACGGCGCTTCCTTCGGCGCGGGCGCGGGCTTCGCGGGCGCATCCGAGGGCACTTCCTTCGGTGCCGCCGGCGCGGGCGTGGGCGCCGGTGCGGCCGCGCCGCCTGCGCCGCCTTCCAGCACGACGATGAGCGAGCCTTCCGACACGTTATCGCCGACCTTGACCTTCACTTCCTTCACGACGCCCGCTGCCGAGCTCGGCACGTCCATCGTGGCCTTGTCGGATTCGAGCGTGACGAGCGACTGCTCGGGTTCGACCGTATCACCCACCTTGACCAGCACCTCGATCACGGGGATGTCCTTGAAGTCGCCGATGTCCGGCACTTTCACTTCGATCGCTTGACTCATTATTAGTGTCTCCTGGGTCGCACGCGGGCCTCCTTCCGCTTCGGAAAGAGGCCGCGTCACAACGCACGGGGGCGATGCCTTTAGACGGTCATCGGGTTGGGTTTGGACGGGTCGAGGTTGTACTTCTTGATCGCCTCGGCGACGACCTTGCGCTCGATCGTGCCTTCGTCGGCCAGCGCGTTGAGCGCAGCCAGCGTCACCCAGTAGCGGTCGACTTCGAAGAAGTGGCGCAGCGCTTCGCGCGTATCCGAGCGGCCATAGCCGTCGGTGCCGAGCACCACGAACTTCTGCGGGACATAGCCGCGAATCTGGTCGACGAGCGCGCGGATGTAATCCGTCGATGCGATCACCGGGCCCTTCGCGTCCTTCAGCAGCGCCGTGACGTGCGGCAGCTTCTTCTCTTCGGTCGGATGCAGCAGGTTCCAGCGCTCGCACGCCTGACCGTCGCGGGCCAGTTCGGTGAAGCTCGGCACGCTCCACAGATCGGCGCTGACGCCCCAGTCGTCCTTCAACAGTTGAGCCGCGGCGATGACTTCGTTGAAGATCGTGCCCGCGCCCATCAACTGAACGTGCGCCTTGGCCGGCGCATCGGCCTTCTTGAAGGCGTACATGCCCTTGATGATGTCCGAAGCCACGGCATCGCCTTGCGGGATCGCCGGATGCTCGTAGTTCTCGTTCATCACGGTGATGTAGTAGTACACGTCTTCCTGGTCCGCGACCATGCGGCGCAGGCCGTCCTGCATGATGACGGCGAGTTCGTAACCGAACGTCGGGTCATAGCTCACGCAGTTCGGAATCGATGCCGCCCACAGCAGCGAGTGGCCGTCTTCGTGCTGCAGCCCTTCGCCGTTCAGCGTCGTGCGGCCAGCGGTGCCGCCCAGCAGGAATCCGCGCGAACGCATGTCGCCCGCGGCCCACGCCAGATCGCCGATGCGCTGGAAGCCGAACATCGAGTAGAAGATGTAGAACGGGATCATGATCTCGCCGTGCGTCGAGTACGACGTCGCGGCCGCGATCCAGTCACACATGCCACCGGCTTCGTTGATGCCTTCCTGCAGGATCTGCCCCGTCTCCGATTCCTTGTAGAACATCAGCTGGTCGGAGTCTTCCGGGATGTACTTCTGGCCGTCCTGATTCCAGATGCCGATCTGGCGGAAGAGGCCTTCCATGCCGAACGTGCGCGACTCGTCCGGGACGATCGGGACAATGCGCTTGCCGAGCGCCTTGTCCTTCAGCAGGATGTTGAGGATCCGCACGAACGCCATCGTCGTGGAGATTTCGCGGCCTTCGCCCGTGCCCTTCAAGAGCGGCTCGAACGCGGACAGCGCCGGCACCGGCAGCGATTCGGCCTTCTCGCGGCGCGTCGGCAGATAGCCGCCCAGGTCCATGCGCTTCTGGCGCATGTATTCGAGTTCCTTCGAGCCTTCCTCGAACGTGAGATACGGCACGTCGGCGATCTGCTCGTCGGTAAGCGGCAGACGGAATTGGTCGCGGAATTTCTTCAGCGTGTCGATCGGCAGCTTCTTCTGCTGGTGCGTGATGTTCATCGCCTGACCATGCTCGCCCATGCCATAGCCCTTGATGGTCTTGGCGAGGATGACGGTCGGCGCGCCCTTCGTCTTGGTCGCTGCGTCGAAGGCCGCGTAGATCTTGTGCGGATCGTGGCCGCCGCGGTTCAGGTTCCAGATGTCGTCATCGGACCAGTCGGCGACGAGCGCCTTGAGTTCCGGCGTGTTGAAGAAGTGCTCGCGCACGAACGCGCCCGACTCCGACTTGTACGTCTGATATTCGCCGTCGACGACTTCCATCATGCGGCGCATCAGCGCGCCGGTCTTGTCGCGTGCGAAGAGCGCGTCCCAGCGGCTGCCCCAGATGACCTTGATGACGTTCCAGCCCGCGCCGCGGAATTCGCTCTCGAGTTCCTGAATGATCTTGCCGTTGCCGCGCACCGGGCCGTCCAGTCGCTGCAAATTGCAGTTGATGACGAACACGAGGTTGTCCAGACGCTCGCGGCCGGCCATGCCGATCGCGCCGAGCGATTCCGGCTCGTCCGTTTCGCCGTCGCCGAGGAACGCCCAGACCTTGCGGCCTTCGGTCTTCGCCATGCCGCGCGCGGCCATGTACTTCATGAAGCGCGCCTGATAGATCGCCATGATCGGGCCGAGGCCCATCGACACGGTCGGGAATTGCCAGAAATCCGGCATCAGCCACGGATGCGGATACGACGAGATGCCCTCGCCGCCCACTTCCTGGCGGAAGTTGTTCAGTTGCTTTTCGGTCAGGCGGCCGAGCAGGAACGCGCGCGAATAGACGCCCGGCGACGAGTGGCCCTGCACGAAGACGAGGTCGCCGCCGTGATCTTTCGAAGGCGCGTGCCAGAAGTGATTGAAGCCGACGTCGTAGAGCGTCGCGGCCGATGCGAACGAAGCGATGTGACCGCCGACGTTCGTGTCCTTGCCCGCGCGCAGCACCATCGCGATGGCGTTCCAGCGGGTGTACGAGCGGATGCGGTGTTCGATGTCCTGATCGCCCGGAATCTTCGCCTGCGAAGCGACGGGGATCGTGTTGATGTACGGCGTGTTCGCCGAAAACGGCAGGTGCTCGCCATGCACGCGAGCGAATTCGATCTGTTTCTCGATCAGGTAGTGCGCGCGATCAGGACCGACCGCGGAAATCACGCCGTCGAGCGCATCGAGCCACTCGGCGGTTTCCTGAGGATCGTCGTCCTTGGCGTTGGCGACATATTTGAGAACTTCGTCGGGTACAGCGGACATGCTCGTCTCCTGATGTGAGGAACACTCGATGAGAACCGCCGGCGCACGCCCGCGAACACACGCGGAAAAGCGGGCACTGGCCGCGTGCCGGCAATTCTAAAGAGGGTCCAGACCATGACGCAAGGAATTTTTCAAATCATGAGAGCTAATCTCACCATGCGAAAAATTGCTGCAACGCACCGTCCGATAAGACTTTTTTGTTCAGATGTTTCTCCTCCTTTTCCTGCAACTGAGCACGCTTTACCGTCTTTTTACGCCATTTAACAATCAGGTGGTGCGTTACAATCGCTCCATGTTGACCGAACGGCTGATCAAACGCTCGGCGAGGTCCGCGCGCAAGCCGACCGACGCCTCGCCCTCCCGCTGGCACCACGGACCGTGGTGGTCGAACTCCTATTTACTCACGCCGCTCATTTCGATCCTGGTGTTTCTGATCGTGATGAGTCTGATTCTCTGGAGCCTGAACCGGCGCGAGCAACAGCAGCAGGAAGACACGCTTTATCGCAACGTCGCGTGGGCTCAGCAACAAATTCGCCTGTCGATGACCGGTGCGCAGGAGCAGATCCAGGCGCTCGCGCGCGACATCGCGACAGGGCACGGCGATCCGCAAACCTTCCAGACATCGTCCACCGACATCATGCAGGGGCATCCCGAGATCCTCTACATGAACTGGTACACGAGCGAGCATAAGCCGCGCTGGCCGAATACGCCGCTGCCCGTGCTCGGATCGCGCCTCGCCAAGCCGAACGACACGCAGATGGACGAGGCCGTGCAGGCCGCCTTCGACGAAGCGCGCACCACCCGCCGCCAAGTCTACTCGCCGTTGCTGTACGACGATCTCGGCAACGGCTACATCACGCTGCAGACGCCGGTTTTCCGCGACCGCGAATTCCTCGGCTCGATCGCGGCCGTGTTCTCGATCGAAGGCATACTGAAGCACGACATTCCGAGCGAATTGTCGGCGAAATACAAGATTTCCATCACCGATCTGAACAACCGCGAGCTCGCGACCACATCGAGCCGCCCGCGCCTGCCGCGCGACATGTTCTACGACCTGCCGCTCGACCCGCCCGGACAAGGCCTGTCGGTGCGCGTGTACTCGTATCCGCAGCTCACGAACTTCACCAACAACACGCTCGTCTGGCTCGTCGCCGGTTTGTCGTGCTTCGTGCTGTGGAGTCTCTGGAGTCTGTGGAAGCACACGCGCCAGCGCTTCGAGGCGCAGCAGGCGCTCTACGCCGAGGCGTTCTTCCGTCGCGCGATGGAAAACTCCGTGCTGATCGGCATGCGCGTGCTCGACATGCACGGCCGCATCACGCACGTGAATCCGGCGTTCTGCCGGATGACGGGCTGGGACGAAAGCGATCTCGTCGGCAAGAACGCGCCGTTCCCGTACTGGCCGCGCGACGCGTATCCGGAGATGCAGCGCCAGCTCGACATGACGCTGCGCGGCAAAGCGCCCTCTTCCGGTTTCGAACTGCGTGTGCGCCGAAAAGACGGGTCATTTTTCCACGCGCGACTCTATGTCTCGCCGCTCATCGACAGTTCCGGCCGTCAGACGGGCTGGATGTCGTCGATGACGGACATCACCGAACCAAAACGCGCGCGTGAGGAACTCGCCGCCGCGCACGAGCGCTTCACCACCGTCCTCGAAAGTCTCGACGCCGCCGTCTCCGTGCTCGCCGCCGACGAAGCCGAACTGCTGTTCGCGAACCGCTACTACCGGCATCTGTTCGGCATTCGTCCGGACGGCCATCTGGAACTCGCGGGCGCGGCGTTCGACGGCGGTTCGCAGAGTTCGTCCGACACCATCGACATGGTCGATACCTACGCGGGCCTGCCCGCCACCGCCCTCACGGAAAGCTCGGCGGACGCGCAGGAGGTCTACGTCGAAGGCATTCAGAAGTGGTTCGAGGTGCGCCGCCAGTACATTCAGTGGGTCGACGGCCATCTCGCGCAGATGCAGATCGCCACCGACATCACGCAGAGGAAGCAGGCGCAGGAACTCGCGCATCAGCAGGAAGAAAAGCTCCAGTTCACGAGCCGCCTGATGACGATGGGCGAAATGGCGTCATCGCTCGCGCACGAGCTGAATCAGCCGCTCGCCGCGATCAACAACTATTGCTCGGGCTGCGTCGCGCTCGTGAAATCCGGCCGCATGACGCAGGAAACGCTGCTTCCGGTGCTCGAAAAAACCGCGCAGCAGGCCGTGCGCGCGGGCATGATCATCAAGCGCATCCGCGAGTTCGTGAAGCGCAGCGAACCGAAGCGCCAGGCGGCGCGCGTCGCGGATATCGTCGCGGACGCGGTCGGTCTCGCCGAGATCGAGGCGCGCAAACGCAAGATCCGCATCGTCACCGAAATCCGTTCGCGGATGCCCGTCATCTACGTCGACCCGGTTTTGATCGAACAAGTGTTGGTCAACCTGTTGAAAAACGCGGCCGAGGCGATGCATGATGCGAAACCACACGCCGTCGATCCGGTGATACGCGTAGTCGTGCAGCGCATGGACGGCGGCTTCGTGTGCATCAGCGTGGTCGACCAGGGTCCGGGCGTGGACGAAGCAACCGCCGAGCGTCTCTTCGAGCCGTTCTACAGCACCAAGTCCGACGGCATGGGCATGGGGTTGAACATCTGCCGTTCGATCATCGAGTCGCATCGCGGGCGCCTTTGGGTGGTCAACAACGTCGAAGCGGACGGCCACGTGACCGGCGCGACTTTCCACTGCAGCCTGCCGATCGGCGAAGTGGAAGGCGGCTCGGACACGGGCGGCACGGATGCGCAGGACGAACATACGAGACAACAAACAGTTACGGGAGAACTATGAGCACAGTCACCACTCAGGAAACCGTCTTCGTCGTCGACGATGACGAAGCCGTACGTGATTCCTTGCGCTGGCTGCTCGAAGCAAACGGCTATCGCGTTCAGTGTTTCTCCAGCGCGGAATCGTTCCTCGACGTCTACCTGCCGATCGCCCATTCCGGCGCGATTTCCTGCCTGATCCTCGACGTGCGCATGGCCGGCATGACGGGGCTCGAACTGCAGGAGAAGCTCATCGCCGAGAACTCGCTCTTGCCGATCATCTTCGTGACGGGGCACGGCGACGTCCCGATGGCCGTCTCGACCATGAAGAAGGGCGCGATGGACTTCATCGAGAAGCCGTTCGACGAAGCCGAACTGCGCAAGCTCGTCGAGCGCATGCTCGAAAAGGCGCGCAGCGAGAGCACCAGCGTGCAGCAGCAGCGCGCGGCCGCAGAGCGCTTGGGCAAGCTGACGGCGCGCGAGCATCAGGTGCTAGAACGCATCATCGCCGGGCGGCTGAACAAGCAGATCGCCGACGATCTCGGCATCAGCATCAAGACGGTCGAAGCGCATCGCGCGAACATCATGGAGAAGCTTTCCGTGAACACGGTGGCCGATCTGCTGCGTCTCGCGCTGTCGAACAAGCCGCAGCAATAAGCGCTTCGGCTCTCCCCTTCGCGGCCGGCATCGTCATGCCGGCCGCGCGTTTATCGGCGCGCTCGCGAGCGAATGCGCCCGAATCTCCTTCCCGCCAAAGTTCGTTGAACGCCGAACTGAAAAGTGATATTGGCTGAATCACGCCGGATCACTACCCGATTTCCTCGCTTCAATCCCGGCTACGCGCAACGATCTCGCAACGTCTCGCACGGGGGGATTCGATGTCGAAACGAATGGGTGTCATTGGTTCGCAAATCGGCACGGCAAGAGCGATCGCGTTCGCCGTCACGCTCGCCGCGATGCCGCTTTTCGCCGCGCATCCGCTCGACGCGCAAGCGCAGAACGCCGCGCCGGCCGGCCAGAAACTCACGAACCAGCAACTCGACGCGCTGACCGCGCCGGTCGCGCTCTATCCGGATGCGCTGCTCGCGCAAGTCCTGATGGCGTCGACGTATCCGTCGCAGATTACCGAAGCGGCCGACTGGTCGAAGGCGAATCCGAACGTCAAGGGCGACGACGCCGTGAAAGCCGTGCAGACGCAGCCGTGGGACCCGAGCGTGCAGTCGCTCGTCGCTTTCCCGCAGGCGCTCGCGACGATGGCCTCCAAGATCGACTGGGTGACGCAGCTCGGCAACGCGTTCATCGCGCAGCCGAGCGACGTGATGGACTCCGTTCAGCGTCTGCGGCGCGCGGCGCAAAGCGCGGGCAATCTGAAGACGAACGAGCAGCAGAAAGTCACGAGCGCGCCCGCGCCGGCGGGCAGTACGACCACCAGCACTACGGTGATCCAGATCGAGCCCGCCAATCCGCAAGTCGTCTACGTGCCGACCTACAACCCGACAGTCGTGTACGGGACGTGGCCATATCCCGCGTATCCGCCGGTCTATGTGCCGCCGCCTCCGGGATATGCGATCGGGTCGGCGTTCATGACCGGCATGGCGTTCGCAACAGGCGTCGCGGTCGTGAATTCGCTGTGGGGCAACTGCAATTGGGGTCACGGCGATGTCAACGTCAACGTGAACCGCTACAACAACATCAACACGGCCAACCGCATCAATGCGAACAGCAATAACGTGCGCTGGAACCGCAACGATCCGCAGTTCAACCGGACGAACGTCGCCGCGAACCGCCAGAACCTGAACAACGCCAATCTCGGCGCGAACGGCAACCAGTTCCGGGGCCGCGAGGATGCGCGCGCGCAAGCCGCGCAGACCTTGCAGCAGCGCACCGGCCAGAACCTCAACGAATCGGCGAGCCAGCGCGCGCAGAGCATCCGCGAGGGCGGCGGACCGAACGCGCGCACGACGAGCGATCTTCGTCAGCGCTCGCAGGACGTAAATCGCGACAACGCGCTGCGCGGCGCGGGCGACGGCAACGGCGCGCGCCAGGACATGCAGCGCGGACAGGCGAGCCGGCAGTCGTTCAATCAGTCGCATGAGCGCGCCGGCGCAGGTGGCGGCGGTGTTCAGCGTCAGGCGGGCGGCGGTGGCGGTGGCGGTGGCGGTGGTTTGGGCGCGGGCGGAGGCGGCGTGCAACGTGGCGGCGGCGGATTTCAAGGCGGCGGCGGTGGCGGATTCCACGGCGGTGGCGGAGGCGGCGGCGGGTTCCATCGAGGCGGCGGCGGAGGCTTCCGCCGTTGATGATCGATTCCATCGTCAAACGCCGCGAATGCGGCGAACGCCAGATCCAGGAGCCCGACATGAAACCATTCGCCTCATCGAAGAAGCTCGTCCTGCGCGCGTTCGCGGTCGCGTCGCTCGTGCTCGGCGCGTCGCTCGCGCACGCGCAGGCCGTTTATCCGACGCCCGAAGCGGCGGCGCAAGCGTTCACCGACGCCATCGCCACCAACGACGAAGCCGCGCTCGCCAAAGTGCTCGGCAAGGACCATCGCCGATATGTGCCCGAAGGCAGCATCGGCCGGGAGGATATCTACGCGTACCTCGGCGCGTGGGCGCAGCAGCATCGCATCGTCGAGGATGCGCAAAGGGTCGACGGACATCCTTCCGCGCGCATCGAAGCGGGCACGGACGGCTGGACGCTGCCGATTCCGCTCGTCAAGGTCGCGAACGGCTGGCGCTTCGACATGCGCGCCGCGCGCGACGAGCTGCTGACGAGGCGCATCGGGCGCAACGAGCGATCGGCGATGCAGGTCGCGCTCGCGGTCGTCGCCGCGCAGGACGACTTTCGCAAGACGGCGGGGCGCTACGCCGACCGCTTCGTGAGCACGCCCGGCAAGCACGACGGCCTTTACTGGGACACGGCGCCGGGCGAGCCGGAAAGCCCGCTCGGTCCGCTCGCCGAGACGATGCCGAACAAGCCGACCGACAAGGACGGCTACTACGGCTATCACTACCGCATTCTGACGTCGCAAGGCTCGAACGCACCGGGCGGCGCGAAGAACTATCTTCAGGACGGACGGCTGACGCAGGGTTTCGGCGTCATCGCGACGCCCGCGCGCTACGGCCAGACGGGCGTGATGACGTTCATGGTCAATCAGGACGGACAGATCTACGAGAAGGATCTGGGCCCGGCTTCCGCAAGCAAGGCGGCGGCGATCAAGTCGTTCAACCCGGATTCGTCGTGGAAGGTGGTGACGCCCTGAGCGGGCGCGGGGTGGCGCGCGGCTCAGGGCGAGAGGACTATTGTTTCGTCAACTGGCCGTAGGCATAACGAAGTTCGTTCAGGTTATGCACGTTGTACAGAACCGTTCGGCGATAACCATTGCTGCCGGTGATCGGCACGAACAGAATGGCCGCGTTGCCGGTATAGGTCGTGCCGGCGGGCACCGAGCAGGAAGTGGCGGGCGCCACGCTCATCGTCACGGCGTACATGTTGCGATTGCTGCCGGGCGTCGCCAGCAACATTTTTCCGCTGACGTCGCAACCGCTTAGTTTGCCTGTGAAAGAGCCGTCGTCGGCGATCGTCAGCGACGTCGACGATTGCGTCCAGGTGCCCGCGACGCTCTGCTGCGTGACACTCAATGCGTTCGCTGCATCGTAGTTCGACGAGAACTCCGTGGTCGCTCCATTCGCGACGTAGCTCCCGCTGAAAGTGTTTCGCGGCGAGTAGGTTCCGCTTCCCGAACTCGTCGGATACGCGAACAGCATGTTGTTGAAAGAGAGACCGGACGTCAGCGTCCAGGCCTGCGGCGAGTATGAGATGACGCCATAGAGTGCGCTGGTCACGATCGACCCAATCGCATTGAGCGACGAGATATTGCCGTCCGGATCGACTAGCGCGATGGTGCGGTTCGTCAGCGAATTCGTCGTCCAGATTCCTTCGGCGTTCGTTCCTGTTTGCGCCGTCGATCCTGCTTGCGGATTCGCGAGGCTCGGCAGTGCTTCCCCCACCGTTGCCGGCGAAGACGCCGCAGCAGGCGCGCTGGCGCTGGTCGGCAAATCTGTCGAAGGGACCGTCGACGACGCCGCGCTGGCCGGTGCGGCCGCGGCGGGCGCGCTGGCGGGCTGACGGTTCTCATCCGCGCCGCCGGAGCCTCCGCCACCGCAGGCGGAAAGCAAAACGACACTGCTAAACGTCAATGATATGACTGCACATTTTCCGAAAGACATTCTTGATTTTCTCCTGCAAGCATCGGTAAATAACGCGGCAGGGAGTATCCCGGAAGAACGGTGGTTTACTGGTAAGCGGCAAGCAATTTGACAAGCGCTGGGCGAAGACTCATCAGCACGCAGCAGATCCGAGATTCTGGTTTCACGTCGGTGACCCGCCGAGACTCCCGAGCGCGCCCGGCGGTATAATTTCGCCCTTCCCAAGGGCGCATTTGCCGCACAGCGGCCAAGCAAGCGCCCAGCACCTTGCGCGAGCGCCGCGCACCGTCGCCGATCAGAGCGGCGGGCACGGCGTCGGCTTCACGCCCTCGCGCGCCCTCGCCCATCCTCGATCCGATTCGCCATGACCGCCCAACTCATCGACGGCAACGCCCTATCCAAGACCCTTCGCGCCGATGTCGCCCGGCGCGCCGCCGCCCTCTCCGCCCGTGGACATAAGCCGGGCCTGGCCGTCGTGCTCGTCGGCGACAATCCGGCGAGCGAAGTCTACGTGCGCAACAAGGTGAAGGCCTGCCAGGACAACGGCCTGCACTCGGTGATGGACCGTTTCCCCGCGACGCTCGCCGAACACGAACTGCTCGCGCACATCGAAAAGCTCAACGCCGATGCGTCGATCCACGGCATCCTCGTGCAACTGCCGCTGCCCGCCCACATCGACAGCCACAAGGTCATCGAGGCGATCGCGCCGGAAAAGGACGTCGACGGTTTTCACGTCGCCAATGCCGGCGCGCTTCTGACCGGCAAGCCGCTCTTTCGCCCGTGCACGCCCTACGGCGTGATGAAGATGTTCGAAGCGCACGGCATCGACCTGAAAGGCGCGAACGCCGTCGTGATCGGGCGCTCGAACATCGTCGGCAAGCCGATGGCGCTGCTCCTGCTCGAAGCGGGCGCGACCGTCACGATCTGCCACAGCAAGACGCGCGACCTCGCCAAACATACGCGCGACGCCGATGTGATCGTCGCCGCGGTCGGCCGCCGCGACATCCTCACGGCGGACATGGTGAAGCCGGGCGCGACGGTCATCGACGTCGGCATGAACCGCAACGACGAAGGCAAGCTGTGCGGCGACGTCGATTTCGCGGGCGTGAAGGAAGTGGCGGGCTATATCACGCCGGTGCCCGGCGGCGTCGGCCCGATGACCATCACGATGCTGCTCGTCAACACGATCGAAGCGGCCGAGCGCGCGGCGCAGGCTTGAGCGGCGCGGGGCGGCCGCGGGTTGTAGGGGAATGCCGGGCATTGCCTTAATCGGCCCCTTAAAAACAAACGATTGGAATTTGCCGCGCCCGCCCCAATAATCTCCGAACGAGCCGGCGCGGGGCGCGACACCCGTGCGGCGTCATCCAACATCAGCACGGGAGAGCCATGAGCGATACCACGTCAGCCATCACGTCCGAAGCGGCAGCGGCCAATCCGCTGCTCGACTTCTCCGATCTTCCGCGTTTCGGCGAGATTCAGCCGGCGCACGTCACGCCCGCGCTCGATGTGCTCCTTGCCAATGCCAAGGCCGCCGTCGACCGTGCAAGCGCGCCCGAGACGCCTGCGACGTGGAAAGACGTCGTCGAGGCCGTCGAGCAGGAATCGGAAAAATTGTCGCGCGCGTGGGGCATCGTCGGCCATCTGAACGCCGTCGCCGACACGCCCGAACTGCGCGCCGCCCACGCTGAAAACCTGCCGCGCGTGACCGAATTCTCGGCGAGCGTCGGACAGAATCTCGCGCTCTACGAAAAGTACAGGGCGATCGCCGCCGGTACCGAATTCGCGGGCTTGTCGGCCGAGCGCAAAAAAATCCTCGAAAACTCGCTGCGCGATTTCCGTCTCTCGGGCGCCGAATTACCCGAAGACCGCAAGCCGCGTTTCGCGCAGTTGCAGGAAGAACAGGCGGCGCTGTCGAAGGCGTTTTCGGATCACGTCCTCGATTCGACCAACGCCTATGCGTACATCGTCACGCAGAAGAGCGATCTCGCCGGTCTGCCCGACGACGTGATCGAAGCCGCCCACGAAGCCGCGCAACGCGACGGCAAGGACGGCTGGAAGTTCACGCTGCATTTCCCGTCGTATTTCCCGGTGCTGCAGTATTCGGAGCATCGTCCGATGCGCGAGGCGATGTATCGCGCGTACGTCACGCGCGCGTCCGAACTCGGCGCGACCTATGGCAACGGCAAGGCCGAATGGGACAACACGGCGAACGTCGTCGAGCATCTGAAGCTGCGCGAGGAAGAAGCGAAGACGCTCGGTTATCAGAACTTCGCGGAAGTGTCGCTCGCGCCGAAGATGGCGGAATCGCCCGCGCAGGTCATCGCGTTCCTCGAAGACTTGGCGAAGCGCGCCCGCCCCTACGCCGAAAACGACTGGATGGAACTGCGCGCGTTCGCCGCGACCGAGCTCGGCATGCCCGAGTTGCAGCCGTGGGACATCGCGTACGCGGCGGAGAAGCTGCGTCAGAAGCGCTATTCGTTCTCGGAAAACGAAGTGAAGCAATACTTCCCGCAAGAAGCCGTGTTGAAGGGTCTCTTCAAGGTGACGGAGACGCTCTTCAACGTGTCGATCCGCCGCGACGAAGCCGCCGTGTGGAATCCGGACGTGCGCTTTTTCCGCGTCGAGAACAAGGACGGCACGCTCGTCGCGCAGTTCTATCTCGACCTCTACGCGCGCGAAGGCAAGCGCGGCGGCGCATGGATGGACGACGCGCGCTCGCGTCACAAGCGCGGCGAAGGCGGCGTGCAGACGCCGGTTGCTTATCTCACCTGCAACTTTTCGGCGCCGGTGGGCGGCAAACCCGCATGCTTCACGCACGATGAAGTCATCACGCTGTTCCACGAATTCGGGCATGGGCTGCATCACATGCTGACGCGCATCGACGAACTGGGCGTGTCGGGCATCAACGGCGTGGAGTGGGATGCGGTCGAACTGCCGTCGCAGTTCATGGAGAATTTCTGCTGGGAATGGGACGTGTTGACCGACATGTCCGCGCACGTCGAAACCGGCGCGCCGCTGCCGCGCGAACTGTTCGACAAGATGCTCGCCGCGAAGAACTTCCAGAGCGGTTTGGGCACGCTGCGCCAGATCGTCTTTTCGATGTTCGATATGGTGCTGCACACGTCCTACGATCCGGCCAACGCGACGCAGAACGTGAACGATCTCGCACGCGCGATCAACGAGAAGTTCCATGTGATCCCGCAGGCGCCATTCTCGCGCTGGCCGAATACGTTCAGCCATATTTTCGCGGGCGGGTATGCGGCGGGGTATTACAGCTACAAGTGGGCAGAAGTTTTATCCGCCGATGCGTACGCCGCGTTCGAGGAAGCCGCGAAGGCCGGAAGCGGTTCGGTGCTCGATGCGACCACGGGTACGCGTTATCGTCGCGAGATTCTGGAAGTCGGCGGCAGCCGTCCGGCGATGGAATCGTTCAAGGCGTTCCGTGGGCGCGAGCCGGATATCGACGCGTTGTTGAGGCATAACGGGATGTCGGGCGCGACGGTGCATTGACGCCTCCTGCCGATTGATGCGAAAACCCGGTCCGCGAGGACCGGGTTTTTTTATCGCCTCTCAATCCTGAAATCCACCTCCCCCGGCCTTCCTTCCAGCGCCAGCGTCGCGCGCACGGCCGGACTCCGGCTCACCACCTTTCCGCGCCTGACAACAACCGTTCGCGCCGCCCGCAGCCGAATCGCTTCGACAGGATCGCGCGCATCCAGCACCACGCAATCCGCGTTGCAGCCCACTTCGATGCCATACCCTTCGAGCCCGAGAATCCGCGCAGGATTTTTCGTGACCGCATCGAAGCACGCGCGCATCGCGTCGACGCCCGTCATCTGCGCGACGTGCAAGCCCATGTGCGCGACGTCGAGCATGTCGCCCGAACCCAAGCTGTACCACGGATCCATCACGCAGTCGTGCCCGAACGCGACCGTGATGCCCGCCGCCATCAGTTCCGGCACGCGCGTCATGCCGCGCCGCTTCGGGTAAGTATCGGAGCGCCCCTGCAACGTGATGTTGATGAGCGGATTCGCGATCGCATTCACGCCCGCCTCGCGCATCAGCGGAATAAGCTTGCTGACGTAGTAGTTGTCCATCGAATGCATCGACGTGAGATGCGAGCCGGTGACGCGTCCATGCAAGCCGAGCCGATGCGTCTCCGCAGCGAGCGTTTCGATGTGGCGCGACATCGGATCGTCGGACTCGTCGCAGTGCATGTCCACGCGCAAGCCCTGCTCCGCCGCGTATTCGCACAGCAGTTTCACCGATGCCGCGCCGTCCGCCATCGTGCGCTCGAAGTGCGGAATGCCGCCGACGACATCGACGCCCATCGCGATCGCGCGCTTCAGATTGTCGAACGCGCCCGGGCTGCGCAACACGCCGTCCTGCGGAAACGCGACAAGTTGCAGATCGAGATACGGCTTCACGCGCCGTTTCACTTCGACGAGCGCTTCGACGGCCAGAAGCCGCGGATCGCACACATCGACATGAGAACGGATCGCGAGCAATCCGCGCGCGACGGCCCAGTCGCAGTACTGCAGCGCGCGCTCGACGAGCGCTTCCTGCGTGAGATCCGGCTTCAATTCACCCCATAGTGCGATGCCTTCGAGCAGCGTGCCGGACGCATTCACGCGCGGCAGGCCGTAGGAAAGCGTCGCGTCCATATGGAAGTGCGCGTCGACGAAAGGCGCAGTGACGAGCGAGCCGTTCGCATCGATTTCCTCGCGCGCGGTGGCCGCAAGATGTCGCTCGATCGCGGCGATGCGCCCCGCCTCCATGCCGATGTCGACGAGTTCGCGCGAGTGAGCGAGCGCCGCGCGGCGAATGATCAAATCCATGTGCGAAACCTCCGTGCCGGGCTGTTCGTCCGATTGTATCGGGACATAAAAGCCGTGCGGAGGCGCGATTCAACCCGTCAATCGATGACGGCCGACGATCGCGAAACTGAGCGGCAGCGAACCGCGCGGCATCGTGCGTTCCGTCGTGCGCTCCGTCTCGTGCGCAAGCGGATGCGCGTCGAATACGCCGAGGCGATTGCCGCTGTGCGAACCGCGCCGCGCCGCACTCGGCATGCGATGACGCACGCGCGCGCCGCCGGGAAAACATATCGCGTAGCTGTCGAAGCGCCCGCCGTCTTCGGTGCGCTCGATCCAGCCGACGCCCGCCGCGACGCCGCTTTCATCGACGGCGGCGGCGATCGCGTGAATCGACGGATCGTCGAACGGATCGGCGCGCGAATCGTCGATACCCGAAGGGGAAAACAGCGCGAGCCACACGCCTTGGCGCGCGGCATAGGCGAGCTTTGCGGCGATGAATCGACAGTCGAGCGCGGCATCGCCCTTCCGCGATTCGAGCGCGATGACGGCGACACGAAACGATGCGGCATCCAAGTGGAACTCCCGATGTGACGAGTGAGTATCCTCATTGAAGCGCTCGGCAATCGATAAGTAAAATGAATGTTTCGACGTGTTCGATCGCCAAATGGAATTAAAACTCCTGCGCTCCTTTCTCACCATCGCCGAATTGCGTCATTTCGGCCGTGCCGCCGAAGCGCTGCACTTGAGCCAGCCTGCGCTCAGCAAGCAGATTGCGTCGCTCGAAGAAAGCCTCGGCGCGCGCCTCTTCGAACGCGGACGCCACGGCGCGGATCTGACGACGTTCGGCGCGGGCTTCATCGGCGATGCGCAAGCGCTCGTGCGCGACGCCGACGCCGTGCTGGCCCGCGCACGCGAAGCCGCGAGCGGCGCGCGCGGATTTCTGCGCGTCGGCTTGTGCCTGTCGACGCTCACGCATGTGCCGAAGCTGATCGCCGAATTCGGCGCGCTGAATCCTGACGTGAGCATCACGCTGCACGATCTCTCGTCGCAGGAACAGACGCGCCGCATCCTCGCGAACAAGCTCGATGTCGGATTCATGCGGATGCCCGCGAGCGCCGGGCTTTCCGGCTTCACCGTGCTCGATGAAACGCTCGCGCTCGCCGTGCCCGAGCACACGCGCTACAAGCGTCTGCCCGCGAATCTGAACGAACTGAACGAACCGGGATTCATCGCGCTGTCGCGTGGGCGCGGGCCGGGGCTTGCTGCGCAGATCGATCGCTGGTGCGCGGAGCACGATTTCGCGCCGCGCGTGATTCAGGAAGCGGACGATATCCAGTCCGTGCTCGCATCGGTGGCGGGCGGCGTGGGCGCTGCGTTCCTGCCATCGCGCGCGCAGTACTTGCTGCGCGATGCGCGCGTGCTGACATTGCGCGATCGAGCGGCGCGCTGGCGCGTCGGACTTGCATGGCAAGACGAACGCGACGACACCGTCACGCGCCGCTTCGTCGCGTTCATGAAGGCGCGCGTGAAAGCGCTGAAGGCGCGCGCTACGCTCGATGCGTGAGCTTGGCGAGCAGCATCGCTTTGACGTCGGGCCATTCGTCGTCGATGATCGAAAAGCGCACCGAATTGCGCTTGCGGCCATCGGGCATGATGCGCTCGTGCCGCACGATGCCTTCCTGTTTCGCGCCGACGCCGAGTATCGCCGCGCGCGATTTCGCATTGAGCTCGTCGGTGGTGAACTGCACGCGCACGCAACGCATTGCTTCGAACGCGTGCGCGAGCAGCAGAAACTTCGCTTCCGTGTTGATGCCCGTGCGCTGCGTCGATGCCGCGAGCCACGTATGTCCGATTTCGAGCTTGCGGTTCACGCGGTCGATCTTCCAGTAACGCGTGCTGCCGACGACGCGCGCATCGCTGGCGCGCACGATCACGAACGGCATCACGGTGCCGGCATCGCGGCCCGCGAGCGCGGTGTCGATATAACGATCGATGGTGTCTTCGTTCGGCACGACCGTCACGCTCAGATTCCAGAGTTCGCCGTCGGCGGCTGCATCGAGCAAGGCGGCGCGATCCTCGCGTTGCAGCGGACGAAGCTGCACGCGCTCGCCGTTCAAAGTCGGTTGGCTCATCGTTGGTTTTCAGTTTGCTCGTGAGCCGACATCATAATTCGCCGCGTCAGACATCGTCCGTTCCCGGCGCGGCCGCCTTCGAGTCGACATCCTCGTCGGGCGGCAATTCTTCGGGCGGCGCATCGTTGGCCGGCAGCGTGAACCAGAATCGTGCGCCGAGAATGCGCCCGTTCGCGTCCGCGCGATTCTCGACGCCGATGTGCCCGCCATGCGCCTCGACGATCGCGCGGCAGATGGCGAGACCGAGCCCGATGCCCGGTTGCGCCGATTCCTTCTCGCCGCGCGTGAACTTGTCGAAGAGACGGTTCTGCATGCCGGCCGGCACGCCCGGCCCTTCATCGTCGATGCACACGCGCACGAAGCGCGCATCGCCGTCGTGCGCGAGCGCCGCGCCGATGCGGATCGGCGTCGCGGGCGGCGTGTACTTCGCGGCGTTTTCCAGCAGGTTGGCGAAGAGACGCTCCATCAGCACGGCGTCGAGTTGCAGCAACGGCAAGTTCGCCGGCACGCGCGTCTGTACGGGACGCCCGGCGAGCACGCGGCGCGAACTCGCGAGCGCGGCGCCCACGGCTTCTTCGAGCATCGACCATTGACGATTCAGCCGGATCGCGCCCGCCTGCAGACGCGCCATGTCGAGCAGATTGATCACGAGGCCGCTCATGCGCAGCGCTTCTTCGTGGATCGCGTGCACGAGTTCCTGCGATGTCTCGCTCTGGCCGCCTGCTTCCCGCGCCTCTTCCTCCAGCACCGAAGCGAAGCCGACGATCGACGTGAGCGGCGTGCGCAGATCGTGCGATATCGCGGATAAAAGCGAGTTGCGCAGGCGCTCCGATTCCATGTTGACGAGCGCGTCCTGCGCGATTTCGACGTAATGCACGCGTTCCAGCGCAAGCGCGATCTGCGACGCGAACGTTTCGATCATGCGGCGCTGCTCGGGCACCGCGAGTTCGGCTTCGCGCCCGGTCACGAGCGCAAGCACGCCGCGCGTGCGCATCGGCGCCTTGAGCGGCAGATAGAGCGCCTGGGTCGCGGGCAAGGTCTCGGTGCCGCGTCCGGCCGGTTTCTGCTGGTCATAGACCCATTGCGCGATGTCGAGATCGAGACGCGCGGCATCGAGCGTCACATCGGGATTCGGTTCGTCCACTTTCTGCCGCACTTTCTCGGCGGCGTCGGGCAGGAGCATCGCGACCTTCGCCTGAAACACTTCCGCGACGTGGCGCGTGCCGATCTCGATGATCTGCTCGGTCATCAACGCGGCGCCGAGTTCCTTGGTCATCGCGTACATCGCGCCCGTGCGCCGCTCGCGTTGCGATGCGATGCGCGCCTCGCGCCGCAGACTGGACGTCAGATGGCTGATCGTGAGCGAGGTCAGCAGCATGACGAGGAACGTGAGCAGATACTGCGTGTCCGTCACGGAGAAAGACAGCTCGGGCGGCACGAAGAAGAAGTCGAACGCGGCGACCGACAGAAACGACAGCATCACGCCGGGACCGCGCCCGAGCCGCACGGCCGCGAAGATCACGCCGAGCAGATAGAGCATCACGAGATTCGTGATTGCGAACTGACGGGCGGCGAGCATGTCGGCGACGAGCGTGATGCCGCCGCCGATCGCGAGCGCATGAAGATAGGCGCGCGGCGGCGAGTGCGCGCCGTCGCGCCAGGTGCCGAACGCTTGCGTGATCGTGCGGCGTGGCTCGTCGCGTGTGCCGGTCGACACGAGCGTCACGTCGATATCGGATCCTTGCCGGATGATGCGCTCGCTCACCGGCCGAGCGATGAGACGCCGCCATCCCGCGCTCGCCGACGCGCCCGCCACGAGCTTCGACACGTTGCGCATGTGCGCGTAGTCGATGAGCGTCGCGGCGGCATCGGCGCCATCGAGCGTGACGGTTTCCGCGCCGAGTTCGGAGGCGAGCTTGAGCGCGTCGAGCGTGCGGCGGCGCTGATCGTCGGAGAGGCGCTGCAGCTTCGGCGTCTCGACGTACACCGCGAGCCAGTCGGCCTTGAGCGCCGTGGCGAGCCGCGCGGCCGCGCGCACGAGCGTCGCGCTTTCCGGTCCCGGGCCGATGCACGCGATGAGCCGTTCGCGCGCGCGCCAGATGCGTTCGATCGACTGATCGGCGCGGTATTCGCGCATTTGCGCGTCGACGCGATCGGCCGTGCGGCGCAAGGCGAGTTCGCGCAGCGCGATCAGATTGCCCTTGCGAAAAAAGTTGCGCACGGCGTGCTCGGCCTGCGCCGGCAGGTAGACCTTGCCTTCGCGCAGACGGTCGAGCAGTTCTTCGGGCGGCAGGTCGACGAGCGTGACTTCATCGGCGAGGTCGAAGATGCGATCGGGCACGGTCTCCCAGACGCGAATGCCGGTGATGCGCCCGACGATGTCGTTGAGGCTTTCGAGGTGCTGGACGTTGACGGTCGTATAGACGTCGATGCCCGCGTCGAGCAGTTCTTGCACGTCTTGCCAGCGCTTCATGTGGCGCGAGCCGTGCACGTTCGAGTGCGCGAGTTCGTCGACGAGGATGAGTTGCGGTTTTCGGGCGAGCGCGGCGTCGAGGTCGAATTCGGCGAGCAGACGTCCGCGGTGTTCGATGCGCGCGGGCGGGAGCGTTTCGAGGCCTTCGACCAGTGCAAGGGTTTCCTTGCGGCCATGCGTTTCGACCAGGCCGACGACTACTTCCACGCCTTCATCGCGGCGGCGGCGTGCGGCCTGCAACATCGCGAAGGTCTTGCCTACGCCCGCCGATGCGCCGAAGAAAATCTTCAGTCTGCCGCGCTCGCGTTTTTCTTCCTCGCGGTGGAGTTTGTCGAGGAGTTCTTCTGGGGTTGGGCGGGGCATGGTTTTTTTGGGGTTCTTGCTGGCGCTTGTTGTGGTGGTTCGCTTGCGATTTCGCTGGATCCCGTTTTCGTGTCGGTCTGTTAGCACTGCCCCTGTGCGGGGCGGCACTCACTTTCTTTGCTGCTGCAAAGAAAGTAAGCAAAGAAAGCAGCTCCCGATACGCCCGCGGTCACACGCAATTTGGGTAGTCCTCTCGTCCATCGTGGGCTGCCTAACGAGTGCCCTCAGACACCTAATCGGGCTTGGCTCGCGCACGGTCTGTCACATCGCACCACACACCAAACTGGTTCAGCACCATATAGCTCCAGCCCGCTTCGCGGCCGACCGGTCAATCGGGTCTGCGCGTGCTTCTCTACTAACGTCTCCATCTCACCGCAAGTGCCGCACGTTGGTTTCCCTTGCATACCCGGCGGCAGCGCGTAGCGCTGTGCCGAAGCTCTTTCGTGCTGAACCAGCGCGCTCGACGCATTCGGGCGGCAGACCGCGCGCGATCCAAACCCCGTTAGTCCTTTGAGGGCACTCTTTAGGCGAGTGCCACCTTGGACGAGAGAACTACCCAAATTGCGTGTGACCGCGGGCCTGAAAAGCTGCTTTCTTTGGTTACTTTCTTTGCAGCAGCAAAGAAAGTGACTGCCGCCCCGCACAGGAGCAGTGCTAATAGACCGAGAGCAAAACGGGATCCGGCGAAACCAAGCCAAGCGCCCCCAACTACTCCCCATCCAACGCAAGATTCAATTTAAGCACATTCACCCGAGACTCTCCGAGCACTCCAAACTGCCTCCCGCTAGTAGCTTGAGCGACAAGCGCTTCGACGCGAGCCACCGACATCCCCCGCGCCTTCGCGACCCGCGAAACCTGATACGCCGCAGCCGCCGGACTGATTTCCGGATCGAGCCCGCTCCCGGACGAAGTCACCAGATCGACGGGAACGGCCGCCTCATTCCCCGGATCGGCATCGTGCAAGGCGGCAATGCGCGCTTTGATCTCACCGGCGAGCGCCGGATTGGTCGGTCCGAAATTGGAGCCACTAGAACTCCCCGCGTTATAAGGATTCGGCGCAGTAGCCGACAAACGCCCCCAGAAATACCGAGGCGCATCGAACTGCTGCCCGATGATCTGCGAGCCCACGAGACGCCCATCGCGCTCGATCAAACTCCCATTCGCCTGATGCGAAAACGCCGCCTGTCCGATCGCGGTGACGACCGCCGGATACACCACGCCCGTCACGACAGTCAACGCGACGAACAACACCAGCATGGGACGCAACAGATTCTTCATGATGTTCAACTCCAGCCAAGAGCGGTAATGACCATATCGATGAGCTTGATGAACGGAAACGGCAACACGATGCCGCCCAGCCCGTAAATCAGCAGGTTCCGTCGCAACAACGACGCGGCGCCCAAAGCGCGATACTTCACGCCCTTCAACGCGAGCGGAATCAGAAACACGATGATGAGCGCATTGAAGATCACCGCCGACAGAATCGCCGACGATGGCGACGCCAGATGCATCACGTCCAGCACGCGCAACTGCGGATACGTCGTCGCAAACGCGGCCGGGATGATCGCGAAGTACTTGGCGACGTCGTTGGCGATGGAAAACGTCGTCAGCGAGCCGCGCGTCATCAGCATCTGCTTGCCAATCTCCACGATCTCGATGAGCTTCGTCGGGTTCGAATCGAGATCGACCATGTTGCCCGCTTCCTTCGCGGCCTGCGTGCCCGTGTTCATCGCCACCGCGACGTCGGCCTGCGCGAGCGCGGGCGCATCGTTGGTGCCGTCACCCGTCATCGCGACGAGACGCCCCTCGGACTGATGCGCGCGGATCGTCGCCAGCTTCGCTTCCGGCGTCGCTTCGGCGAGAAAGTCGTCGACGCCCGCTTCCGCCGCGATGGCAGCAGCCGTCAGCCGGTTGTCGCCCGTCACCATCACCGTCTTGATGCCCATCTTGCGCAGCTCCGCGAAGCGCTCCTTGATGCCGCCCTTCACGATGTCCTTCAGCTCGATCACGCCCAGCGCGCGCGTCGTATCGTTCACGCGCTCGGCCACCACGAGCGGCGTGCTGCCGCGCCGCGCGACTTCATCGACGGCATGCTGCACTTCCTGCGGAAAACGTCCGCCGCGTTCTTCGACGTAACGCTTCAACGCATCGGCGGAACCCTTGCGGATCTCCCGATTCGGCAGATCCACGCCGCTCATGCGCGTCTGCGCGCTGAACGCGAGAAAGGTCGCGTGCAACGTCGCCATGTCGCGCTCGCGGATATTGAAGCGCTGCTTCGCCAGCACGACGATGCTGCGGCCTTCCGGCGTTTCATCGGCGAGCGATGCGAGTTGCGCCGCGTCCGCGAGATCGCGCTCGGCCACGCCGGGCGCCGCCACGAACGTCGACGCCTGGCGATTGCCGAGCGTGATCGTGCCGGTCTTGTCGAGCAGCAGCACGTCGACGTC
Source organism: Caballeronia sp. NCF2 (assembly GCF_023631205.1). NCBI lineage: Bacteria > Pseudomonadati > Pseudomonadota > Betaproteobacteria > Burkholderiales > Burkholderiaceae > Caballeronia > Caballeronia sp. NCF2. The sequence continues at coordinate 29,979 of NZ_JALQDN010000008.1, read as the reverse complement.
GCCGGCCGCTTCGACCGCGCGGCCCGACGTCGCGATCACGTTCGCCTGCATCATGCGGCTCATGCCCGCGACGCCGATCGCGGACAGCAGCCCGCCGATCGTCGTCGGAATCAGGCACACGAGCAGCGCGACGAGCGCGGTGATCGTGACGACGTGGCCCTGCTTCGCCGCCTCGACGGAGAACATCGAGAACGGCAGCAGCGTCGCGGTCGCGAAGAGCAGCACGAGCGTCAGCGCGACGAGCAAGATCGTCAGCGCAATTTCGTTCGGCGTCTTCTGACGCTTCGCGCCTTCGACCATCGCGATCATGCGGTCGAGAAACGCCTCGCCCGGATTCACCGATACGCGCACGACGATCCAGTCGGAGAGCACGCGCGTGCCGCCCGTCACCGACGAGAAATCGCCGCCCGACTCGCGGATCACCGGCGCGGATTCGCCCGTGATCGCGGATTCGTCGACCGACGCGACGCCTTCGATCACGTCGCCGTCGGCGGGAATCACGTCGCCCGCTTCGACGAGCACGACATCGTCGCGGCGCAATTCCGTGGACGTCGTGATGCGGATCGGCGATTTCGGATGCGGCTCGTTGAGCTTCTTCGCCATCACGTTGTGCTTCGCCTGGCGCAGCGATGCCGCCTGCGCCTTCGAGCGCCCTTCCGCGAGCGCTTCGGCGAAGTTCGCGAAGAGCACCGTGAACCACAGCCACAGCGCGATCGCGAGGATGAAGCCCGCGGGCGCTTCCGCCTGGCCGGCGAGCGCGGCGAGCCAGAGCACCGTCGTCAGAATGCTGCCGACGTAGACGCAGAACATCACCGGATTGCGCAACTGCGTGCGCGGCGCGAGCTTCCTGAACGAATCGACGATCGCCGGCTTCACGAGCGCCGGATCGAACATCGAACGTGCCGCTGTGCGCGCCTGCCCGAGATTCTCCGGGCGATGCAGCGGCGTTTGATTCTCTTGATTCATGCTGTCCTCGGAAATCAATGGCTTGCGGTCATCGTGACGTGCTCGACGATGGGCCCGAGCGCGAGCGCCGGCACATACGTGAGCGCGCCGACCAGAAGGAGCGTGCCGAGCAGGAGCACGACGAAGAGCGGTCCGTGGGTCGGCAAGGTGCCCGCTGTCACGGCGAGACGCTTCTTCGCGGCGAGCGAGCCAGCGATGGCGAGGATCGGAATGAGCGAACCGAAGCGGCCGAACCACATCGCGATGGCGAGCATCGAGTTATAGAACGGCGTGTTCACCGAAAGGCCCGCGAACGCGCTGCCGTTGTTGTTGGCGGCGGAGCTGAACGCGTAAAGCACTTCGGAGAAGCCGTGCGCGCCCGGATTCGCGATGCCCGCCGTGCCCGCCGCGCTCAACACGGCGATCGACGTGCCGAGAAGCACCAGCAGCGGCGTAAGCAGAATGACGATGGAGACCATCTTCATCTCGAACGATTCGATCTTCTTGCCGACATACTCGGGCGTGCGGCCGATCATCAGACCCGCGACGAACACCGCGAGCAACGCGAACGCGAGCATGCCGTAGAGACCGGAACCGACGCCGCCGAAGATCACTTCGCCGAGCTGGATCAGCAGCATCGGCACGAGGCCGCCGAGCGGCGTCAGCGAATCGTGCATGCTGGACACCGCGCCGCACGATGCGGCGGTCGTCGCGACCGTGAAGATGCCCGATTGCGCGATGCCAAGGCGCGTTTCCTTGCCTTCCATGTTGCCGCCGGCCTGTAGCGTGGACGCTTGCGTATCGACCTTGAGCGACGCATAAAGCGGATTGCCGGCCTGCTCCGATGCAATCTCGCCCCAGCACGCGACGGCGAACGCGATGGTCATCGCCGCGAGCACGGCATAGCCCTGACGCCTGTCGCCGACCGTGCGCCCGAACACGACGCACAGCGCAGCCGGGATGATCAGCATCGCGAGCATCTGCATGAAGTTCGAGAACGGCGTCGGGTTCTCGTACGGATGCGCGGAGTTCGTGTTGAAGAAACCGCCGCCATTCGTGCCGAGCATCTTGATCGCTTCCTGCGAGGCGACGGGGCCCATCGGCAGCGTCTGTTTGTCGGCCTTGAGCGTCTGCGTGACGGGCTTGCCTTGCGCGTCGGTGGATTGCGTCTGATATGTGGTGACCTGCAGCGTCGATACGTCCTGATACGCCTTGAAATTCTGGATCGCGCCCTGGCTCACGAAGACGAGCGCGAACACGACGGCAAGCGGCGCAAGGATGTAGAGCGTCGTGCGCGTGAGGTCGACCCAGAAGTTGCCGATGGTCTGAGCGCTATGCCGCTTGAAGCCGCGAATCAGCGCGATGACGACCGCGATGCCCGTCGCCGCCGAGAGAAAGTTTTGCACGGTCAGGCCGAGCATCTGCGCGAGATAGCCGAGCGTGCTTTCGCCGCCGTAGTCCTGCCAGTTCGTGTTAGTCACGAAGCTGATGGCGGTGTTGAACGCGGCATCGGGCGTCATGCCGGCCATGCCTTGCGGATTGGCGGGCAGCGTGCCCTGCAGGCGCAGCAGCGCATACAGCACGAGCGCGCCGAGCACGTTGAAGAGCATCACGGCGAGCGCGTAATGCTTCCATGACATCTCGGATTCGGGATCGACGCCGGCGATGCGATAGAGCATCGATTCGATCGGGCGTCCGATCTTGCGCACGATAACGGACGATCCGTCGAGCACGTTCGAGATATAGCGGCCGAGCGGAATGGCCAGCGCAATCAGCACGACGATGAAGAGCGCCGTCTGCATGAAGGTGTTGGCGTTCATTCGAGATCCTCCGCACGCAGAAGCGCGTACACGAGATACACGAAGAGCAGCAGCGTGGAAGCCGCCGCGAGCCACAGCATCCAGGCGCTCATGGACGCCCTCCCGTCGCGCGGCGGCCGAGTCGCTCGCAGCCGCGCGTGAGCGCCACGCAAAGTCCCCAGAACAGGACGATGCCGGCGAGGTAAATCAGGTCCATTTTGGTGTTCTCCCCTTGTGCGGTTCAGGACAAGGTGGAGATTAAGAAAATGGACGTAAAGGGCGGGAAAAGAGTGGGAGGCGGGGTGTAAAAATGGTGTAAAAAAACGCCCGCCTTGGATAGGCGGGCGCTAATGCTTCGTGCTTTGCGTGAGTGAGCCCGAGTCGATCTGATCAACCGGGCGTCACATCACACGAAAGTTCCGCATAAAGACCACATAGAGCACAGGCAACAATGGAATGGCGAGGATCATCAGCGCGCCATCTGCCGCCACGGTCACGGGCGTCGCCAGCAGGATGACTTTCTTCGCATTGGAGTAATGCTGCTCCCTGACGGAGACTTCATAAGACTGGTTCAGCAGCATGGGATTGACCTTCGACCGGTCGAAACCTTTCGCGTCATATCGCCGCCCGCTAAGCCTGAACGAGAGAGACCGGCGTTGCGGATCGATTCCAAGATTTCCCAGTTCCTCCTTCTGCTCTTCGCTGAAGCTCGCCGCCTTGTCGAGATTCAAGACGAAGGAACCGCTGACATTGCTGTCTCCGTCTACGTAGAACTGATTGACATCTGCGGTCATTCCGGCGTGAAAGGGTGACTGAAGGACATCCACGAAGTGATCCGGCGCATCGAAAATATAGTGATAATTCTTACCAAGAAACACTAGCGTCTTCTGGTCTGCCGAGATAAGCACACTGCTTATCGTTTCCGCGTACCTGTAGTAATCGGGCGACTTTGCTTCCTCGTTCAATCCGGATGTCAGGCACCCGCTGAGAGCGAAAGGCATCGATACCGTGAGGGCAATAAACTTTCTTCTTTTCATTTGACGTCCTTTGACCGCATCGCCGCCTGTCGTTGGTTCAAACAATCAGCGCGATCAATCGGCGTTCGTCGCGACCAACCTCTTGCAATCCATCCACTGCACACCCGATGCCGTCAACCGGTCATGCAACCAGGGCACCGCAACCTGCGCCTTCGGATGAATATCGTGGAAGAGAATGATCCCGCGTCGCCACAGCAGCATGAGCGTGAGCACGCGCTGTTTGACTTCATCCGCGCTCACCTTCTCGTTCCAGTCTTGCGAATCGATATTCCAGAGCGCCACACGCAGGCCTTGCGATGCGAAGAAGTCGCCGCTGTCCGCTCGGCGTTGACCATAGGGCGGCCTGAAGAGCGGAACGAAACTGTCCGGCAGATTCGCCTGCGCCAGCCCGATGCTCCGCGCCACCGACTCTTCCCACGACGGCCAGGTTGCGTGCGAACGATGCTCCCAGCCATGCGCGCCGACGCACATGCCGCGATAGGCATACGCCATCGACGACGCACCCGCCTGCTGCAAGCGCGCTTGCAACCGCGTCCCGAGCGTGAAGAACACGCCATTCAAGCGAGCGTCTCGCAACGTCCGCAGCAACGCGTCGGTTGTGCCGCCGGCGGTGGTCGGGCCATCGTCGAAGGTGAGCAGGAAGGTGCGGTCGGCGAACTCGTTGCCGTCGATCTCTCGCGACGAATACGTGTCGATCTCACTGCTGACCTTCGGAAAGAGCGCGGCCAGTCTCAGCAGTTCGTCGAGATACGCCTTGTGAAACGTCCGAGCCTGCGATGACCACGCGCGATACGGACTATCCGCCGGGACTGCGAAGGCTTTGGCCGCGTTCACGAAGTCAGCCTCGCCATGCACCTTTACGCAAAACGGAGCACTCGGCGTGCAATTCGCCGAAGCGGTCAGATAGTTTCCGGTCAGACGCTTCCAGTAACGGCCCCGGATACGATCGACCGATGCCCGATCGAACGATTTCACCTTCAGCCGGCTCTGCAACTCGGCGTCTGACAGTTGTTCGCTATCGGCCAGCGCTTTGCCGAATGCGAGAAGTTCGGCGCGCGAAGCGAGATCGAAGTTCTCTGTACTATCGATGGATATCGGCCACGTCCCGCGATCGCCGATGGCGACCGAAACCGGACCTGCCGCGTGCGACGACATCGCGGCGAATGCCATGAGCATCGCCGCGAGAGCTTTCTTGTACATGTGATGAGCGATGCGGGCCCCGGCGCGATGCCGGGGCCTGGATTGAACGGATTCAGCGATTGCTGACGCGCGTAATGGCGGCGTCGTAGACCGGATTCGACTTTTCGCGTCGCGCTGCGCGGTAGTTGCTCGATGCGTCGGTGAACTGGCCGGCGTCCTCATAGATGCGGCCGATGTTGTAGTACGAACTGGCGCGGACCGTCGCGGCCGTCGCTCCATTCGCGAGCGCGATCGCCTTGCGATTGGCCCAGATGGCTTCGGCAGCACGTCCGGCCTTCTGGAAGGCGAGCCCGAGATTGCTGTACGCCTGGCCGAATTCCGGATTGAAGCTGATCGCCTCGCGGTACAGCCAGATAGCGTCGTCGAAGTTGCCTGCGTGATAGGCACGCTCGCCGTCCTTGTTGATCAGGCTCGCGCGGGCCGCGTCGACATAGTCCTGATTGGCCGGCACGATTCTCAACTGCTCGTCGTTGTAGTTGTCGATGGTGCCGAGCACCTCGCTCGCTCTGACCGTCACGCCGCGCATGGTGTTGATGTCCTGCATCTCGCCCTCGCCGTTGACGCGGAACACGGTCCACAGATTGCCCGCCTGACGCGGCACGCTGAACGTTCGAACCAGCGACTGGCCGACATACACGAACACCCTTGCCTCGCTGTTCGCAAGCTCCGACGACGCGGGGTTGCTCTCGTTGCTGAAATCGTGCACGGCGAAGACGTAGGTCTGGCCGGAACGCTTGTGATCGAGCGTGATGGTTTCCGGACCGTAGCTATCCGTGTGGTCGACATCCAGATTGGCGTCGTCCCCGGCTTGGTGTTGAAAGTAGACGTGATTCTGCGGATAGGACACGTGCAGATCGAGATCGCGCGGGCGCTGTCCCCATGTAAGCACGACGCGCATGCCATCCAGATTCTTCATCACCGGACTCAGCGCATAAGACAGTCCAGCGCATGGGCACTTGGCGACCAGACCGGAATAACCAGCCTTCTTGATGATCAGAAGCACCTTGCTGTCATTCGCCATATCGGCTGGAATCTGCGCAGCGCCTTGTGCATCACTCTGGATACGAACCGACTGGGCGCCGTCCTTTTGAAGAATGACAGTCGCGCCGGATATCTTTTAGGAGTAGACGGTTGATTGATGTTGGACATTGCTTTTGCTTCATTACGATGGATGAAGCGATTCATCGCATCGCTATTTCTTCGGATACCGAATCATGAAAGCATAGCAATCGCCGATTCGCTCGATCTAGCAGCCGATGCGCAATTTCTTCAAATTTCCGCAAAAGCCATACGGCACCGTGGACAACAGCGCAGCGTGCTGCAATGCTCGCGACCGGACATACGAAAGGACCGCACACTCGAGGCAAGCATCATGGAACCAACCGAACATCAACTAGACGTGCCTCAAATCAACACCGAGATACAGTCGCCCACGCTCGAACCGGACGTCGCTCTCTTCGTCGGAAAGAACGCGAAGTACTACGCGTACAAATGGTCCTTTCTGAACAAACGCGGGCAGCCAAGATGTACATGGAACGGAGCCGCGTTCGTGATCGGTCCAATTTGGCTCGTCTATCGAAAGATGTACTGGCAAGCTGGAGCGTTGTTCGCGGCTGCTGTCCTGCTTCGGTTCGCCGTCGGTTCGCTGGGAGATGGGGCTGGCGGCTTTGTGTCGTACGCGATTTCGTTCGCGCTGGGACTCTCCGGCAATCTTCTCTACCGGGAACATGTGCTAAGGAGCATCGGCAAACTTCGCAACCAGGGTTCATCCGGCAGCGCGCTGGAATACGAGCTGTGCCGCAAGGGCGGCACGAACGCCGCGGCGGCATGGATGCTCGCGCTTCTGATGATCGTGGTTCTGGGCATTGCCCTCTTCGGCTGACGGTGTGTCGGGGATGGGAGTGGCTTTGCTGCAAGCGTTTGAAGCAAAATGTCACCCGCCCTCAACCATCACCGCCACACCCACGCACACCCACTGCACGACCGCAAGCATCACGCTCGCCCTGAGCAGTCGAGTCACGCCGCGCACCCGTGCATCGAGCGGCCGGCCGGCACGCGATGCAGCGGTCCATCCGAGCTCGATCAGCACGCGGTCGAGATCATCGAGCGTCGAAGATTCCATTGCGGCAAGCGTGGCGAACAACTGTCGGTCGATGACGATTCGCACCATTAGCCACGAAGCGCCTATGCCCGAACATGTGCTGATGAGCGCGATCAGCGTTCGCACGTAATGCAAATGCTCGCAATGAATGGCGACACCGCACCCCACGCCTGCCGCTGCCAAGGCGACCGCGCACGCACAGCAGCCAGCATCGAGCGCACCACGCGCCGCCGCGATGAAATAGGCTTTCATCCTTGTCTTCCATGAACCGTGCAATGGTCGATCCAGTCCTGCAGCAACGCGACGGTGTCCTTCGACCAGACCGCGCGACGCTGCGCCGACCGCACAGCCAGAAGTGCCGCGCGTGCATCGTGCAAACCTTGCGTCTTCGCGATCCACGCCGCCGCGCACAGCACGCTGCGCCCATAACCGAGCGCACAGCAAACCAGCACATCGCGCCCGTCGCGATGCAACTCACCGAGCGCCTCGACAGCCGCGTTCAGACGCAGCAGAGTCGGCGGCACGAGATCCAGAGGCGGCACGCATAGGTACACATTCGATTGATCGAGCGCGATCCAGCGCGGCATCTCGGCCGTCAGATCGAGCAATGCATCGAAACCATGCTGCCGCCATTCGCGAGGCGTCGGCGTGCGACCGATGGAAACGCCGGTCGCAACGCGAACAGGCGATGGCCTCTTGCGCGTCCATAACCGTGAGTTGATGAATGCGCCAGCGATAGCCGGAGCGAGCAGCAGACGGACGGCCAACGGAATGCGGCCCCGCTCGTCCTTCTGAAACGCGGCAGGCGAGCCTTGCCAATAAATCCACGCAACGCAAGCGAATGCCAGCGAAACCCATCCCGTGACAAGCGCGGCACCAACGGCATGCCGCACAAGGATCAACGCGAACGCGGTCAGCGCGACCGCGACGGTCGCATAGACGCCAGCTATCCGCCGGCTTCGCGCGCAAGGGAGCGCGGCGCCGGTCACATCGTCTGCGAGAGGAAAGAGAAATAGCGCAAAGGCACCCACCGCCGCGCCGGTCGGCACGTCGATCACATGGTGCTGCCATGTGGTCAGAACGGAAACACCGATCGCCATGAACCAGAGATGCAAGACCGCACGAGCAGCTTTGTTCCGCAGAACGCCCGCGTAGAACGTCCAAAGCACGATCAGCAATCCGATGTGCAGCGATGGAGCCTGGTTATACGGCTTGTCGATGCCCGTCAGGAGGTCGAATAGCACGCCGGTCACACCGCTCGAGACTGGCCGCTCGGCGCCGAAGCTCAACGGCCACGCGATGAAACATGCCACGGAGATCATTTGCACCGTGAAAAGCCTGCGGACGTGCGCGTGGAGCGCCGCGCGCCTGACGCACAACAGGAACGAGAGCGCGTAGAACACATCGATGGACCAATACGGCACGATGCTCCACGGCATGAACGGAATGGCCCGTTCCCATGCGAATGCGAAGGTGGGCACCGAGGCGCGCGTCGACGCCAGCCAGTTCGCGAAGGCGTATGTCGAAAAGAACAACGCGCCCATGATCGCGAGCCATCCGGATCGCAACATCAAGGAGGCGTCCCGTTCGCTTCGCGCACCGGCGACGGACAAGGCAGCGCTATTCATCAGGACGCGACGCGCTCGGCAAGCGTCACCGTGAAGATCCCCTTTTCATCGATGCGCTGCGTGATCTTGCGAAAGCCGGCGCGCGCGACGAGTTCGTCCATTTCCGCCTGCGAACGGCGACGCATGACCCACGCTGTCTCGCCACGATGATTCCCAAGCACGCGCGCAATGAATTCGAGCTGCGGATGCCACGGCTGTCCGGTATAGACGAGGTAGCCGCCAGGTTGCACGGCGCGCGCGAGACCACGGAGCGACTGTTCTATCGAAGCGTTGTCGCCAAAAAGCTCATACAGCCCTGACACGATCGCAAGCGTCGGACGGGGATCGAGCGCGGCGAGCGAGGCCTCGTCGAAGGCATCGCCTTGCTCGAAACGCGCAACGCTTTCGAGACCACGTTGCGCAATCAGAGCGCGTCCAGCATCGACGTTCGGCGCGCTGTAATCGCGCAACAGAATGTGCTCGGGCGACACGCCATCGCGACGGGTCACCGCGGCGATGGCGTCAAGGACATAACGGCCATGTCCCGCCGCGATATCGACGATCCGGACCGTCTCGCCCGAGCGCGTGATTCGCGTCATCGCCTCGGCGATCAACGCCTCGATATTGATCTTGCGCTGACGGATGCCCACCCAGCCAGGAGAGTCGAGGTAGTTGCGATCGATGTGCCGCCCCACACATCCGCGTCCCCTCGCTTCGTTGCGGTACACGTAGTCGAGCGTCGAGCCGGAATCGAACCCGAGCCGATGCCCAAGTGCAATGCCCTCCGAGAATGCGCCGCCCACCCGCAACCCCGCGCGCGCAGTCATCCAGTACAAACGCGCGAGCGGACTGGCGGGAGCTTGTTTCAACGCTTCGTATTCCGCATGAAAAGGTCCGCGCGTGTCGGCATCCACGAGCGAGACTCGCGCGCAAGGCGCCTCGAACTCACGCAGCAGAAACGCCCGCAGCGGCGCGAGCGCCTGCGCGCGGTCGCGTTCACCGAGCGTATCGTGATAGAAACCGGGCAGCACGATGCGCTCCTTGCGCGCCGACCCGAGCCGCTCGAAGAAGCGTTCCTGCGGTCCGCGATGCACGACCCAATCCGCACCCGAGATCAGCAGTTGCGTCGGCACGGTGATGGCGGCCGCATCGTCGACGATGCGCCTCGCCGTGTCGTGCAGGTCCAGCAGCATATTGACCGCGATCGGCCGCGTGATCAGCGGATCCGCGGCATAGCTCGCGATGCGCTCCGGATCGTGCGTCAAAAATTTTGGCTTCACATAGCTGTTCACATAGAACAGACCGCGAAGCTTGTGCATCAGACGCAATCCCGGACGTGCAAATGGCACGTACAGCTTGATATGAAACGCCGGCGATGCGAGCGCGAGACAGCGCACGGGCGGCGCATAATCGTGCGCCCAGGCCGCGGCCAGCACGGCGCCGACGCTCTGACCGACGACCGCCATGTCTTCGATGGCGACGCCATGAACGTCGCGGATGTGTTCGACGAAGCACTGGAGGTCGCGCACGCAAGCCGCTGCGTTCGGACTGTATCCGCGCGCGCCGGGCGAACGTCCGTGCCCACGCGCGTCCCACGCAAAGAAATCGTAGCCAGGCATGTCGAGTTCATCGACCAGATGCGCGACACGCGCCGAATGCTCGTGCCCCCGATGCAGCAGCACCACAGCGCCGCTGCGTGGCGCGCCCGCCGCGGGCCAGTGCCGATAGAAAAGCGCTTCACCGTCGTGAGTCGTGAAGCGCGCCTCTTGTGCGCGTCGAATAGTCGCTTGAGTCATGTGATTTTTGCCTTCGTTGTTTCGATGTTGCAGGTAACGCTTAACGGCCCGTTTCACGCGATAAGCGAACGCCCATCGCGACGCGTCTGATCGCAGTCAATACCGCGAGTGCGATCAGTGCACGCCACAGCCAGACGAACGTCGAACCGACCGGCAGCCCCATTCCGAACCAGAGCGCAAATGCCCCGAGCGCCAGCGCGCGGTCGCTCTTGCCGAATGGCCCGTCGTAGCGACGATCCGCGCCGGCCAGTGGTCCGATCAGTCCCGCGCACTCGACTACGCACGCCGTCCAGGCGAAAAGCCACACGTCCGATGGCGCGAAAGCCGGCACGGCCAGAAACGGCAGCACGAGCGCCGTGTCCGAGATCACATCGCCTAGTTCGTTCAGGTAAGCGCCCAATGCGCTCTTATGGCCGTGTTCGCGCGCAAGCATGCCGTCGATGGCATTCAGCGCCATGCGGATGAAAAGCCACAGCGGAATGAGCAGAAACAGACCGCGCTCGGGATAACCGAGCCACGCCGATGCACCGACTGCCATCGATCCAAGCATCGCGGCTACCGTGACCTGGTTTGCGGTCACGCCTCGCCGCGCGAGCCAATTTGTGAATGGACGAAGCAGAATTTGGAAGCGCGGCTTGAGTGCGTAGAGGCTCATTGCGATGTTTTCGCCGGTTCGTCGACCATGCCTGACGTCCCGATGGATCGAAAAAGCCGCTACTATCAGGGCACTTTTGCATCCCGTCAACCGTTAGGATTGCAGAGCCTCGTTGTTATGCAGTTCTGTTATCACTTGCTAAACATCTGACACATCTTGTCAAGACCACTTGCTCCGTCGATGCGCATGTGAACGGAATATAAATAAGCAATCCACACCACTACCGACTCATGAAACGGATATATGCCTGGCAACGCGATTTACTGTTATCTCTCGTTCGGTTGGTCGCTGGAGCCTACCCAGTCTGTCATGTCCCTCGTGCAGGCGAAACTCAACAGATCTACTTCTCGAATCACACGAGCCATATCGACACACTCGCTATCCTCGCTGCGTTGCCGCGCAGTTTGCGCGATTCCGTGCGGCCCGTTGCTGCGCGCGACTACTGGAACGCCAACGCGCTCAAGCGACATATCGCGCAGAAACTGCTGAACGTCGTGCTGATCGATCGTCGACGCGAAGGAGATGGCGATCCGCTCGATCCGGTTCGCGATGCGCTCACGAAGGGGCATTCGGTGATTATCTTTCCCGAAGGCACACGTGGCACGGATGCTTTGCCGCAAGGCTTCAAGAGCGGACTCTTTCATCTGGCAAGCGAGTTTCCCGGCATCGCCCTCACGCCGGTCTATCTCGAGAATCTTCAGCGGATCATGCCCAAGGGCGCGATCTGGCCGATTCCGTTGATCTGCAAAGTCCATTTCGGCGCGGGCGAAGCGCTTCGGGCGACCGACGACAAATCTGCTTTTCTCACACGCATGCGCGATGCGATCGTCGCGCTGGCGCCATCGGCTTGCTCAGACTGAGCTTGCTGCAACAACATCTCCGATTCTCGAACATGCCAGAACTGTTTTGGAAATTGATCGCGGGCGTGGCGGGCTTTCTCGCCGTCGCGACCGTGACAGGCGCCATCCTCGCCGCCCGGCCGAATGGCAAGAGCGCGACTATCGTCAACCTCAATGAACGCATCCGCGCGTGGTGGGGCATGGTCGCCGTCATGGCGATCGCCATTGGCCTCGGCGAGACTGCAACTTATGTGGTCTTCGCGCTACTGTCATTCCTCACGTTGCGCGAGTTCATAACACTCACCCCGACCACGCCGAGCGATCACTCGACGCTGTTCCTCGCGTTCTTTGTCGCGGTTCCCGTTCAGTACATTCTGCTTGGCATCAACTGGTACGGCATGTATTCCATCTTCGTACCGGTGCATCTCTTCTTCGCGATGTCACTAGTATCGGCGCTGACGCAGGATACGCGCGACTTTCTGAGTCGCAATGCACGCATTAACTGGGCGCTGATGGTCTGCGTCTACGGCCTGAGCCACGCCGCCGCGCTCCTGACACTCGACATTCCCGGCTATCGCGGGCAGAACGCGTTATTGCTCTTCTACTTCCTGCTCGTCGTGCAGATCAGCGATGTCTTGCAGTACGTCGTGGGGAAACTGTTCGGCAAGCGCAAGATCGCACCCGTGCTTTCGCCTTCTAAAACGGTCGAAGGCTTCGTCGGCGGTGGCGCGCTGGCGACCCTTTGCGGCGCGGCGCTTTACCGGATCACGCCATTCGGCTTCGGCGCGGCGCTCGGCATGTCGTTCGCCATCGTTCTGGCGGGGTTCATCGGCGGGCTGGTTCTTTCAGCGGTGAAGCGTTCGCTCGGCGCGAAGGACTGGGGCTCGATGCTCGCCGGACACGGCGGCATGCTCGATCGTGTCGATTCGATCTGCTTCGCCGCGCCTGTGTTTTTTCATCTGGTCAGATTCGTTTATGTGTGACGTCTGCGAGCCCGCCCCGCCCCACCGCTCCGCTAGAATCGAGCCTTCAGCGCAACGGCCGCGCTCTACGAAGAAAACGGGCACTCATGAAAATCGCCACCTGGAACGTCAATTCCCTCAAAGTCCGCCAGCAGCATGTCATCGACTGGCTCGCGCTCTCGGGCGTCGACGTGCTGTGCCTTCAGGAACTGAAGCTCCCCGACGAGAAATTTCCCCGCGCCGAACTCGAAGCCGCCGGCTACAAAAGCTGGTTCGCCGGGCAGAAGACGTACAACGGCGTCGGCATTCTGGTGCGCGCCGATGCGGGCTTCGAAGTCGATGAAATCAGCGTCGTGCGCAACATTCCCGGATTCGAAGATCTGCAGCAACGCGTGATCGCCGCGACGATCGACGGCGTGCGCATCATCTCCGCATATTTCCCGAACGGACAGGCGCCCGGCTCCGAGAAATTCGCCTACAAGATGCGCTGGCTGGACGCACTGCGCGAATGGTTGCGCGAAGACATGGCGCGTCATCCGCAGCTCGCGTTGCTGGGCGATTACAACATCGCGCCGGAAGACCGCGACGTGCACGATCCGAAAGCATGGGAAGGCCAGAACCTCGTGTCGCCCGAAGAGCGCGCGCACTTCGCGCAACTCGTCGGGCTCGGCCTGACCGATGCCTTCCGCAAGTTCGAGCAGGCCGAGAAGCTCTTTACGTGGTGGGATTATCGGATGATGGCGTTTCGCCGCAACGCGGGGCTGCGCATCGACCACATCCTGCTGTCGGCGGAACTGGCCGCGCGCTGCACGTCATGCGAAGTCGACAAGGTGCCGCGCAAGTGGGACCAGCCGTCGGACCACGCGCCCGTGATCGCGACGATCGGCTGATCCCGTCGTAACGACGCTCACGCGTCGAGATGCAACTCCTGAATCTTGCGCGTGATCGTATTGCGGCCGATGCCCAGACGCTCCGCCGCCTCCACCTTGCGCCCGCGCGTGAAGTCGAGCGCCTCGCGGATCACCGCCGCTTCGAAACGGCGCGCGAGTTCGTCCATGACATCGGCGGAATTCTCGCGCAACAGTCGCGCGACTTCCGTGCGCAAGCCGTTCTCCCACACGCTCGCCGCGACGCCCGCCGGCGCCGCCGCGATCGGCGCGGATCCGGCGCCGTTCACGGCATTGGGAACCGGCGCGACCGCGCCATCCGTCGATACGGCGAGACTCTCGGCGCTCACCTCCTGACGCGACGTGAGATCGGGCGGCAGATCCTTCTGCTCGATCACCTGCGCGGGCGCCATCACCGTGAGCCAGTTGCACAGGTTCTCCAGTTGACGCACGTTGCCGGGAAACGGCAGCGACGCGAGATACGCGAGTGCATCGTCCGACACGCGCTTGGGCTCGACACCCAGATCGCGCGCGCTCTTCTGCAGGAAGTGTCGCGTGAGCAGCGGGATATCCTCGCTGCGTTCGCGCAACGCCGGCAGACGCAGCCGAATCACATTCAATCGGTGATACAAGTCCTCGCGAAACAAGCCCTGCCGCACGCGCGATTCGAGATTCTGATGCGTCGCCGCGATCACGCGCACGTTCGCCTTCAGCGGATTGTGCCCGCCCACGCGATAGAACTGCCCGTCCGACAGCACGCGCAGCAGGCGCGTCTGGAGGTCGAACGGCATGTCGCCGATTTCATCGAGAAAGAGCGTGCCGTTCTCGGCTTGTTCGAAGCGGCCCTGACGCATCGCCTGCGCGCCGGTGAACGCGCCGCGCTCGTGCCCGAACAGTTCGGACTCCAGCAGATCCTTCGGAATCGCCGCCGTGTTCAGCGCGATGAACGGTCCGTTTGCGCGTGGGCTATGTCGGTGCAAGGCGCGCGCGACAAGCTCCTTTCCGGTGCCTGATTCGCCCGTGATGAGCACGGTCGCCGCCGAATGCGACAGACGGCCGATCGCGCGGAACATGTCCTGCATCGCGGGCGCCTGACCGAGCATCTCGGGCGTCTCGGTCACGCGCTCGTCGACCGACGCTTCGCCGCGCATGCTTTCATCCACGGCGCGGCGGATCAGCTCGACGGCCTTGTCGACATCGAATGGCTTGGCGAGATATTCGAAGGCGCCGCCCTGAAACGCGGCCACTGCGCTGTCGAGATCCGAGAACGCCGTCATGATGATGACAGGCAAGCCCGGCAAGCGGTCGCGCACGGTCTGCAGCAGTTCCAGCCCGGACCCGCCCGGCATGCGGATGTCCGAGACGAGCACTTGCGGGCTTTCTCCTTCGAGCGCGGCAAGCGCGTCGCGCACGCCGGAGAAGCTGCGCGTCGTGAAGTTTTCTCGTGCGAGCGCCTTTTCCAGCACCCAGCGGATGGATTGGTCGTCGTCTACTATCCAGATCGGCTTCATATCGTTCGGCGAGAAGTCTTCGTGTGGTTCGGTGTGAGCCCGTCGAAACGGTCAGGCGTCAAAGCATGCGGCACTACGTTCCTTGGCGTGAAGTCGCTGGTCAATTCTCGAACGGCAACAGGATGGCGAACTCGGTACAGCCCGGCCGGCTTTCCACTTCGATCAGCCCATCGTGCTGATGCACGAACGACTGCGCGAGCGTGAGGCCGAGACCGCTGCCGTCTTCCCTGCCCGATACGAGCGGAAAGAAGATCCGGTCGCGGATTTCGCTGGGGATGCCGGGACCGTTGTCAGTGATATGCAAGTCCAGTGCCAGTTTGTGCAGCTTCTTGCCGATGGTCACCTTGCGCGCGATGCGCGTGCGCAGCTCGATCTTCGCATCGCCTTGTGAGATGCGTTCCTTCAGCGCTTCGGCCGCGTTGCGCACGATGTTCAGCAGCGCCTGAATCAACTGTTCCTTGTCGCCGCGCAGATCGGGCACGCTCACGTCGTAGTCGCGCTCGATCGTGAGGCCGCGCGGAAACTCCGCGAGGATCACCGCGCGCACCCGCTCGCAGACTTCGTGGATGTTCACGTCGCCGACGATATGCGGATGCCGGTGCGGCTCCAGCAAGCGATCGACGAGCGTCTGCAGCCGATCCGATTCCTTGATGATGACCTGCGTGTATTCGCGCAGTTCGTCGCGTTCGCGCGCGCCGAGTTCGAATTCGAGCAACTGCGCCGCACCGCGAATGCCGCCGAGCGGATTCTTGATCTCATGCGCGAGATTGCGGATGAGCTGCTTGTTGACCGCGGTGAGATCGTGGATACGCTCTTCGCGGTCCGTGCGCAGATGTCGCTCGTTCTCGAAGAGTTCGAGCAGCACGTATTCCGGCGCGGCTTCGAGATAGCCGACGATCGCATGCACATGCACCGGCTCGCGATTCTGCCTCTCGAGCACCGCGTCGAGCCGCGTCGCATTGAAGCGGTTCTCGGCGATCGACGCGATCGTGGTCGCGAGCTCGTCCGCGTTCGCGAAGAGGTCGGGCCAGTTCGTCTGCGTCAACTGCTTGCGCGACATTTCCAGCATCGCTTCGGCCGATGGATTCGCATACGCGATCCGCAGATTGCGCACGTCCAGAACGAGCACGTTCGTGGGCAGCGCCTCGAAGCCGGGCAGCAGTCCGCTTGTCGCGAGCTGCGTATTGTCGGAGAGCGCATCGGCGTGGCCTTTGCGCGCCTTGATCAGATTCTTGAGCACCATCGTGCAGTCGATGAGGTCGTTCGTGACACCGATCTTCTTATCGTTTCATGACACTGAGCAGCGATTAAAAAAGGGACGGCGCGCCGTCCCTTTGGATCACTGTTCAGCACACGTCGCGCGCCTCATCGGACTGCTCACGACAAAACGCGCTTCGATCATGCTGCTTTACAGCGAGTAGTACATCTCGAACTCGATCGGATGCACCGCCTGACGATAACGCTGCAGCTCGTTCGTCTTCAGTTCGATGTATGCGTCGAGCATCGAATCCGTGAACACGCCGCCGCGCGTCAGGAACTCGCGGTCCGCGTCGAGTGCGTCGAGCGCCTGGTCGAGGCCCGCGCAAACGGTCGGGATCTTCTTGTCTTCTTCCGGCGGCAGGTCGTACAGATTCTTGTCCGCGGCTTCGCCCGGGTGAATCTTGTTCTGCACGCCGTCGAGACCCGCCATCATCAGCGCGGAGAAGCACAGGTACGGGTTCGCGAGCGGATCCGGGAAGCGCGTTTCGATACGGCGGCCCTTCGGATTCGAGACGTGCGGAATACGGATCGATGCCGAACGGTTGCGAGCCGAGTAAGCCAGCTTCACCGGCGCTTCGAAGTGCGGCACGAGGCGCTTGTACGAGTTCGTGCCCGGGTTCGTGATCGCGTTCAGCGCGCGCGCATGCTTGATGATGCCGCCGATGTAGAACAGCGCGAATTCCGACAGACCCGCGTAGCCGTTGCCCGCGAACAGGTTCTGACCGTCCTTCCAGATCGACTGGTGAACGTGCATGCCCGAACCGTTGTCGCCGACGACCGGCTTCGGCATGAACGTCGCCGTCTTGCCGTACGTGTGCGCCACGTTATGGATGATGTACTTCATCTGCTGCAGCCAGTCCGCGCGCTGAACCAGCGTCGAGAACTTGGTGCCGATTTCGTTTTGGCCCTGGCCCGCCACTTCGTGGTGATGCACTTCGACCGGAATGCCGATCTGCTCGAGCAGCAGACACATTTCCGAGCGGATATCCTGGAACGTGTCGACGGGAGCGACCGGGAAGTAGCCGCCCTTCGTGCCCGGACGGTGGCCGGTGTTGCCGCCTTCGAATTCCTTCGCCGACGACCACGGTGCTTCTTCCGAGCCGATCTTCACGAACGTGCCCGACTGGTCCGTGTTCCACTGCACCGAGTCGAAAATGAAGAATTCCGGCTCCGGACCGAAGTAGGCGGTGTCGCCGAGGCCCGAGCTCTTGAGATAGGCTTCCGCGCGCTTCGCGAGGGAACGCGGGTCGCGCTCGTAGCCCTTGCCGTCGGCCGGCTCGACCACGTCGCAGGACAGAACCAGCGTCGATTCTTCGAAGAACGGGTCGATGAAGGCGGTGTTCGCGTCCGGCACGAGCAGCATGTCCGACGCTTCGATGCCCTTCCAGCCTGCGATGGACGAACCGTCGAAAGCGTGGCCGCTTTCAAATTTGTCTTCGTCGAATGCCGAGACCGGCACGGAAACGTGTTGTTCTTTGCCGCGCGTGTCGGTGAAGCGGAAGTCGACGAACTTGACGTCCTCGTCCTTGACGAGTTGCATGACGTCGGCCACGGATTTACTCATTACCTATCTCCTGATTAACAAAAGTCGGCGAATCGCTTCGCCGCCCCGACCAATCCTGTACATCGATTCAATCGAGGATGGAAAAGCAGCTTCCGTGCCAAGCGCACCATCTTCGCGCTAAGCGCTTGAAGCAGCGCGCGTTTTGGGTGAAACCACTTCGCTTTCGATGGCGGCGTTCGTGTCGCCGTCTCCGCGTCGAGCACCAAATCAGTGCAGCACGGTTTGTCTGATATTTATTCAGCACTTTTATAGTGCATCCGAGTCTTCTTGCACCAATTTCGCGCGCGGCGTCGAAACTGCGCGCCACGCTAGAATGATTCTTTGCGCCTACGGAGACCCATACGTCATGAGCACGCTCGAACAGCTGTATGCCCAGGCCGGCAAACGCGCCGCCGAAAACAATCTGACCTACGCGGGCGCGTTCTCACCCGCCGAAGCATTTGAATTACTGCAACTCGACCCGCGCGTACGCCTCGTCGACGTTCGCACCCGCGCCGAACTCGATTGGGTCGGCCGCCCGGCCATCGATGGCGCTCAGTACGCGCACATCGAATGGATTCGCTACCCCGGTTCCGTGCCAAACGCCGAGTTTATCGAACAATTGCGACAGGTCGCCACCCCGGATACGCCTGTCGTGTTTTTGTGTCGCAGCGCCGCGCGCTCGAAGCTCGCTGCGGTCGCGGCGCAGAAGGAAGGCTACGCCCAGGCGTACGACCTGCTCGAAGGCTTCGAAGGCGACAAGGACGGACAGGGGCATCGGAAAACGGTATCGGGATGGTGTTTCCGCAAGCTGCCCTGGATCGGGGCTTGAAGGTTTTGCTCAAGCACGCGCGTCGAGCAAGGTCCGCACGCGCCTGACCCTCGCTTCATCGACGGGCGCCAGAGACTTCCCATCGACGCGCACGCCCGAGCCAAAGTGCACCGCTTTCACGCGCGTCGATGCGACGAACGGCGCGACCGCATCGACGGTCAATCCGGCGCCCGCCAGAATCGCGCAGCGCGTTCCCACCGCGTTTTCGACGAGCTTCGAAATCGTTTCCTGAGCGTCCAGCACGGAAGGCTTGCCGCCCGACGTCAGCACATTCGTGACGGCACCGAACTGCAGCAGCGTATCGAACGCAGCGAGCAGATCGCGTGTTTCGTCGAATGCGCGGTGAAACGTGAGCTGCAGGCCATCCGCTGCTTCGATCACGCGCGCGAGGCCGTCGGTGTCGACGGAGCCATCGGCGCGCAGCATCCCCACGACGATCGCGTTCGCGCGCGTCTTCGCGATCGCGCGAACATCGCGCAGCATGACCGCGTAGTCGTCGGCATCGTAGACGAACGAGCGGCTGTGCGGCCGCACGATCACGTTCACCGGAATCCCGACCGCCTCGATCACCGATTCGATCAGGCCGATGCTCGGCGTCAGTCCGCCCTCGCCCATCGCGGTGATGAGTTCGAGACGGTCCGCACCGCCGCGCTCGGCTGCCCGCGCGTCGGCGACGGTCGTGGCGATCACTTCCAGCAGCGTCACTTCGCTTCCTCCGGCGGCACTTCCACGACTTCACCGCCGAGCGCGATCACGCCCTCGCGCAGCACGTCGAACGCCGCGTTCGCCTGCTCTGGATCGCCCTTCACGCCCAGATCGATATGCGCGCGCTCGTAAAGCGCCCCGCGCGTAGCATCGCCGACGCTCGGCAGGCTGAACGCACGCACGCCCTCGAAGTCGCGCTCGATCGAAACCATCAGCGGCGTGATGCGCGACTCGGGCAGGCCGAAGACGAGCAGCGACCGCTCGACATGCGGCGTCGCGTGATGCAGATGCGCGTACTTCGTGTCGAGCACCCATTCGATCATCGGCCAGGCCATGACCGGAAAGCCCGGCACGAAATGATGATCGCCGACCGAAAAGCCCGGAATCTTGTTGTAGCTGTTCGGGATGATCTCTGCGCCGCGCGGAAACGTGCCCATGTTCAGCCGATGCAAGTTCTCCGGTGACTCCAGCTCGACCGGCTTGCCTGCCTGCGCCGCCGTATCGCGGATGCGCGCGCGGATCAGTTCCGCCGCTTCGGGATGCAGCTCCAGCGGCACGCCGAGCGCCTTGGCGGCGCACTGGCGCGTGTGGTCGTCGGGCGTCGCGCCGATGCCGCCCGTCGAAAACACGATATCGCCCGATGCGAACGTGCGCGCGAGCGTCGCGGTGATGCGCGCGGGATCATCGCCGACGTATTCGGCCCAGTCGAGCGACAGGCCGCGCGCGCCCAGCAGTTCGATGATTTTCGGCAGGTGCTTGTCGGTGCGGCGGCCGGACAAGATTTCGTCGCCGATGATGATGACGCCAATGCCCATGAATGCCCCTTTGCTTTTTTCGTGCTTACAGTGAAACGTCGCGGGATTCGACCGTGATCGCCGGGAATTGCGGCTCGCTCGCGCGCAAGCGCTCCAGCGCGTGCAGGCAGTAATGCGCGAACCAGAGCGCCGAAAACACGAGGATGAACGCATACGCCCAGATCGTCACGGCGGCGACGACCGGAAAGAGCGGCAAGAGCCAGACGGACCATGCCCAGAGCATCGTCGGGACAGAACTGAGCAGGCCGCTCACGATGCCGATCGCAAGCAAGGGCCAGCGTGCATCGCGCACGATCGCGCGGCGCTCGTCGGCGCTCGCGTGAAGCGCGAGCGCGTCGTAAGTCATCACGCGATACGTGAGCCAGCCCCACAACAGCGGCGGAATCAAGGCGAAGAACGGCGGAATGAGCCACAGCGGCAGCGTGACGACGAGCAGCACGAGACAGACGACCGTGGTCACGACCGAGTGTCCGAGACTGCCGTACCACGAGCCGCCGCGCCGCTCTTCGAGCGATGAGTAATGACCTTTCGGGCGACGTGTGAGGAGCTTGACGACGCCCGGCATCGACAACGTGGCGATGAGCAGCAGCACCGTCACGACGATCAGCGGCACCGTCATGATGACGACGAGAAACGGCGCGATCACCGCGTGCAGCGACGAAAAGCCGACGGCATCGAAGAGACGGTACATCCACGAGGTCAGCGCCCACGCGCTGAGCCAGTCGTTGGCGGCGCCGGTAAGCGTCTGCCAGAAGAACCAGAGCACCGCGCCCCAGACCACGGTGGCGACGCCGAAGGGCATCAGCGTCAGCCAGAGCATGCGCGGATGAAAGACGTTCGCAAGCGCGCGCACGAACGAACGCAGCAAGTCACTCATGCGTGTTTCTTAAAAGAAGAAGGAACCGACAGGATAAACCAGCGCCGCGCACGGGCGCTGGTCGAACCGGAGACGCTCAGACGGCCGCCGAGTTGTCGGAAGCGGACGCACCCGCACGGCGAGCGGAAAGGCGCGCGGCGATGCGCTTGAACGCGAGCCAGTGCTGTTCGACGAAGCCGTCGCCGTAATGGACGGGCGCAACGCCCGGCGCACCGAGCTGGTCGCGAATGCCCGTCGGCTCGACGGTGCGGTCGAACGACGCCGAGCGGAAGATGATGTCCCAGAACGAGAACAGCACGCCGAAGTTGCAACCGTAAGTCGTGCCTTCGTGACCGAAGCCGATCGCGTGATGGCGGCGATGAAACGCCGGACTTACGACAATGCGCTCCCCGAGCCAGCCGAAGTGCATGCGGATGTTCGCGTGCTGCACGCTCTGCATGAAGTTGGTGATGGCGACGAGCACGACGAACTGCGACGGCTCCACGCCGATCACGAGCGCGACGCACGCGAAAAAGCTCGCCTGAAGAACGTCGTCGAGCAGATGGTTGCGGTCGTCGGTCCAGAGCGACATCTTCTGCTGGCTGTGATGCACCGCGTGCAATTCCCACCAGATGCCGAAACGATGCTCCAGCCGGTGATACCAGTATCCCGCCAGATCGAGAATGAGCAGATAGATGACGAACGTGACGAGCGGCTGCGTCGTCACGCCGGGCCACAGGTTGTCGATCTCGAGATTCGGCACGTTATGGAGGCGCAGCCAGCTCTGCATCGAATCGAAGAGCGGCTGGAACGTGAAGAAGAAAAACAGATTGAGGATGCCGAGCTTGACGATCCACGTGTAGAGCACGTCCACGCGCACGCCTTTGCGGTCTTTCCACTCCTCCGCCGGGCGGAAAGCTTCGAGCGGCCGCAGGATCGCGTACATCGCGAGCACTTCGAGCACGCCGACGATCACCCAGTACAGCGCGTCGTAGGTGTCTTCGTCGTAGTCCATCATGCCGATCTTGAACAGGACCGGCTGCACGACATCGACGTAGAGCTGCGTCTGAAGCCAGGAAACGAGACCGTCCAGCGACGAAAGAATGGAATGAAACATGGTGCTCCGTGGTGCGTGCGGCCGTCCGGGACCGGCCATCCCTCAATCGTAGTACAGGGCGCGAATGCGCGCCCTGTTTGCTTACGCCCCGTTCGGCGCCGTCACCGGCGCGCGATTGTAGAAGTAGATGCCGTGCGGCGAGCGGCCGACCTTGATGGTTTCGATCAGCTTACGATTCGCCAGGTCGATCACGCCGACGTGCTTCGCGAAGCGGAACGTAACCCACAGATACTTCTTGTCGGCGGAAAGTTCCATGTCGTCGGGGCCGGGCAAGAGACCGGTGATGTCGCCGACGTTCGTGAGCGTGTCCTCGTCGATGATGCTGATCGTGTTCGCCACGCGATTCGAAACGAGTACGTGCTTGCCGTCGACCATCGAGCGGAAGTTGTGCGCGCCCTTGCCGGTCGTGATGGTCTTGACGACCTTCTGGTTGCGCCAGTCGACCACGGCCACGTAATCCGCGCCGGTCATGCCGACGAGCAGATATTTGTCGCCCGGCGTGAGCCAGACGCCCGCGGGCACCTTGCCGACCTTCATCTTCCATTTGACGGTCTGCGTCGGCAGGTCGATCGCCGCGATTTCGCCGGACACCTGCAGCGAGATGAACGCGGTCGAGCTGTCGTTCGTGAACGCGATGTGGCTCGGCATCGTGGCGAGCGGCAGGCGCTTCGCGACGCTCAAATTCTTGCCGTCGAAATGATAGATATCGAGGCGATCGAGGCGCAGACCCGTCGAGACGAACCATTTCTTGTCCGGCGAAAAGCCGAGCTGATACGGATCTTCGATGTCCTGCACCCAGCGCTGGAACGCGCCGGTTTTCGGATCGACGAACATCAGGTTGTTCGACACCGAATTCGCAACGATCAGCGATGAGCTGTCGGGCGTGGGCATCAGGTGATGCGGCTCTTTGCCCGTCGGCACGGTGCCGACGACCTGATGCGTGTTTTCGTCGATGAGACTCAGCGTGGCTTCCGCCGAGTTGAGCACGATGACATTGTTGGCCAGTGCTGCGGAAGCGACCAAGGCGGCGCCGGTTGCGATGGCTGCGCGTGCGGCGAAGGCACGCACACGGCCGGAACGGAAAATATTGCGCATGAAAAGTAGGCTTCGGAGGGCAGGCGTCATTGTAGAACGTTTGCCTCGCGCGGCGGGTTGACGAGCGAGGTCTTTTTGCGCAATACGTTGATTCTTTGCGTCTTTCCAGCGGAAACCTAACGCTGCATCGATTCCCACACCTTGTGGAGGCGTTTTACCGAGACCGGCATCGGCGTGCGCAGTTCCTGCGCGAACAGCGATACGCGCAATTCCTCCAGCAGCCAGCGATATTCGGCAAGCCGCGCATCCGCGACGCCGCCGCGCTGCGATAACGCGCGCTGATAGTTCTGCGCGAGCGGCTGCAGATCGGCGGCGAGACGCGCGTCGCGGGCCGGATCGGCCTTGAGCTTGTCGACGCGCTGCGCGATCGCCTTCAGATAGCGCGGAAAATGCGCAAGCTGCGCATACGGCGTATCGATGACGAAACGCTTGCCGATGAGCGCGCTCAATTGCGCCTGCATGTCCGCATAGGCCGACGCGAACGATTTCACCGACGCCAGCTTTTTGACGAGCGCCGCATATTCGTTGAGGATCGTGCCGACGAGCCGCGCGATTTCGTTCGCGAGCAGCGTCAGACGCCCTTTCGCGGCGTCGCGGCGCGCGTGGAAGCTGGCGTCGTCGTCGGGCAGCGGGTCTTGCAGGCACGCGCGATCGAGCGCCGTTTCCACGATCTGATCGCGCAGTTCGTCCGCCGTGCCGAGCGCCATGTATTGCATCGACATCTCCCGCAGGCCCGGCAGATTTTTCTCGAGATAGCGAATCGGCTCGCGCAACTGCAGCGCGAAAAGCCGGCGCAATCCCGCGCGATGAATACGCACCGCTTCCTCGGGCGAATCGAACACTTCGACGTCGCAATGCGTGCCGCGATCGACGAGCGCCGGATAGCCGAAGAGCGTCTGCCCGCGCCGGCGGATTTCCAGCAGCTCGGGCAGCTTGCCGAAGTTCCACGTCGTGAGGTTCTCGTAGAGCGCGGTTCCTTCGCTTGCCGGTTGCTGTGCGGGCGGCGTATCGGAGTCCCCGGAAAGCGCATCGAACGCCGCCGCCGACGTCAGTTTCTGGAACTGCTGCTGCGCCTGCCCGCCGAGTTCCGCGCGCAACTGCGCGAGATTGCGGCCCATCGCGAGCTGGCGGCCGTGTTCGTCGATCACCTTGAGGTTCATGAACAGGTGCGCGGGCAGCGTTTCCAGCTTGAAATCGGCGCTTTTCACGGCGATTTGCGTCTGCTCGCGAATATCGGCGATGAGCGATTCGACGAGCGCGCCCGCGCCGAACTTCGGCCCGCCATGACGCCCGGCGAAAGCCGCGGCGTATTCCGGCAACGGCACGACGTGACGGCGCAGCTTCTGCGGCAGCGACTTCAGCAGCAGTTGCACCTTCTCCTTGATCATGCCGGCCACGAGCCATTCGACGCGGCGCGCATCGACCTGATTCAGCCCGTAAAGCGGCACTTGCAGCGTGACGCCGTCGCGCGGCGAACCCGGCTCGAAGTGATACGTCAGCGCCATTTCGATGCCCGACATCGTCATGCGCTTCGGAAACAGATCCGTCGTGACGCCGGCAGCTTCGTGACGCATGAGGTCGTCGCGCGACAGGAACAGCAGCTTGTCGTTGCCCTCTTTCTTCTGCTCGTCGCGATACCAGCGCTCGAACGCCGCGCCCGTCCAGATGTTTTCGGGGATCAGCGAATCGTAGA
This sequence comes from Caballeronia sp. NCF2, assembly GCF_023631205.1. NCBI lineage: Bacteria > Pseudomonadati > Pseudomonadota > Betaproteobacteria > Burkholderiales > Burkholderiaceae > Caballeronia > Caballeronia sp. NCF2. The sequence continues at coordinate 4,724 of NZ_JALQDN010000008.1, read as the reverse complement.
AGCCGTAGATGAGTTCATCGTCGACGAGCACGTCCTGACGGCGCGACTTGTGTTCCAGTTGCTCGATGTCCGCGACGAGCTTGCGGTTGTGCGCGAAGAACGGCAGACGCGTATCGAATTCGCCTTCGACGAGCGCCCCGCGAATGAACAGTTCGCGCGCGTATTTCGCGTCCTGCTTGCCGAAGCTCACGCGCCGACGCGCATACACCGTCAGGCCGTACAGCGTCGCGCGTTCGTAGGCGACGACCTGCGCGGCCTTCTTCTCCCAATGAGCGTCCGATAGCGATTTCTTCAGCAGATGCGCGCCGACCGTTTCGAGCCATTCCGGCTCGATCTTCGCGATCGTGCGCGCGTAGAGGCGGCTCGTCTCGACGAGTTCGCCCGCCATCACCCAGCGCCCCGCTTTCTTCAAGAGCGCCGAGCCCGGCCAAAGAAAGAACTTGATGCCGCGCGCGCCGAGATAATGCGGCTCGTCGTCGGCCTTGAGACCGACGTTGCCGAGCAGGCCCGTCAAGAGCGACAGATGCACCTGCTCGAAGGTCGCATCCGATTCGTTCAGACGCCAGCCGTGCTCGCGCACGACCGTCAGCAGTTGCGAATGCACGTCGCGCCACTCGCGCAAACGCAGATGCGACAGGAAATTCGCGCGACACGCATCCGCGAGCTGCTTGTTCGATTTCTTGTGCGCGACCGCTTCCTCGAACCACCTCCAGATGCGCGTCCACTGCAGAAATTCGGAGCGCTCGTCGACGAACTGCCGATGCGCCTGATCCGCCTGCTCCTGCGCCTCGATCGGACGGTCGCGCGGGTCCTGCACCGACAGCGCCGACGCGATGATCAGCACTTCCGCGAGCGCATGATGATCGCGCGCGGCGAGAATCATGCGGCCGACGCGCGGATCCAGCGGCAGGCGCGCGAGTTCGCGGCCGAGACTCGTCAGCGCGTTGTCGTCATCGACGGCGCCGAGTTCGTTCAGCAATTGATAGCCGTCCGCGATCGCGCGGCCCGGCGGCGGTTCGATGAACGGAAACGTTTCGATCGCCGTCAGATGCAGCGACTTCATCCGCAGAATCACGGCCGCGAGCGACGAGCGCAGGATTTCGGGATCGGTGAAGCGCGGCCGCGCGGCGAAATCGGCTTCGTCGTACAGACGGATGCACACGCCGTCCGCGACGCGCCCGCATCGGCCCGCGCGCTGATTCGCCGCCGCCTGCGACACCGGCTCGATCTGCAGTTGCTCGACCTTGTTGCGATACGAATAACGCTTCACGCGCGCCATGCCGGTATCGACCACGTAGCGGATGCCCGGCACCGTCAGCGACGTCTCCGCGACGTTCGTCGCGAGCACGATGCGCCGCGCGTTCGACGGCTTGAACACGCGCTCCTGCTCCTGCGCGGAAAGACGCGCGAAGAGCGGCAGGATCTCCGTATGCGGCGGATGATGCTTGCGCAACGCTTCTGCGGCATCGCGGATTTCGCGCTCGCCGGGCAGGAACACGAGCACGTCGCCGGGACCGACGCGGCACAGTTCATCGACGGCATCGACGATGCCTTCCATCAGATCGCGATCGGCTTTGCGATCGTTGCGTTTGGGCGCCGTGCCCTGCGCGTTCCTGATCGCCTCGCTTTCCTCTTCGATCGGCCGATAGCGTACTTCCACCGGATACAGCCGTCCGCTCACCTCGATCACCGGCGCGGGCTTGTCCTCGCTGCCGAAATGGCGCGCGAAGCGTTCTGCGTCGATGGTCGCGGACGTGACGATCAGCTTCAGATCCGGGCGTTTCGACAGGATTTCCTTCAGATAGCCGAGCAGAAAGTCGATGTTGAGGCTGCGTTCGTGCGCTTCGTCGATGATGATCGTGTCGTAGGCGGTCAGCAGCGGATCGGTCTGCGTTTCCGCGAGCAGAATGCCGTCGGTCATCAGCTTGACGGACGCGCCGGGCGCCAGATTGTCCGTGAAGCGCACTTTGTAGCCGACGACTTCGCCGAACGGCGTGCCGAGTTCCTCCGCGATGCGCCGGCCGGTCGCCGAAGCGGCGATGCGGCGCGGCTGCGTATGCCCGATCAGCCCGCTGCCACCCGCGCCGAGACCGCGTCCGAGCGCGAGGCAGATCTTCGGCAATTGCGTCGTCTTGCCCGAGCCGGTTTCGCCGCTGACGATCACGACTTGATTCGCAGCGATCGCGCGCGCGATTTCCTCGCGTCGGCCGGAAACGGGCAGCGCTTCGGGAAACGTGATCGGCGGAATGGGATTCGGCGTGACGACGCGCGGCGCGCGCGGCGGACGTTGCTCGCGAGGCGGGCGCGTTTCGGCCGGGCGTTCGACGTGCGACGGACGTGCTTCAGCCGGGCGTTGTTCGCGCGGCGGACGTGCTTCAACCGGGCGTTGTTTGCGCGGCGGGCGCGTTTCGGCCGAAGGTTCGACACGCGGCGCAGGTTGCGGCTGCGGCTGCGGCTGGCGCGCTTCGACGGGCTTCGGCTGCTGAACGCGCGCCGGACGCTGCGGCCGCGCACCTTGTTCACGCCTCGCGTCTTCGCGTTTCGGGGGCGCTTGCGTGGCAGCTTGCGCCGTGTCGCGCGGCTTCGGCGGACGTTGCGCCGTGACCTCCGCTTTCGCGGGCCGCTCTTTCGATTGCGCCGCCTTCTTCGGTTGCGAAGGAGCCTCCGCCGCCGCTTTCCCGCCCGCGAACCGCTGCGCGGCGCGTTCCTTCTTGCTCAAACCCGCCGCTTCGCCGGAATCGGACGTGCCCGCGCCCTCCCGCGTCTCGCGCAGCAGACTTTCACGCAGTTGTCGCAACTGCTCCTGAGTATCGAGGGATTTGTCGGCGGACTGAGACTTGCCCGCCTGATCGGGGCGTGAGGGACGAGAAACATTCGGCATAGCGTCGCATTATAATCCCGGGATGAATTCCCAAACCGACCTCACGATGACCGCGACGCAGCCGGCAGTCGAGCCCGAAGCGCCGAATCCCCACGCCCAGTTCGTCGACTGGATGCGATCCGTCGCGCCCTACATTCACGCGTTTCGAAACAAGACTTTCGTTGTCGCGTTCGGCGGGGAACTCGTGCAGGAAGGTCGCCTCAACGCGCTCGTGCAGGACGTCGGCCTGTTGCACGCAATGGGCATCCACGTCGTGCTCGTGCACGGCTCGCGTCCGCAGCTCGACGAGCAACTGAGCCTGCACGGCGTCGAGTCGTCGTTCTCTCACGGCTTGCGCATAACGGATGCCCGCGCGCTCGAATCCGCGAAAGAAGCCGCCGGCGAAGTGCGTCTCGACATCGAGGCCGCGATCAGCCAGGGCTTGCCGAACACGCCGATGGCGCACGCGCACATCAGCGTGGTGTCGGGCAACTTCGTGACGGCGCGGCCGGTCGGCATTCTCGATGGCGTCGATTTCCAGCACACTGGCGTCGTGCGCAAGATCGACGGCGATTCCATCCGCCAGTCGCTCGCGTCGAACAAGCTCGTGCTGCTGTCGTCGCTCGGTTTTTCGCCGACGGGCGAAGCCTTCAATCTGTCGATGGAAGATGTCGCGTCCGCCGCGGCCATTGCGCTGCGCGCCGACAAGATCATTTTCGTGACCGAAATTCCGGGTCTCGGCGACTCGGAAAACGAGCTGATCCGCGAAATGTCGCTCGACGACGCTTATCGCTTGCAGGAAAGCGGCGAATTGCAGGGCGACACGGCGTTCTATCTGAAGCATACGGTGCGCGCGTGCCGCGGCGGCGTTGCGCGCGGCCACATCATTCCGTATTCGCTCGACGGCAGCGTGCTGCTCGAACTGTTCCTGCACGACGGCGTCGGCACGATGATCTCGTACGAGAATCTCGAAAGCCTGCGCGAAGCGACGCCCGACGACGTCGGCGGCATTCTCACGCTGATCGAGCCGCTCGAATCCGACGGCACGCTCGTACGGCGCGGACGGCACCAGATCGAGCGCGACATCGACCATTTCTCGGTCATCGAGCACGATGGCGTGCTGTTCGGCTGCGCGGCGCTCTATCCGTACACACAGGAGCGCATCGGCGAAATGGCCTGCCTGACGGTCGCGCCGGAAGCGCAAGGTTCGGGCGACGGCGAACGCCTGTTGAAGCGCATTGAACAGCGCGCCCGCGCACGCGGCTTGACGCGCATTTTCGTGCTGACGACGCGCACCGAACACTGGTTCCTGAAACGCGGTTTCGTGAAAGTGACCGTGGACGATCTGCCCGAAGATCGCCGGCGGCTCTATAACTGGCAGCGCAAGTCGCTTGTCCTGATGAAACAGCTTTGAACATGATCCAAGAAGCGTCGAACGGCGCTTTGCCCCCGATACAGAGGAGAAACTCACAATGGCCCGAATGGTTCAATGCGCGAAGCTCGGCAAGGAAGCCGAAGGACTCGATTTCCCGCCGCTGCCGGGCGAGCTCGGCAAGCGCATCTACGAAACGATCTCGAAGGAAGCCTGGCAAGGCTGGCTCAAGCAGCAGACCATGCTCATCAACGAGAATCGGCTGAACATGGCCGATCCGCGCGCACGCCAGTATCTGATCAAGCAGACGGAGAAGTATTTCTTCGGCGAAGGCGCCGATACGGCGTCCGGCTACGTGCCGCCGCAAAGCTGAAATCGCGCGTTCATCGCATCGCAAAAACCGGCCCGAGCGGCCTAATGCCGTTCAGTTAGCGCTGAACGGCATTTTTGTTTGTGGAGCGAGAAGTGGTTGTAAACGGAGCGCCGGGCTGT
>NZ_JALQDN010000007.1:0-48216 GCF_023631205.1 Caballeronia sp. NCF2 | reverse complement strand
GCGACCGGGTCGTCAAATCCCGCCCTAAACGGTACACCGTTCGCTATCTAAGAAAAGACCTTAACTGAACGGCATTAGCCCGAGCGGCCGGTTTTTTGTTGTCCGCGCGGCGGAAAATTGTTCCGCTTAGTACATCGGACCACGATGATGACAATCGGCGCAACCCTAAGTCCGACAAGGCTTTGCGGCCGCCGGGCTCGAGCGCGGTGGCAGACCGGTTTGCAGATCGTCTGTCATCGTGTTATCATCTTGCTCGTTATCAACAGCAATTCAACATCATTCACGTGCGAATGTTTCCGACTTCAAGTTCGGGCGTTGCGCGGTAGTGACAGTTTCTTATACAAAGAGGCGCGTCGGTTTTCCAAGCAGTAACGCCGGCCTTTTTCGTCTCAAGTTGTTTTTTCGCCGACGTCGCGGCCCACCCGCGGCAACTCAGTCATTCAGCGCTGCGTTCGCCGTCCGCACGTCAAATTCGTGTGTTTCACCCGAGTGCAATTTCGCGACTACACCCGCGCGAGGCACCGGCACCGTGTTCCTTTTCGCTCATCGACTTCGAGCCGCTCGGCCCGAGGTCGCGGAAAGCCTTTGCTTTCGTCTTCAAGCGTTCGCGGCGCCGTCTCGAAACTGCACTATCCCGGCAATTTGCGTCCGTCCTCCGCGGCGACGCACCCGACGTTCTTTGAGCGTCGGGATCGAATACGGAGTTTTTCGAACTATGTCTTCTCTTAACGAGGGCCTTTGGCGCAAACGCGATTCATCCAGTCAGAAGTCCGACCTCACCCTCGACGACATCACCATCGTCGATCAATCCCTGTTGAAGCGCGCCGTCGGCGCCATGGCCATCGGTAACGCGATGGAGTGGTTCGATTTCGGCGTGTACAGCTACATCGCCGTGACGCTCGGCCGTGTGTTCTTCCCGTCGAGCAGCCCCACCGCGCAGTTGCTCGCGACCTTCGGCACGTTCGCCGCCGCTTTCCTCGTGCGCCCGATCGGCGGCATGGTGTTCGGCCCGCTCGGCGACCGCATCGGCCGCAAGCGCGTGCTCGCGATGACGATGATCATGATGGCCGTCGGCACCTTCTGTATCGGCATCATTCCGAGCTACGAATCGATCGGCGTGATGGCGCCGGTGCTGCTGCTCATCGCGCGTCTCGTGCAGGGCTTCTCCACGGGCGGCGAGTACGGCGGCGCGGCGACCTTCATCGCCGAATTTTCGCCGGACAAGAAGCGCGGCTTCATGTCGAGCTTTCTCGAATTCGGCACGCTCGTCGGCTACGTGCTCGGCGCGGGCGTGGTCGCGGTGCTGACGGCGGTGATGTCGGAAAAAGACCTGCTGTCGTGGGGCTGGCGCATTCCGTTCATGATCGCGGGTCCGCTCGGGCTGATCGGTCTCTACATCCGGATGAAGCTCGAAGAAACGCCTGCATTCCAGCGTGAAGCCGAAAAGGCCGAAGCCGTGTCGCACGAGACGACCAAGGAGCAGTTCCGCGAGACGCTGATCCAGCAATGGAAGCCGCTCTTGCAATGCGTGGGCCTCGTGCTGATCTTCAACGTGACCGACTACATGGCGCTGTCGTATCTGCCGAGCTATCTGTCGGCGACGCTCAAGTTCAACGAGACGCACGGCCTCTTCATCGTGCTCGTCGTGATGGTGCTGATGATGCCGCTCACGCTCCTCGCCGGCCGTCTGTCGGACACGATCGGCCGCAAGCCGGTGATGCTCGCCGGCTGTATCGGTCTGCTGGTGCTGTCGATTCCTTCGCTTTCGCTGATCCGCATGGGCACCGTTCCGTCGATCTTCGCCGGCATGATGATTCTCGGCGCGCTGCTGTCGACGTTCACGGGCGTGATGCCGTCGTCGCTGCCGGCGCTCTTCCCGACGAAGATCCGCTACGGTGCGCTCGCGATCGGCTTCAACGTGTCGGTGTCGCTCTTCGGCGGCACGACGCCGCTCGTCACCGCATGGCTCGTCGACACGACCGGCAACCTGATGATGCCCGCGTACTATCTGATGGGCGCGTCGATCATCGGCATCGTGTCGGTGCTCGCGCTCTCCGAGACGGCGAAGAAGCCGCTGAAGGGCTCGCCGCCGGCGGTCGCGTCGAAGTCGGAAGCGCATGCGATTCTGCGCGGCCATCGCGAAGCCGCCGAAATGGACGATGCGTTCCCGGAAGGCACGGTGCGCGCGTAAGCGTTCTGGCGTGATCGAATGGAAGGGCCGGTGCATGAAGCGCCGGCCCTTTTTTCATTCGATCAGCGAAACGATGCGCGCTTCCGCTTTGCCGTCGTCGATATCGAGCAGCGCGAGCGTGACCGGCAATCTGAAGCGACGCGGCCCCGCGCTGCCGGGATTCACGAAGAGCACGTCGCCGCGCCGCTCGATGAGCGGCTTGTGCGAATGACCGGTCACGACGACATCGATGCCGTCGAGCTGCTTCGGCACATCGGCGATATCGTGGACGACGTGAATCGTCGCGCCGCCCAGTTCGATGCGCGCGTGTTCGGGCAGCCGCGCGAGGTCATCGGCGATATCGTTGTTGCCGCGCACGACGGTGAGCGGCGCGAGCGACGCGAGCGCATCGAGCACGTCGCGTCTGCAGATATCGCCCGCGTGGATGATGTGCGCGGAGCCGCGCAAGGCGTCGAGCGCTTCGGGGCGCACGAGGTTATGGGTATCGGAGATAAGGGCAATACGCATGAGGCGTCACGCTTCTTCGTTCGCGCGCACGCCGAAGTCCTCGCCGTGCGCCACGTTCAGTTCCGGCACCATCATCGTGTCCTCGCGACTGAATCGGTGCCGGCGATTATGCGGGACGGCCGAAACCTTGTCGAACGGCTTGTATACGACGAGCGGCGCGGCTTTGGCGCGGTCGCATGCAATGGTAGAATCGCGTCCGCCCTGCCGGGGTGATGAAATTGGTAAACATAGCGGACTTAAAATCCGCCGCCTCACGGCTTGCCGGTTCGAGTCCGGTCCCCGGCACCAAGCAGTATGAAGGGCAGCGCGCCGCACCCTCACACCGCGTTCAACAACCGCTCCGCATCCCTCACTGCATCGAGCAGCGCTTCGATCGCCGTATCGCGTTCGAGCAGGCACACATGCTCGATATCGAACGGCAACGCATCCACGCCGACGAAGCGCACCGTACCGCCGAAGCAGTCGCGCGCCTTGCCGCTCTTCACGGAAGCGATGTAGTTCGGGGTGATGTAGAGCGCAACGGGCGTCATGGCGGGCTCCGCGATGGTCCGGTCGATGAACCCGAGTCTAGCCGCACGCACCATCTCGCTGAACCCGCCGCACGCGGGGAAACCGATCCCCTCTTTCGCTGCCTTCGCTGCCTACACCGCATGCCCCAGCACACGCGCGACGTAGTGCCGTCCCCACGCCTCGCCGTGCGCGATCGCCTCGGCGACGGTCTCGAACGGGCCGCGGTCGCCGGTCATTTCGCCGGAGTCGTCGGCGAGTTTCGAACCGTGCAGCGGCTTCTGGTCGAGGCGCGTCACGCGCACGCGGATCGCGTAACCTTCGGACGGCGCCGCATCCTCGTCGCCATCGGCCGCGAGCGGCTTCGGCACGGCCTGCATGGCGAGCAGGTAATCGCCTACTTCGATGTCCTTCTGCATGGCGGTCGTCTCCATCGGTGAGGAACGCGCTCGTCGAACGTCAGTGCCGATTGTGCTACCGCATCGCTGCACAAAACAAGCGGTCACGCGCCGCGATGCACTACAGTGATGCACTGCGGCACGCGTGTTATAAAGCTCCGCCCGACACTCATCACGCCCCGGCGCGTCTCGCCGCATCGGGCACCGACCGAATTCATCGATGAACCATCGCATCCGTCACCTGCTGCCCGTCCTGCTCACGACTTCGCTCGCCTGTCTCGGCGGCTGCACGTCCTATTACAAGAACGTCGAGACCTGCAAGGAGAAGGTGCGGGCCGACTATCCCGACGCCGCGAGCGCGCCGCTCAAAATCACCGGTTCCGGCGCGAGTTATCATGGCTCGCGGGTCGTCGTGCACGGCACGATCCAGAATCCGCCGAAGCCGCCGGCCACGAAGTCTTCATCGGTGCCCGCAGCCGCCGAATGCACGTTCAGCGAAACGTCGATGACCGGCTTCCAGTGGCTCGTCCCCGCGAAGCTCGCGCCCAAGCCGCCGGTCGCCGAATCCGACGACTGAATCCGACGACCCAGCCCGAAACCGTCCGCGACGAGGAGATTCGCGCATGCTGCTCGCCCAGATCAGCGATCTGCACATCACGCCGCCGGGCACGCTCGCCTACGGCCGCGTCGATACCGCCGCGTATCTCGCCCGCGCGATCGACGTCCTCAACGCGCTCGATCCGCGCCCCGACGCCGTGCTTGTTACCGGCGATCTCGTCGATGCGGGCGGCATCGACGAATACCGGCATCTGCGCACGCTCCTCGACCGGCTCGCCATTCCGTGGCGCGTCATCGCCGGCAATCACGACGACCGCGCGAATCTGCGCGCCGTCTTCGGCGATCTCCCCGAGCTCGCGGGTCACGACGGTTTCCTGCAGTACGCGTTCGACGTCGGCGAAGTCCGCGTGATCGCGCTCGACACCCTCGATCCCGGCTCCGGCGCGGGACGCCTGTGCGCCACGCGCCTTGCCTGGCTCGAAGCGCAGCTCGACGCCTCGCGCGACCGGCCGGTGCTGATCGGCATGCATCATCCGCCGATCGAATGCGGCATCGGCTTCATGGACGACATCCGCCTCGCGCCCGACGACAGCCGCGCGCTCGACGCACTCGTGCGGCGTCATCCGAACGTCGAGCGCATCGTATGCGGCCACGTGCACCGCGCGATCAGCGCGCGCTTCGGCGGCACGATCGTGTGGTGCGCCCCGTCGACGGCGCATCAGGTCGCGCTGCAATTGAAATCCGATGGTCCAGAAGCCTTCGTGATGGAGCCGCCCGCATTCGGGCTGCATCTGTGGCGCGCCGGCGTCGGCCTCGTCACGCATTGCATGAGCGTCGAACAAGGTGGCGGGCCGCAGCCTTTCTGAGCCGAGCCTTCAGGTGCGCTCGCGCGCGTAGTCGTCGAGCGCGTCGAGCACGCGATCGAACTCGAGCGATTTGTCGAAGAAGTGACGCACGCCGTATTGCAGGCAACGCTCGCGATACGTCGGCAGCGCGTGATTCGTGAGCACCGCGATGAACGCGGTTTCCGAGCGCGGCGCGCCGCCCTCCTTGAGCCAGGCGAGCACGTCGATGCCCGAGCCGCGCTTCAGTTGCAGATCGACGATGATCGCATCGAAAGTCCGCGACGACAGCAGCGCGATGGCCTCGTCGGGCGCATCGGCGAACGCGGTCACGCGCCACGGCCCGAGCGCGTCGATCGCCTCGGTCAGGCTGCGGCGGATAAGCGGCGAATCCTCGATCAGCAACGCCGCGAGCGGCGGCCGCCGCGCGCCCGGCTGCTCCATTCGGTCGTCAGTGTCGATGTGATTGCCCACGGCGGGCGTCCTCCGGCAGTGCTCTCGCGGATGTTCGAACGATGCGCCGCTATTCGATCAGGCCGTTCTTGATCGCGTAATACGTGAGGTCGGCGTTATTGGAAAGCCGCATTTTTTCGAGCACGCGCGCGCGATACGTGCTCACCGTCTTCACCGACAGATGCAGTTCCTGCGCGATTTCCGTCGGCAACTGGCCGCCCGCGAGCTTGCAGAAAATCTGAAACTCGCGTTCCGACAGCAGTTCGTGCGGGCGCTCGGCGGCGGGCTTGTCGAGCTTGTCGGCGAGCGCATCCGCGATGAACTCCGACAGATAACGATGCCCGCGTGCCACCGTGCGGATCGCGCGCACGATTTCGTCGGGCGCGGCATCCTTGTTCAGATAGCCGTTCGCGCCCGCCTTCAGCAGGTTGATTGCGTACTGGCTTTCGGGGAAGCCCGAAAGCATCAGCACGCCCTGCTCCGGACGGATCTGCTTGATGACGCGCAAGGTATCGACGCCGTTCTTGTCGGGCATCGCGATGTCGAGCAGCACGACATCGAACGCCTGCGCGCGCACGAGCGCGATGGCCTCGTCGCCGGTGGCGGCTTCCGCGCCGACTTCCATGTCGGGTTCGTCGGCGACGAACTGCCTGAACCCGCTGCGCACGATGGCGTGGTCGTCGGCTATCAAGACTCGAATCATTCGCGTGGTCCGTGCTGCCGGACGGTCTGCTACCAGTGGATCGGCCATGTCATGCGGGCGCCGGGCGCGCGACGCGTGCCCGGCGACCTCGTCCTCATCCGTTGCGGCCTTCCAGCAGATCGGCCATGTCGTCGGCGTGCTCTTCCTCGGCGGCGAGAATGTCCTCGAAGATGCGACGCGTCGTGACGTCCTTGTCGCCGAGATAGCGAATGATCTCGCGATACGTGTCGATCGCGATGCGCTCCGCGATCAGATTCTCGCGGATCATGTCGATCAGATCCTTACCTTCGCTGTACTGCGAATGCGAGCGCGACGAGAGGCCGTCGGGCGCGAAATTCGGCGCGCCGCCGAGTTGCACGATGCGCTCGGCGAGCGTGTCGGCGTGCTGCTGTTCCTCGTTCGCGTGCTCGAGAAACTCCTGTGCGACGGCTTCCGAGTGGATGCCCTTCGCCATGAAATAGTGGCGCTTGTAGCGCAGCGTGCAGACGATTTCCGTGGCGAGCGAATCGTTGAGCAGCTTCAGCACGGTCTCGCGATCGGCGCCGTAGCCGGTCGTCACCGCGCCTTCGTCCATGTGCTGCCGGGCATCGGCGCGGATCTTCTCGACATCGAGAACGAAGGCGTCGGTGGATTGGCTCGGCTCGGCGTTTACAGCAGACGATTTGGACATTTGGTTCGCTCCTCTTTGACAGGTGAGTTGACGTTGTTCGCTGGAGCAGGCTTCGGCGCCAGGGTTTCCATAGCGCCCTGCTATCCAATCCGATACTCCGATGCACACACCATGCCTGATCTGTCGAAGAAACCGCGCGACGGTGATGAAACCCGCGCGCGGCTTGATGGCTCGTGGCTTTTAGCTAAGCGGGCGTCACGTTCGGAACACGCCGAGCAGCAAAGTGACCACGAACACGACGAGAAAAATGAAGAAAAGGATCTTCGCGATTTCCGCCGCGCCGGCCGCGATGCCCGTGAAACCGAACACGGCCGCGATGAGGGCGATGACGAAGAAGACTGCAGCGTAATGAAGCATGTGACCTCCTTCCTGAGTTTTTGATTACGTTTTGTCGATACGTCCGGAACGCCGCTAATCGATCGCTTTTTTCGTGACGACGAAGCCGAGCACGAGAAACACGATGCACAGGATCAGGAACAGCACGAACAGGAACTTGGCGATGGCGGCCGCTCCGGCAGCGACGCCGGTGAACCCCAGCACGCCGGCGATCACGGCTACGATCGCGAAAAACAAGGCCCACTTCAGCATGATCGTTCCCCGTAGGAGTGGATGACGGAACTATCGTAGCCACGCGATGCGCGCCGCGCATTCGGGCAGGCTCCTTTTTTGCTGTGGGAATCCACCGACACTTGCTTTCAAATCGGCTGCTCTAAGTGAAACGCCGGACGACCCACGCCATGAGCCACGTACCGCCTACCGCGATACCGACGACGATCTTGCCCGAGGACACGCCGCCGCCCGCGCCCGAAGGCATCGCGCGCCGCGCCACGCGCTTCAACGACTGGATGCGCCGCTACAGCTGGGCGGTCGCGATGACGGTGGCGATCGTCATCACGGTCGGCGGGCTGATCATTCTGGAATCGGGGCGCATGCGGATCGCGTCGGAATACGAGACCGCGCTCGAAGCGAAAGGCGCGACCGCGCAGCTTTCGATGCTCGCCGCCGATATCGCCGCGCTCACCGCCGACGAACGCGGCTTCGCGCTACAGGCCGACGACGCGTATCAGGCGCATTTCCGCGACGCGGCCGGACGCGTGCGGCGCACGCTGGCGTGGCTCGATGCGTATTACCGGCGCATCGGTGACGACACCGCGCTCGCGAGCTTCGCGCAGATCCGCTCCGCCGCCGACGATGAAATCGCGCAAGGCACCGCGCGCATCGCCGATTCGCCCGACGCCGATGCCACGCGTGCCCTGCCGCCACCCGACGCGAGCGCCACGCTCGATGCGGCGCTGTCGCTGTTGCGCCTGAACGAAGAGCAGCGCGCGCAACACGCGCTCGACGCGAGCCGCGCCGACCAGCGCATCTCGACGCTGTGCGTGGGCGCGTTGTGCGCCCTCAACATCGTGCTATTCATCCTGCTGTTTCGTAATCTCGGCATTCAGCTCGACAAGCAGGCGCGCGTGCAGAAGGCGCTCATCACGCAGCAGGAAGAGCTCGATCAGCTGGTGTTCGCGCGCACGCGTCAGCTCGAGGCGCTCGCGTGGCACTTGCAGTCCGTCAGCGAAAACGAGAAGACGGAGCTCGCGCGCGAACTGCACGACGAACTCGGCTCGATCCTCACCGCGAGCAAGATGGATGTCGCGTGGGTGCGCGGCAAGCTGAAGGACAGCGAGCCCGCGATGGCCGAAAAACTCGCGCGCGCGCTCGGCAATCTGGATCAGGGCATCGCGTTGAAGCGCCGCATCATCGAGGACATGCGCCCGACGGTGCTCGCCAACTTCGGTCTCGTCACGGCGCTGCGCTCGCTCGCCGATGAAGCCGCGCAGCGCAACGGCTGGAACGTCGAATTCGACCTGCCGGGCGAGGACGTGAAGCTCGGCGAGGCGATCGAAATCGCGCTTTTCCGCGTCGCGCAGGAGACGCTCACGAACGCGGCGAAGTACGCGCACGCGAGCCGTATCCGCGTGGCGCTGACGGTCGATGAAGCGAACGTGTCGCTCTCGATCACCGACGACGGCATCGGCATTCGGCCGCAGGATTTGAAGCGCACGCAGACGCATGGACTCGTCGGCATGCGGCAGCGCGTGTCGGCGCGCGGCGGACGCTTCGAGATCGAGCGCGCGACGCCGCGCGGCACGGCGATCAGCGTGTCGATGCCGCGCGAGCGCAGCGCCGATGCGCCGGTCGTCGCGGCATCCACGTAGGACGGCGCCGACACGAAATGCGGACGACGCCGACACCAGAATCGCATGCGTGCCTACATCCGCGAACGATGCGCTTTTTTATGATTGTTCACACCGGTAAGACAGGACGTCAGCCAGGCGCCCGTCGACCACACACGATGCGCGAACCGTTTTTCCTGTCACGCATTTCAACTCCAAGGGGAATACACATGACTCGACTCATCGCTCTACTCCTCATCGCCGGCAGCGCGGCTCTCGCAGGCTGCAACACCGTTTCGGGAGCCGGTCAGGACATCTCGAAGGGCGGCCAGGCCATCTCGAACTCCGCGGAGCAGCACAAGTAATTCACGAGGCGCGCCGCTTCGCTGCGGCGTTCCCGCTCAGGCGTTCCATAGCGTTGACGTAGTTCTCTCTCTTCCCGCCACCTTCGCGTGGCGGGATTTTTTTTGTCTTTGGAGCCGTTCGTGTGTCGTCCAGGCCGCTCGCGGCGTCCCACGGGTCACGCGTCATTCTCTGCACAATGACGCCGATGACCCAGATCCCCTTCGCTGCGATAGAGTTCGCTCATCTCGATGCCTTCCTGAGCGATGATGCCTGGCTTCAGACATCGGGATTCACAGCGCAAAGGGAGACACGAATGGCCAAAGTAAAAGTAGCCGGGTTCGGCGTTTCGCTCGATGGCTTCGCCGCGGGAACCGATCAGAGTCTGGAACATCCCCTCGGGCTGCGGGGCCCGGAGCTCTTTCAGTGGTTTTTCCCGACGCAGACGTTTCGGCGGATGCAGGGAAAAGACGACGGCGAAACCGGTGTCGATGACGACTTCGCCCGGCGCGCGATGGACGGATTCGGCGCGTTCATCCTCGGGCGCAACATGTTCGGGCCGATTCGCGGCGAATGGCCGGATGAACAATGGAAAGGATGGTGGGGTGAGGATCCGCCCTATCATGCGCCGACTTTCGTGCTGACCCATTACCCGCGTCCGCCGATTCGGATGCAAGGCGGGACGACGTTTCACTTCGTCTCGGACGGCATCGAGGTCGCGCTGCAAAAGGCACGCGAAGCGGCCGGCGCGAAGGACATCAAGATCGGCGGCGGAGCGGCCACGGTCAAGCAATACATTCAGGCCGGCCATGTGGATGAAATCCACCTCGCTTTCGCGCCGGTGGCGCTCGGGCAAGGGGAATCGCTCTTCGACGGTCTGGATTTGCGCGCTTTGGGATATCGGACGGTCGAGCACGTTCCGACGGAGCGGGCCACGCACATCGTCCTTGCGAAGTAGCTGCGCGCGATGCGAAAAAGCCCGGCCGATTCTTCCGGCCGGGCTGTGCGGTTCATGCCTTATTGCGTGTCGGGCAGTTCGAGCGCCGGCTGCTGCGTGTTGCCACCCTGCGCGACGAGCACGCGAATCTTCTCGGGCACGAGTTGCGTGGCTGCATTTCCCGAAGGCAGCGTCGTCACGAGCCAGTCCGCGTTGTTGACGAGATCGAACGACGCCGATTTATAGACCGGCGTCTTCGAGCCCGGCAGCGTCGCGATCAGTTGATACGTGCCGCCGGAGACGTAGATCGAGTCTTGCGTCGTCGCCGGTACGGCGTTCTTGTAGGCGACGCCCGCCATCGTCGGGCTGACGGTCGAGATGTTCGTGCCCGGCGCGACGAGATAGATGTCGAGGTTCGGCGCGTTCGTCGATGCGTTGAACGCGCGCACGCGTGCGCTGCTCGATAGCAGGCCCTTGTCGAACGGATCGTCGATCACCGCGATCGACGGCACGAAGCCCGCGTCCGGCAGCGCGATCACCGTGTATTCGTGCCCTTTCGCCGCGTTCGAGATGGTCGTGTCGGTCGCGAGTTGCGTCGTCGTGTTCACGGCGGCGTAGGAAAAGTTGTGCTGGCCCGTGTCGATGTTCGCGAAGTTCGTCACCGCCTTATAGGCGAGATTCGGCTGCAGGATCTTGCTGTTGTCGTAGAAGTCGACGTTCGGGCCGCTCGGGATCGCGTGGATGAAATGGACTTGCGGCTGAGTGACGCCGATTTCCTTGCCGACGTCATCGGAGCTTCCGCCGCAAGCGGAGAGCAAAGCGGCGACGGCGGCAAGCGCGGCAGCGGTGCGGATGAGCTTCATGGTTTCACCTTCCTTTGTTTTGATTTAATTTGATTTGATTTGATCGGCCACATCGTCATCCGGGTCCGGACGATTAGGCATCCGCAGGACTTTGCGCGCTCGCTCGCCGGGCCCGATTTGGGTTTCCCTCTTGCCATTTCGATCGATCAGATTTGCCGTCGAAGTGGCGCATGCGTTGAGCAATGAGCATGCCCCGAGACGGTGCGACGATGGCGTGTATCGGCCGCTGAGGCCCGTCCGGAAAGGGTTTCGGATTCGTTAGAGGAATTGCTCGGGATGCGCGAAGACCCCGCGCGGTGCTGCATCGATCAATGCAGCGTCGCCGCGTGACGAGAAGCGGTTTTTACAAGGATGGTGCGTTCAGAGAAGTCCCCGCCGCCGCTGATCAAACCAGAACGAAAGCCCAACGGAAAGCAGAATGACAACGGTCGCAATCACGGTCCATTGCGTGACGATTTCCCCGAGCAGCAGCGCGCCCAAACCAACCGCCACCACCGGATTCACATAAAGACAACTCGTCGCGACGATCGTGCTCGTATTGCGTATCAGAAAGTTATACGCGACATAAGCGGCCATCGAACCGATCACAACGAGATACAAAAACGAGAACCCCGCGCCGACGCCGACGCTCGCCAACCGCTCGCCCGATGCGAACGCGATCGCCGTCGCGATTAATCCGCCCAAACCGATCTGCAGCGCCGTCGACATCAGCAAATCGGAAGGCTGCGGCAGGCGCGTCGCCAGATGCGCGCCGCCCGCCCAGAAGATCGCGGCGCACAGAATCGCCAGCGTGCCGACCGTCGAACTCGGCGAGGGATCGCCGTGATTCAGCAGCACGATCCCGAGCAGACCCAGCGCCACCGCGAACCACTCGCCTTTCGCGACGCCGCGTCCGCTGAGCGCGGTGAAGATCGTCGCGAAAAGCGGCACCGTCGCGACCATCACGGCGGCCGTGCCGGTCCCCACGGTCCGCATGCCGTAAGCCATCATCCCGCTCGACAGACCTTCCAGCAACGTGCCGACGATCGCCGCGTTGCGCACTTCCCGCGCGCTGGGCCACACCGACTTGCGATGCACCGCGATCAAGAATAGCCCGATGCCCGCGAACAGATTGCGCAGCCCGCCGAGCATCAACGGCGGAAAAGATTCGAGCGCGAGATGGATGCCGAGATACGTCGATCCCCAAACGAGATAGACGACCGTCAGCGCAAGCGCGACCTGCCCTTTGAAAGAGCGCGGCGCGCGAAACGGAAAACGGTCAGGGAAGCTGAACGGCAGGCGCGGCGGAGGCAGAGCGGACATGCATCACTCCGCGGCGACGGCTGCGCGCCGGAGAAAAACGGGCAAAACCAGACAGAACGACATGGCGTAAAGCAAAGGGGAATGGCGCGAGGAAGGACCGCGCGACCTTCGGGAAAACCCGGAAATCCGCGGCGCCCGACATTATGCAGTAAGCGCTCGCATCCATCGGCTCATTTTCGGGATGGTTGCCAAGACGCCACGCCGCGGTGTAACGTGTCGGCTGCTAACGCGGGGGTCCTGCGTTGCACATCGCGGTTTCGTGCGGTTTCATCGGCGAAGCGCTTCGTGTGGCGTGGGTGAGAAATACCCTTTGAACCTGATCTGGATAATGCCAGCGCAGGGAAGCGTTCGGGTTCCATAGGCCGCAGTCCACGCCACTTCAACCGAACCCGTACCTTTCCATCTCGTTCCTCCCTGTTTAGCTCCTGAGTCACCACGAGCTACGACATCGCTCGTGCTGAAAAAAATCGTCCCTTAGGAGATCAAGCACATGAATGCCAACCCGAAGTTCCTCTCGGAAAACGCCGTCGTCGATGCCGCCGCCATCGCGCCGCTGCCGAACTCGCGCAAGGTCTATGTCGAAGGTTCGACGCCCGACATCCGCGTGCCGATGCGCGAGATCACGCAATCCGACACGCCCGACGGCTTCGGCGGCGAGAAGAATCCGCCCGTCTACGTGTACGACACGTCGGGCCCGTACACCGACCCCGACGCGCAGATCGACATTCGCAGCGGTCTTCCCGCGCTGCGCGGCGCGTGGATCGAAAAGCGCGGCGACACCGAGGAACTGAGCGGCCTGTCGAGCGAGTTCGGCCGCGAGCGCGCCGCCGATCCCAAAACGGCCGAACTGCGCTTTCCGGGTTTGCACCGTCATCCGCGCCGCGCGCTCGCCGGCAAGAACGTCTCGCAGATGCACTACGCGCGGCAAGGCATCATCACGCCGGAGATGGAGTACATCGCGATTCGCGAGAACCAGCGTCGCGCGGAGTATCTCGAAAGCCTGCGCACGAGCGGCCCCAACGGCGAAAAGCTCGCGAAGATGATGGGCCGCCAGCACGCCGGACAAGCCTTCGGCGCGGCGGCGTTCGGCAAGGACGCGGCGAAGGAAATCACGCCTGAATTCGTGCGCGAGGAAGTGGCGCGCGGCCGCGCGATCATCCCCGCGAACATCAATCACCCGGAAAGCGAGCCGATGATTATCGGCCGCAACTTCCTCGTGAAGATCAACGCGAACATCGGCAATTCGGCGGTCACGTCGTCGATCGGCGAGGAAGTCGACAAGATGACGTGGGCAATTCGCTGGGGCGGCGACACGGTCATGGATCTGTCGACCGGCAAGCACATCCACGAAACGCGCGAGTGGATCATCCGCAATTCGCCGGTGCCGATCGGCACGGTGCCAATCTATCAGGCGCTCGAAAAGGTGAACGGCAAGGCCGAAGACCTGACGTGGGAAATCTTCCGCGACACGCTCATCGAGCAGGCGGAGCAAGGCGTCGATTACTTCACGATTCACGCCGGCGTGCGCCTGCAATACGTGCCGCTGACCGCGAACCGCATGACGGGCATCGTGTCGCGCGGCGGCTCGATCATGGCGAAGTGGTGCCTCGCGCATCACAAGGAAAGCTTCATTTACGAGCACTTCGAAGACATCTGCGAAATCATGAAGCAATACGATGTCTCGTTCTCCCTCGGCGACGGCCTGCGCCCCGGCTCGATCTACGACGCCAATGACGAAGCCCAGCTCGGCGAACTGAAGACGCTCGGCGAACTGACGCAGATCGCGTGGAAGCACGACGTGCAGGTGATGATCGAAGGCCCCGGCCACGTTCCGATGCAGCTCATCAAGGAAAACATGGACCTGCAACTGGAATGGTGCGACGAAGCGCCCTTCTACACGCTCGGGCCGCTGACGACCGACATCGCGCCGGGTTACGACCACATCACGTCGGGCATCGGCGCTGCGATGATCGGCTGGTTCGGCACCGCGATGCTCTGCTACGTCACGCCCAAGGAACACCTGGGGCTGCCGAACAAGGACGACGTGAAGGAAGGCATCATCACGTACAAGCTCGCGGCGCACGCGGCCGATCTCGCGAAGGGTCATCCGGGCGCGCAGGTGCGGGACAACGCGCTGTCGAAGGCACGCTTCGAATTCCGCTGGGAAGACCAGTTCAATCTCGGTCTCGATCCGGACAAGGCGCGCGAATTCCACGACGAAACGCTGCCGAAGGATTCCGCGAAGGTCGCGCATTTCTGCTCGATGTGCGGCCCGCACTTCTGCTCGATGAAGATCACGCAGGACGTGCGCGATTTCGCGGCGAAGCAAGGTGTCAGCGAAAGCGAGGCGCTCGCCAAGGGCATGGAGACGAAGGCGATCGAGTTCGTGAAAAAGGGCTCGGAAATCTATCAGCCGACCTGAAGCTTCTGACTCGCTGACAACGGCCTGTCGCACAGCGCGTGCGGCAGGCCGTTTTTTATGTGTGCGCCGGGCGCAAAGCCTTGTCGGGCCTGAATGAGCGGTTCATCCGACGATTCGGGCATCTTTTCTGCTGGTTGAGTGCGTGAACCGGCGCAAATGCGGCCGAACCGCAGCCGATTCATCTCATCTTCGAATTGGAGAGTCGACATGAAAATCATCAAACAGATCGGCGCCGCTGCAATGATCGTTGGGTTTCTGGGAGGACTGACCGCTTGCGGCGACATGACCACGCGTCAACGGGATACGGCTATCGGCGCCGGCGTCGGTGCGGCGGGCGGCGCGGTGATCGGCGGCAGCGCGCTTTCGACGCTCGGCGGCGCGGCGGTCGGCGGGATTATCGGCAATCAGGTCGGGAAGTAGCGCGAACATCGTCTACGACGCAACGGACGCGTTTCGCCGCCATCAACGACCCGCTGTTTCATTTCTGTTACATAAAGGCGCGCCGCAATGCTTTTTCACATCACGCGGCGCGCCTCCCGGTTGTCGTTCGACTAAGCTGCTTCTTAAGGGGCCAATTTCATTCGATCCCACGTCCCGCAAGCCGTAACGCAAGGAGCAGTGCCATGATTTCCGCCCGCAGCATGTCCGGACCGGGGACGGCCGCCGCAGCGCTCGCCGCCGGGCTTCTTCTCGGCGGATGTTATTACCCTTACGGTTATCCGGCTTATCCAGCTTATCCGCCCGCGCCTGTCGTCGGCGCGACCTACACGCAGCGGGAATTTGCGTTGCCCGCGTCCGGCACGGCGGCCACGCCGACGTCATCCGCGACCTTGCCGCCACAGTACGAATACGCCGTCGGCTCGTCGTACTCCGACTACTACCGGACGTATCCCTATCCGTATTACCCGCCGTATGCGGCTTACCCGTACTACGGCTATCCGGCGTACTACGGCTACGGCTACGGTTATCCGGCGGTTTCGTTCAGCTTCGGCTACTGGGGCGGCAGCGGATGCTGCTGGGGACATGGCTATCGCGGCGGCTACCACGGTGGCGGATGGCACGGCGGCGGGTGGCATGGGGGCGGCGGCTGGCACGGCGGCGGCGGCAGTTGGCATGGCGGCGGAGGCGGCGGCCGCGGACACTGATCGCCGCGCCGCGATACGCCAGATGAGACAAAAAGCCGTTTGTCGCCTTGCCGCGTAACACTGCTGCAACATTTTCCTTTCGACACGGGCTCGCGCGCACGACGCGCTTCATCGTGCGCCGGCGCACTTTCCTTATCCGACAAGGCTTCGCCACTATTCGCCAGATGATTGGCACGGTTTTGGCTACATAGCTTCCCTGCATCGAGTCGCAACGGCGATAACCGTTGTTCCGCGCACGTTTCCGTATCGGGGGATCGGACATGATGGCCTTCGTGTTTTTCCTGCTGTGGATTTTCGCCTCGCTCGGCCTTCTGACCGTGTGGGTCTTCCGCCAGACGCCATCGGCCGGTCGCGACGAGAGCGCGCCGAGCGCCGTCGCCGAGGGCTGATCGCGCTCGTCCGTGCTTCTCCGTCCGCATCGATGACGCGCCCGCAAGCGGCGCGTCCCTTCACGTCCATTCACCTCTGCGCGCCACGCCGTGGCCGGAATGGACGGGCATTCACGCCTTGACGCATGCCCTTCGCGCCCTATTCTTAGTGTGCGCGTTATGCGGTTGCTTAAGCCGGCGACCGGACATCGAACTCCACGCGCATCGCGGCTTCGCGTTGGCGCCGCTTCGGTTCATGACAGAACGAAGGAGACCCGATGTTCCACCAGCTACTCACCCCGATCGCCAATTCCCTGTTCGCATCCTTCATCGTCGCCGCGCTGCCGATCATCCTCGTGCTCGTGCTGCTCGGCTGGGCGCGCCGTCCCGCGTGGCAGGCGTCGCTCGCGGGGCTGGTCCTTGCGCTCGTCATCGCCATCGCGGGCTGGCATTTTCCGGTCGGGCTCGCGCTCGATTCGGTCGCGGCCGGCGCCGTGTTCGCGCTGTGGCCGGTCATGTGGATCGTCTTCGCCGCGATCCTGCTCTACAACGTCGCGCAACGCTCGGGGCGCTTCGAAGCATTTCGCATGTGGATGGTCGATAACCTGCCGAACGACCGGCGCATCGTGCTCGTCGTGATCGGCTTCTCGTTCGGCGCGCTGCTCGAAGGGATTTCGGGCTTCGGCACGCCGATCGCGATCACGAGTTCGCTCTTGATCCTGCTCGGCTTCCCGACGCTCGAAGCGCTCACCTTCACGTTGATCTTCAACACGGCGCCGGTCGCGTTCGGCGCGCTCGGCGTGCCGATCACCGTGCTCGGCGCAGTCACGCACCTGCCCACCGATGCGCTCGCCAAAATGGTCGGTCGCCAGTTGCCGTTCTTCGCGCTCTTTCTGCCCTTCTATGTGATCGGTATCTACGCGGGCTTTCGCAACATGATGCGTATCTGGCCCGTGCTGCTCGTCTCGGGCGGCGTGTTCGCATTGACGCAGTTCGTGACGTCGAACTACATCAGCTATGCGCTCACCGACGTGCTTTCGTCGCTCGTCTCGCTGATCGTGACGATCGCGTTCCTGCGCGTGTGGAAGCCGGTCGCGGACGAGCGCTTCGCGGTGAACGTCGAGCGCGCCGGCGCGACGCGTTCGGCGATTCCGGGCGGCCAGGGCTGGGTGCCGTGGATCGTGGTCTCGGTGGTCGTGATCGTGTGGACGGTGCTCAAGATCTTCATGATCGGCGACGTGAAAATCGCGTGGCCGGGCCTCGACAAGGCGGTCTACATCACGCTCTACAAGCAGCCTTACGGCGCGATCTGGGACTTCCAGCCACTCGCGACGGGCACGGCGATCCTGGTCGCGTCGATCATCACCGCGTTGATGGTGAAGCTGCCCGCGCGCGAATACGTCGCGGCGATCGGCGATACGTGGGTGCAGACGCGCATCGCCATTCTGACGGTCGCGACGATCGTCGGCCTCGCGTATCTGATGAACTACTCGGGCATGAACTACACGCTCGGTCTGGGCGTGGCGTCGGTCGGGCCGTTCTTCCCGCTCGTGTCCGCGTTCCTCGGGTGGGTCGCGGTGTTCCTCTCCGGCAGCGACACGTCGGGCAACGCGCTCTTCGGCAATCTGCAGGTCGTCGCGGCGAACCAGCTCAACCTCAATCCGGTGCTGATGGCGGCGACCAATTCGTCGGGCGGCGTGATGGGCAAGATGATCTCGCCGCAAAACATCTCGACCGGCGTCGCGACCACCGAGCTCAAGGGCAAGGAAGGCCTCGTGTTCGCGCGCACGTTCAAGCATTCGATCTTGCTGACGATCCTGCTCGGCGTGCTCGTGTGGCTGCAGCAAAACGTGCTGACGTGGATGATCCCGCCGCATTGAGCTTTCGCGCTTCCCCTGTTTCTCCCGCTTCTTGCGCTTTCGTCCGGCGGACCATTTCTGAGACGAACGCGGTGCTAACATGCGCGGACTTTCGATGAGCCTTGCGAAGTCCGCCCGCCATGTCACCCGCCAATCTGCTGCAACTGATCGTCCTCGCCGCCCTGTGGGGCGCGTCGTTTCTCTTCATCCGCGTGGGCGTCGCCGAGTTCGGCGTCGCGCCGCTGATGGCCGTGCGCGTGGGCATCGGCGCCGTGTTCCTGATCGCGATGCTGCTTTCGCGGCGGCCGCTCGCCCAAACCGCCGCGACGCTGAAGAAACGCTGGCTTCAGTTGCTCGCCGTCGGCATTCTCAACTCGGCCGCGCCGTTTTGTCTCTTCGCGTATGCCGAATTGACGCTTTCGGCCGGGGCCACGTCCGTCATCAACGCGACGACGCCGCTGTTCGGCGCGCTCGTCGCTTTCCTGTGGCTCAAGGATCGCCTGACGACCGCGCGCACGATCGGCATGGCGATCGGCTTCGCGGGCGTGCTCGTGCTGGTGTGGAACCAGATCGCGCCGGAGCACGCCGGGCAAGCCGCCGCGCTGCCGGTGCAAGGCATGCTCGCGGCGGCGGCGGCGCTGGCGGCGTCGGCGCTTTACGGCGTCGCGGGCAACTTCGCGAAAAAGTATCTGATGGACGTCGACGCGATGACCAACGCGGCCGGCAGCATGATCGGCGCAACGCTCACGCTCGCGCCGATCGCGCTCTTTACGTGGCCCGCCGCGCCGGTTTCCGCGCACGCATGGGGCGCGGTGCTCGCGCTCGGCATCGGCTGCACGGGGATCGCGTATTTCATCTACTTCCATCTGGTCGCGGTCGCGGGCCCGGCGCGCGCGATGACCGTCACGTTCGTGATTCCGCTGTTCGGCATTCTGTGGGGCGCGCTCTTTCTCGGCGAGCACGTCTCGCTCGTCATGATGGCGGGCTGCGCGATCGTGCTCGCGGGCACCGCGCTCGCGACGGGCGTCGTGAAACGCGTGCCGTTCGTCGGACGGCGAAAATTCGCGCGCTGACTATACTGCTTTCGGGAAAAGCGGCGGTGTGCGGGCGGCATCGTCCGCAAGGGTGAAATTGTTTGGATGCCGTTGCACGCCGTGCGGCGCCGCGTCATCCTTCGCGCTTTTGCCGGGAGCCGTCATGCACGATTTGTTCGCCAAGCTCAAACATGAAATGATGAAAATGGTCCCGCCGACCGTTTTCTTTTTCATCCTCCTGCATGCCGTCGCCATCGTGCGCGCGTTGATGGTAATGGGCACCGGCATTTCGCTGACCTCGTCGATGTCAGTGCTCGTCGCTTCGCTGATTCTCGGCAAGTCCGTGCTGATCGCCAACATGCTGCCGTTCATCAACCGCTATCCGGACCGTCCGCTGGTCTGGAACGCCGCCTGGAAAACGCTGATCTACACGGCCATCGCTGGCATCCTGCACTATCTCGAGCGGCTGCTGGACTTCTGGAAGGAGACCCACGGCCTTGCTGCCGCGAATCAGGCGCTCATCGCGCATATCAACTGGCCGCAGTTCTGGGCCGTCCAGATCCTTCTCGTGCTGATGATCGGCAACTACTGTGCGTTCGCCGAACTGGGCCGCGTGATCGGACGCGACGTGCTCAAGTCGTGGTTCTTCGGGCCGCGCGTCGACATGCCGCCGAAGTGGCAAAGCTGAGTCATTCGCCACGCACCGGCCCGCGTCCCGCCTTGATCGCGCCGCGTTTCACCTTGCCTTCGACGCGCCGCAACTGCGATGCGCGCGTCGGCTTCGTCGCGATTCGCTTGCGGCGCGTGACCGACACGCTGCGGATGAGTTCGTCGAGACGCGCGAGCGCCGCCGCGCGATTCATGTCCTGCGTGCGATGCTCCTGCGCCTTGATGACGATCACGCCCTCGCGCGTGACGCGGCTGTCGGAAAGCGCGAGCAGACGCGCCTTGATGTGCTCCGGCAACGAAGACCCGCGGATGTCGAAGCGCAGATGGATCGCGCTCGACACCTTGTTGACGTTCTGACCGCCCGCGCCTTGCGCGCGCACGGCCGTCAGCTCGATTTCGTTGGGCGGCACGGCGAGGCTGTCGGTGATGGTCATCGGTCGAATTCCCTGGATAGGCGCCGCATTCTCGCGGCCAGCCCGGAGTCGCGGCGCGTCGGCTCCCGGACGGCTTGCGCGAAGATCGCCGCCGAGCCGATCACTTCGACTCTGCGCTTCGCCCGCGTGATCGCCGTGTACACCAGCTCGCGCGACAACACGCGCACGAACGCGCCGGGCAACACGAGCGCCGCGTGCTCGAACTCCGAGCCTTGCGACTTGTGCACGGTGAGCGCGAACGCGGTGTCGTGCGGCGGCAGCGCAGCGGGCGACACGTAGCGCAGCGCGCCATCGGCCAGGCGGAACGCGACGCGCAACAGGCCGTCGGCGCCCGGCAGCGCGATGCCGATATCGCCGTTGAAAAGCCCGAGCGCGTAGTCGTTGCGCGTGACGATCACCGGCCGTCCGGCGAACCACTGTGCACCGAGTGCAAGCGCAATGCCCGCTTGCTCGCGCACTTTCGCCGCGATGCGCGCGTTCACTTCGTCGACGCCGCGCGGCCCCTTGCGCGTCGCGCACAGCACGCGGAAGCGATTCAGCGCATCGAAGAGTCGGGCGTGATCCGCTTGCTCGCCGTCGAGCACGGCCGATAGCGCGTCCGCGTACGGCGCGAAGCCTTTCGCGAGACGCGCGAGGGTGCGCTCGGACAGCGTCGCGTCGCCATCGTCGAAGAGCACGGCCGCGCGCTCGCCCGATGGATCGAGCGCATCGAGCGCGGCCCGTTCGTCGCCATTGCGGATTGCGATCGACAGACGCCCGATGTCCGAATCGAGCCCGAAGCGATAGTTCTTCTGCAGCCACACGACGCAATCGGTGAGCGCGGGCTCGGCCTTCGCGTCGAAGAGATCGCCGTAGCCCTCGGAATCGTCGATGGGCGCGGCGGTCGGCAATGCGGCTTCGAGGCGCTTCGCATCGACCGAAAGCGCCGCCGCGATGCGCGCCACGCCCGCATGGCTGAACGACGGCTCCGCGCTCAGTTCCGCGAACACCGCGCCCGCTTCCACCGCCGACAGTTGATCCTTGTCGCCGAGCATCACGAGACGGCTCGCCGGCGCGACGGCTTCGAGCAGATGGGCGGCGAGCGCGACGTCGATCATCGAGGCTTCGTCGACGACGATCACGTCATACGGCAACGGATTGTCGCGATGATGCCGGAAGCGCCCGTCCGACTGCACGCCGAGCAATCGCTGCAACGTGAACGACGTGCGCGGCAGGCGTTCGGCGAGTTCGGGCGGCAGCTTGTCCGCGCGTTCGATGAGCGCCTCCTGCATGCGCTGCGCCGCCTTGCCGGTCGGCGCGGCGAGCGCGATCCGCAAGTCCGGATCCGCGTCGAGCAGACACGCGAGCACGCCGACGACGGTCGTCGTCTTGCCGGTGCCCGGCCCGCCGCTCACGATCGTCAGCCGTCCCGCCAGCGCGACGAACGCCGCGACCCGCTGCCAGTCGATGTCGTCATCCGCGCGCGGGCCGAAATAGCGCGCGATGCGTTCGGCCTGTCGCGCGATGTCCTCTCGCGAAGCGGTCATGCGCGTATCGCGCGAACGTTCGACGAGCGAGCACGCGAGCCTGCGCTCGTAGTCGAAGTAGCGCGCGAGATAAAGCCGCCCGTCCTCGTCGATGACGAGCGGCAGCAGGTCGGCCGCGTCCGCGCGCGCGCCGCCGCGCACGAGGCACGCGACACCGCTTGCAAGCAGCGCGTCGCGCGCCTCGTCGAAACGCGCGTCGTGACGGCGCGCGAGCGCGGCGAGCGGCAGGCACACATGGCCTTGCGCGGTCGCGCGGCTCATCGCGAGCGCGGCGCGTTCGGCCCACAGCACGCTGCGTTCGTCTGCGTTCAGGCGCGCCGCGAGCGCGCTCATGCGCCGCGCGAAACCTTCGGCGAGCGCCGCGCTTTCATCGGCGGGCGCGGGCACGGGGCGCGTCGCCTGCATTGCATCGAGCGTGCTCATGCCGCGCCTCCCGACATCAAACGATCGAGCGCCTCGACCAGTTCCAGCGACGGCCGTCCGCGATGCACGCCGCACGCTTCTTCACCGTCGCGCCAGTCCGGGCGCACGCCGCGCACGAACAGATACAGATAGCCGCCGACATGCGTGTCGTACGCATAGCCCGCGAGCCGCGCGCGCAAATATCGATGCAGCGCGACCACGTAAATGAGCGCCTGAAGGTGATACGCGTGCTCCGCCATTGCCGTGGCGAGCGGCGCGGCGGCGTAGTCGGAAGCGGCATCGCCCAGATGATTCGACTTCCAGTCGATGATCCAGAAACGGCCTTCGTGCTCGACGATCATGTCGATGAAACCCTTGATGAATCCGCGCAACGCGCCCGCCTCCAGCGCGACGTCGGGAAAACCGTGCGCCGCGAGCAGACGCCGCAACGCGCTGAAATCGAGCGAATCCGCCGGGAACAGGAACTCCAGTTCGTTCATGCGGCGCGTCGTCGGGATGGTCGCGAGCCGCATGCCGGGCGCGATTTCGCTCCTCACGGTGTCGCCGATGAGACGCAGCATCATCGGACGCAGACGCGGCGCGAGCGCTTCCGGCGCGGGCGTCGGATGCTCGTGCAGCGCGCGCTCGACGGCGGCCGGCCAGCTCGACTCATCGGTGAAATCCGCCAGCTCGAACATGCGATGCAGGCACTCGCCCGCCGCCGCGCCGCGCGGAAACGCGAGAATGTCGTCGGGATCGAGCGGCGATTCGTCACTTGAAGCGGCGTCCGTGCGCGCGGTGTCATCGAGCGCGGCGAGTTCGTCGTGATCCGGACGCGCTTCCACCGGCTGCGCCTGATTCGCCTCGTCGCGCGCGCCCGCCGCGATCAGCGAACTGAAGCTCGCCATGCGCCAGCGATCGCGCAGGATGCGCCGGTTCGTGCGCGCGGCGATCTCGTGTTCGTGGGACGCGTCGGCTTCGAGCGGCTCGCGCGTGTCGATCACCGGCAGCGGCGCGACGCCGATCGCGCCCTGCGACCGCGCCGCAACCGCATGCCACGCCGCGACGATTTCCGCTTCCTCGGGCGGCGCATCGCAGAACGCATCGAAGTCTTTTCCGCCACCCGCGACGAGCCAGTTGAGGACGCTTCGGCGCGACTCCTTCGTCGACCGGCTCGACAGATAAGAACCCGCGACGACATAGCAGCGGAACACCGCGCGCGTCAGCGCGACATACACGAGACGCGCGCTCTCGGCCGCCTGCTCGCGCGCAATGGCCGCACTCGCGAGATCGTCTTCGTCGCCTTCCATGCCGTAATGCAGCACCGCCACGCCCGCGTCGTCGTGATACTCGCGCGCATCGGGCAAACCGGATTTCGACGCCTCGCGCGACGCGCCGTCGTTCAGGAACGGACAGAGCACGACCGCATACTCAAGCCCTTTCGACTTGTGCACGGTCACGATCTGCACGAGATTGCGGTCCGATTCGAGACGCAGTTGCGCTTCCTCGCCGCCGCCCTGCTGCTCGCGTTGCGCCGCGAGCCAGCGCAGCGTCGGCGCGATGCCGGGCTGTTCGGCCGAGCGCGCCTGCAGCAGCTCCGCCAGATGATTCACGTTCGTGAGCCGGCGCTCGCCGTCGGGCCGTGCGACGAGACGCGTCGCGATCGACAGCTCGCGCGCGAGCGTGCGCCACATCACCGCGAAGCCGCGCTCGTGCCAGATCGTGCGATAGCGCGAGAAGCGCTCGACCCAGCTCGTCGAATCGATCGGCTCGCCGTGCGGATCGGCGGCGTCCGCGTGTTCGAGCCGCCAGAGCGCGGCGGCGTCGAGCCCGAACCAGTCGGTGGCGAGCGCGGCGCGCAGGCGGCGCAGATCGCCCGGCGTGTCGATGGCGGCGAGCACGCGCTCGATCTGCTCGGCATCGAGCGAGCCGAACACGGACGCCTGCGCGAGCTCCACGCTGCCGATGCCCCATGCCGCGAGCACGCGCTTCACGAGACTGCCCTGCCGATGCGTCCGCACGAGCACGGCGATATCGCCCGCCGACAGCGGCGCTTTCCCGATGGTCACTTCGCCGCGCTGCGCACCGCGCAACAGCCGCGCGATCTCGGCGGCGCAGGCCTCTGCGGCATCGCGCTGCGCATTCGCTTTCACAAGCACCGATTCGCCGTGCGGCAGCATCCACACGCAGAAATCCGCGATGTCCGAATACGCGGCGGCCGGCGTGTTGTCGACGAACGGTCCGCGCTGACGCGTGCCCGCGCGCACCGGCTGATAGTCGAGCCCATCTAGGATGAACGCCGACGGATTCGCCTCGAACAAACGGTTGCACGCCTCGATGATCGGCGGCGTGGAGCGCTGGTTGACCGCGAGCGTGTAGCGCGCGCTCGCGCCGTCGCGCGCGGCGAGATACGTGTGCAGGTCGGCGGCGCGGAAGCTGTAGATCGCCTGCTTCGGGTCGCCGACGAGAAAGAGCGGCCCGTGCGGCGCGAATACGCGATCGAAGATCGCGAACTGCAGCGGGTCCGTGTCCTGAAATTCGTCGATGAGCGCGGCTGGATAACGCGCGCGCAACGCCTCGGCGAGCCACGCGTGCTTCACGAGCGCGTGATGCAGGTTCGACAGCAGATCGTCGAACGACACGACGCGGCGCGCGCGCTTGCGCGCGGCGAGTTCGGAAGGCGCGTGATCGAGCCATTCACGCACGATGTCGAGCCACATCGCGCGCTGCGATGCCTCGGCGGCGGCGGCGGACGCGGCGAGCGCATCGGCCTGATCGAAGAAGGCGTGCGCGGGCGGCGTGTTCTTGACCTTGGTGCCCTTGGCGAGCGCGGTCGCCGTGAGCTTGAGCGCCCGCTCGGGCGGCGGCGCGTGGCAATCGCCTTCCGCGAAGTAGGCGCTCCATGCCTCGATGGCCTCGCCGACGATCTTCGTGCTGTAGCTGTTCGCTTTCAGCGCATCCTTCGCGTCGGAGAGCAGCTTCAAGATGCCGTCGCGCTCGGCGTGCCACAACGCGCAGGCTTGGTCGAAGAGCGCCTGCATGTCGGCGGTTTGCGCGGCGCCGAAGTCACCGAAACGCAGCGCCGCGAGCGGCTTCTTCAGACGCCGCGCGAGTTGCGCATCGAGCGATGCCGGACCCGCGCCCTTCGCGACGAGCCACGACGCGAACGACGGCACGCGCGCCGCCACCGGCTCGACGCGCTCGCGCCAGAAGTCGGCGGCGAGCTCGAAGCGCAACGCGCTGTCGTCGGCTTCCATTTCGAACGCGAACGGCATCGCCGCGGCGAACGGCGCTTCCTGCAGCGCGCGCTGGCAGAACGCGTGAATCGTGTGGATCGCGGCCTGATCGAAGGTCGACACCGCGATGCGCAGGCGCTTCGCGGCTTCGTCTGCGTCGATGCCGGCGAGCGTCGTGTCGAACAGTTGCTCGATGAACGGATCGCCCGCCGCATCGCCGTTTTCGATCGCATGGGCAACGCCCGCGAGCCGCGAGCGGATGCGCTCGTGCAGCTCGGCGGTCGCCGCCTTCGTGAACGTGACGACGAGAATCTGCTCGACGGACAGGCGCTTTTCGAGCAGCAGCCGCACGTAGAGCGCGCAGATGTTCCAGGTCTTGCCGGTGCCGGCGGAAGCCTCGATCTGATTGACGCCGTCGAGCGCGCAAGAGAAGACGTCGAGTTCCTGCACGCCGATGTTGTCCAGAGATGAAGTCAGGTTGGTCATGCGCCGCTCCGCAGATGTTGCACGAGCGGTTCGAACACGATGCGCGCGAGCGCGGCGAAGGCGTCGTCGAGTGCGAGGTCCGCGCCGCGAAAGGCGATGCGAAACACCGGATCGTCGGATTCGGCGTGCGTGCGCTCGGATTCCCACGCGGCCTGCGCTTTCGAATCGCCCTCCTTCACCTTGAGCCACGCGCTCTTCGGAAAGAAGCGCAGCGGCATGCGGCGTCCCGCGCGATAGAGCGACGCGAGCGCGGCGAGATGCGCGAGCGGATCGGCGACGGGCATCAGTTCGAAATCCGCCGATTGTGCGCCGCGCCCGTGCCAGATCGTGCGGCGCGGTCCGTCGGGCAGCGCCGCGCAGTACGCGAGATGCGCGAGCCACGCGGACAGATAATCGCGCGCGCGCGGCGCGTCGTAGCGATAGATCACCTGGCCTTGCGGCGTCAGCGCGTTCAACGTGCCGACGAGCGCCATCGGACGGACGTCGACGAGCGAATCGTCGTGCGCGCCGAATAGCGCGATGCCCGCGGTGTCGGGCCAGCGTGGCCTCACGTCCAGCGAGAACGGCAGACGTTCGACGCCCGCCGACGTCGATGCCCGCACGCGCTCCGCCAGTTGCCCGAGCGCGTGCAGTTCGCGCGCCTGCCACACGCCGCCCGTCGCGCCGCCCGGCATTTCGGGACTCGCGCGCGCGACGCGTCTTGCGAGTTCCCGCGCGGCGCGCTCGCCATCGTCGGCGGCGTCAAGCAGCGCGGGCAGCACGCGCGCGGCGAGCGCATCGCGGCCCGCGAAGCCGAGCTCGAACGGCTCGGTGTCGTCGAGTTCGGACTCGGCATCGACGAGCGCAATGCCCAGGCGGTCGCGCAACAGCGAGCGCGCCGGATGCCGCCAGAAGCGCACGAAGTCGTCGAACGCGACGGTCTGCGCGTCGTCTTCCGGCGGCAACGGCGCGCTGAAGAATCGCGCGACGGGCTGCGACTTGCCCGACTCCAAAGCGCGAGCGAGTTCGGCGCGCTCGGGTTCGTAAGTGAAGAGCCTGCCATCGTCGCGAAAATACTCGGGCGCATACGGCTGCAGCGGATGCTCGAACACGAAGCGCGCGCGCGCGTTCGCGAGTTCGTCCGGCGCCGCGTGCTTGCCCGCGACGGACTGCGCGAGGTAGTCGAGCAGTTCGTCGATGAGCGCGGCGGGCGGCAGCACGGCGTTGTCGCGGATGC
This sequence comes from Caballeronia sp. NCF2, assembly GCF_023631205.1. Lineage (NCBI taxonomy): Bacteria > Pseudomonadati > Pseudomonadota > Betaproteobacteria > Burkholderiales > Burkholderiaceae > Caballeronia > Caballeronia sp. NCF2. The sequence goes on along the minus strand of NZ_JALQDN010000007.1, from coordinate 20,981 downwards.
TGCGGCCCGTGTACGCGATCATCAGCCGGTCGCGCGCCGCGAGCGTGAGATCGAGAAACAGATTGCGCTCGTCGTCGCGGCGCTGACGGTCGCCGAGCTTGCCGAAGCGCGCCATCAGATCGAACTCGTCGGCGCGCGCGAGGCTCGGCAGCATGCCGTCGTCCATGCCGAGCAGACACACGACGCGATACGGCAGCCCGCGCAAGCTCGTCAGCGACGAGAACGTGACGCCGCCCCAGGGCACGCCGCCGCGCGCTGGATCGTCGAGCGTATCGGTGAGCGCGGTGCGGATCACGGCGGCCGATACTTCGGTCTCGCCCGCGCCCTCGTCCATTGCGGCGATCAGCGAATCGATCGCGCGGCGCACGTCGCCGACGGCGTCGGCGAACGCGACGCCCGCATCGAAAAAACGCTCCAGCGCGTCGAGCAGCAGATCGCCCCAGGCGCGCGCGGTGCGCGCTCTCGCGATGCGTTCGGCGAACGCGTCGATATCGTCGACGAAGCGCGTGAGACGGCCGAGCAATTCGGCCTCCGACCCGTTCGCCCCTTCGATCGGCAGCCAATCCGCGACCGGCGCGCCGCCGCCCGGCAGCGCATAGCCGAGATAGAGCCGCGTGAGCGCATCGGCGAATGTGTGACGCGCGGCGGGCACGTCGTCCGCCGTCACGTCGTCGGGACGCAGGCCGCGCCGCGCGCCTGCCGCCGCGAGCCACGCCTGCGCCGTTTCGAGCGCGGCGGCGTCGATGCCGTAGCGCGCCGCGATCGCATCCACGCGCAGCCATTCGACGAGCTCGGGCGCGCCGACGCTGCGTTCGGTGAGCGCGAGCCAGTCGATGAGCGCGCGCGCGACGGGATTCGCCTGCGACGGCGGCAGGCCGGTAATCCGATACGGAATGCGCCGGCGCTCGTTGCTCGCGCCCGCGGGCGCGGTGCCGAAGATGCCGTCGATGAGCGGCCCAGCGACTGCGAGATCCGGAAACGCGACGAGCACGTCCGAAGGCTCCAGCCCTTCGATATCGTCGAACCAGTCGAGCAAGCGGTCGTGCAGCACTTCGAGCTGGCGCGACAGGCTGTGACAAACATGCACTTCGATGCCGTTCTCGACGATGTCCTCGAGCTGCGGCTCGGCGCTGTCTTCATCGAGCGCGAGGATGCCGTTTTGCAGACGCGCGAGCCACGTAGGCGCGGGATTGTTCTCGAACAGTTGCCGCTCGCTCGACGCCGCGCTCTCGGTCAATTCGTGCAGCATGTGCAGTTGCGCCTGCGTCTGCCGGCCCCACTCCGCGAGCAGCGGATGGCCGACTTCCTGATAGTCCGCCTCGCCCTTCAATTCGAGTTGTTCGACGCGCGCCTCGCTCACGATGTCGAACCAGAACTCGCGGCAAGGATTCTGCGCGTAGACGCGCACGTCGATCCAGCGCGACAGCTCGCGCAAGAGCGCGATGTGCAGCGGCGGCATCGTCGGCAAGGCGAACACGCTGATGCGGCTCGGCCATTGCGCGCGCATCACCGTATCGAGATCGAAGCCGGGGGAACCGGCGAGGAAGCGGTATGCGGGCGGCGTCGGGTCTTTCTCGTCGCCGTTCTCATCGCGGCACAGGTCTTCGAGCAGTGCGCGCCAGAGCGCTCGTTGCCAGCGCTCGTCCTCGCGCTGGATGTCGTTCGCGCCAGAAAGACGCGGGCCGCGCGCGTCGATTTCGGCATTGCTTCCCGTGAGAATCGAGCCGCCCGCCTGCCAATGCGTGAGCCACTCGGGCCGATACGTCAGATAGTGATCGAAGACTGTCGCGATGCGCCGCGCGAGTTCGTAGCGCATGGAATCGTCGGCGGCGTTCAGATACGTCGATAGCCGCGCCGAATCGCCGAACGATGGATCTTCGAAGAGCCGATAGCAACGCCACGCGAGCCGGTCCGGCGAAAACGGCGAATGCGCGGGCACCGGCAGCACGCGCCCGATCTGCGCCCACAGCCATTGCGCGAGATAACAGAAGTCGACGTTCGCGCAGATGCCGAAGCGCTCCGCCATATCGAGTTCGAGCCGGCGCCGCAACGCCGCGCTCGGCACGATGACGGACTCGCGCGCGAAGGGATCGCCCTCGCGCATCGCAAACGCGTCGAGGTCTTCGAAGAGCGCTGCGGCGAGCGTCTCGTGACGATTCGAATAGAAGAGTTCGAGCATGGAAAGCGGCTTGCTATGCGGTCTGTGAAAGCTTCACCGGCGCGCGATTTGAAAAGCTTTGTCAGCTAATGCGCCAGCATAACAAAGCGGACGTGCCGCCGAGAACCTGGCCGAATGGCCGAGGGTCGAAGCCCGGGTGAGTTGGGTTAGACTCGATTCTCGCTTCGTCCCCATGACGTCAACGAGCGTAAAACAGGAAGTCGATGCGCTATTCGTTCGAAATCAGGAAGTTCATTTACAGCCAGTATTTCTTTGGCGGGTTGCGCATCGCGCTCGGCGTATCGCTGCCCGCCGTCCTGATGCTCACCGTCTTTCACAATCGCGAGCTTGGTTTCACGATCGCGACCGGCGCGCTCGGTGCGTGCGTCGTCGACATGCCCGGCCCGCTCAGGCACAAGCACAACGAGATGCTCGCGTGCACGGTGATCGGCTTTCTTGCGGCGCTCGCAACGGGCATCGCGACCGCGAATCCGATCACGCTCTGGCTGACCATCGTGCCGCTGACGTTCGTGCTGTCGCTGATCGTCGTGTACGGCAATCGCTGGCCGCAGATCAGCTTCGCGACGCTCTTCATGATGGTCGTCACGCTGGAAGAGCATTTCACGCCGATGCAGGCGCTCATCAACGCATCGTGGATTTTGCTGGGCGGCCTCTGGTACACGTATTGGGCGACGCTGGTCTCACGGCTGCTCGTCTATCGCATCGAGCAGCAGGCGCTGGCCGAAAGCATCTTCAGTTGCGCGGAGTATCTGCTCGCGCGCGCCGAGTTCTACGACAGCGACGCCGATCTCGACGAGTGTTATCGCGTGCTCATCGAAAAGCAGATTGCGGCCGTCGAGCGGCAGGAAGCGGCGCGCGACATCGTGCTGCGCAACTTGCCGAAGGTGAAGAGCGGCAAGCTCAACGCGCGGCGCGCGCGGCTCTTCAATCTGTTCATCAACGTGGTCGATCTGCACGAGTTCTTCGTCGGCGCGCATACGGACTATCCGCTCGTGAGAAAGACGTTCGCCGGCTCCGACGTGCTGATCTTCTATCGCGACCTGATGCGCAAGGCGAGCGCGGATCTCGAGGAAATCGGGCTCGCGGTGCTGCAGAACAAGGCGGCCGGCCGGCAGATCAGCATGAAGGCCGAACTGCGCGCGATCGAATACGAACTGGAACTGATGCGCAAGCACGGGCTGCCGGAGAAGAATCCCGAAGCGTACGCGGCGGCGGCCGCCGTGTTCAGGCGTCTGTGGAGCGCGACGCGTCTCATCGACAAGATGCGCCGCCGCACGCGCGACGAACCGAGCGTCACCGAAACCGAAGTGCAGATCGACCACGCGCTGTCGCGCTTCATATCGAGCCGGCGCGTGCCGTTCATGCAGATATTCTCGAACCTCACGATGTCGTCGCCGAGTTTCCGGCATGCGCTGCGCGTGACGATCGCCGTGGGTATCGGCTTCTGGCTCGGGCGTCTCTTGCCGCTCACGAACGCGTACTGGATCGTGATGACGACCGTCATCATTTTGAAGCCCGGCTACTCGCTCACCAAGCAGCGCAACACGCAGCGGATCATCGGCACGGCGATCGGCTGCGCGGTGACCATCGCGCTGATCCTGTTCTTCAAGGAGCCGCATATCCTGCTCGTCGTGATGTTCGCGTCGATGGTGATGAGCTACAGCCTCCTGCTTTTCAACTACGCGGCGAGCGTCGTGTTCACGTCGTCGTATGTGCTGCTGATGTTCCATCTGCTCGCGCCGGGCAACATGCGGATCATCGGCGAGCGCGCGATCGACACCGTCGTCGGCTGCGCGATCGCGATCGCGGCGAGTCATCTGTTTCCGTACTGGGAATATCGGCTGATGGGCAAGCCCGTGAAGGACCTGCTCGCCGCGACGCGCAATTATCTCGAAGCGAGCTGGTGGTGGCGCGGGACGCAGACCGACAAGGCGCGCGCGGCTGCGGTTCACGCGCCGGCGGCCGAAACGCCGGTCGATCGCGCCGTGTTCGCCGATGCGAATGCGGGTGCGGTGGCGGCGACGTCGTCGGCCGTGGCGACGCCCGCGCAAACGGTGACGATCACGGCGGAAGCGGTCAGCGAACCGGTCGAGCCGATGGCCGCCACGCCGCCGCCCGCCGCCGATTCCGCGATGAAAGCCGCGACCGCGACGGCGCAGCGTTTATCGTCGGTGAGCATCGGCGAGAGCACGGCGGCCACGGCGAGCAAGGGCGCATCCGCCGCGGCGACGGTGACCGCCACGGCGCTCGACCGCGACTTCCGCTACCGGCTCGCGCGCAAGAACGTGCATATCGCGTTCGCCAATCTCGCGCAGGCGTTCCAGCGCATGATGCTGGAGCCCAAGGCGCAGCAAAGGTATGCCGCCGAATTGAACGATCTGCTCGTGCAGAGCCATGTGCTCGCCTCGCAGATCACCGCCGCCGCGCCGCTGCTTCAATCGCTCAACGAGGTGGGCGGTCAGCCGTTCGAGCCGGTGCAGCGCACCTTCGGGATCGTGCGCGACAATCTCGCCGAGGCCGAGGGCGAACTGCCCGCCGCCGCCAAGCCCGATGCGCCGCCCGCTCACGCGGACGCGCTCAAGCAACTGCGGCGCGATCTGGACAAGATGGTCGTCGATGCAGAGCGCGCGCAGTCGCTGCCCGCCGATGCGCTTCACGATCTCAAGCTGCTCGCGCATCAATGCAAGCAGATGCTGACCGCGTCATCGCTGATCGAGAAGGACGCCGCGCAGATTCGCCTGCCGGTTTGACGCGTGCCTAATGCGACGCGCCGACCGCCGGCACGGCGGGGCGCACGTCGCTCGCCGCGGATGGCTGCGCGTTTTCCTCGTCGAACTCGCGCTTCTCGCGGATCGCGTTGAACAGGATCGTGCCGATCACGATCAGCACCACGACCACGATGAACACGCTGACGGCGCGGGTCGGATTCTTTTTCGGCGTACCGTCCGGGCGGCGCGGATCGCGGGGGTCGTGGCTCATGAATGGATTCGTGGCGGCGTGTCGGGAAGGACCCGCTATGGTACTCGGGTTGGGTTTCAGTTGGATTGCGGGGCGCCCATCGTCGTTTCGCAACCCGCGCCGCCATCGCGAAATTCTCTGCTGCACGCGCGCGCTTGAACGCGGCCCGTCCGATTGACGATACTAGTCACGATTCCATGCGCGTCCGATCCCGGGAAGGGCTAAAGGGGCAATCCCGGGATACCTAGTGACCGGACGTGTTGAGCCGCCCGCCCGGGCGGCTTTTCTTATGTGTCGGCGGTTCAGGGTTCGAGCGTGGGGCGCACCGGCAACGCCGTCGAATACTTGATCTGCTCCATCGCGAAACTCGAGCTCACGTCATACAGCGGCACGGCGCGAATGAGTTGCTTGTAGACGCGATCGTAGTCGTCGATATCCGACACCACGACGCGCAACAGATAATCGGTCTCGCCGCTCATCCGGTACACCTCGACCACTTCCGGAATATCGCGCACGGCGCGCGTGAAATCGTCGGCCCAGGTCTGGGTGTGCTGGTTGGTGCGTACCGCGACGAACACCGTCGTCCCGACGCCCAGCTTCTTCGGATCGCACAACGCAACCTGCGCGCGGATCACGCCCGTCTCTTTCAGACGCTGCACGCGTTTCCAGCACGGCGTCTGCGAAAGGTTCACGCGCTGCGCGAGTTCCGCGATGGGCATCGTCACATCCTGCTGAAGCAATTCGAGCAGCTTGCGGTCGATGAGGTCCATTCCCATGCTGCACCCCTTATAGGAAATTATTCTATTTCTTGATGGTCGAGCGGAATTATATGGAAACTAATTCTGGAGGCAAGCCGGTATAAATGAGCGGATCGAACAACAACGACGCGACGGCTCATCCACTATGCGACTCGAACATGTCAGCCGCCTGGCGCGGCCCTCTTCATCGGCTTTGGCGGCTTCCCCGGCCGCCGATTGTGCCGCGTTACGAAGCCCCGCGCTCGAACGACTGTGCCGCGAAATCGACGCCGCATTCGCCGCCGCCGAAGCGGATTCGCGCGCGTCGTTCGGCGAGCGCGTGCGCCTCGCGCTGCAACGCGCGATCGCCGATCCGGGTCTGCTGCGCCCCGATCAGCGCGTGAGCGATCCGCGGAACTATTGCCGTCATCTGCTCGCCGCCGACCCGCTCAACCGTTACGCGATCGCCGCGCTCGTCTGGGAGCCGGGGCAAGCGAGCCCGGTGCATGGTCATCGGACATGGTGCGGCTATGCGGTGATCGATGGCGCGCTCGAAGAAACGCTTTATCGCTGGGATGCAGTCGCCCATCGCGCGATCGAGACGCGGCGTCATCCGCGCGCGCCGGGCGCGGTGTCCTATGTGGATGCGGGACGCGGCGCGATTCATCAGCTCGGCAATCCCGCCGATGCCGCCGCGCGCGCCGTATCGCTGCATGTCTACGGCGTCGCGGGCGAGCAGATCGCCACACACGTCAACGATCTGCTCGCCGCCTGCAAAAAGCTCAGCCCTTCCCCGGCTCGGACGCGGTCGGAATCTGCGGCGGAATCTGCACGGATTGATCGGTCGGCGGCGGCGCCGGCTGGGGTTCGTGCGAAACGTCGCGGGCCGCGGCTGCGGCGATCTTCGTCTCGCGCACAAAGGCCGGCCCGGCCGCGAGTTCTTCTTCCTCTTCCACCGGCGCCGGCGCCTCGCCCGTCCAGATGCGCCGCGCGCGCTCGCGTCCTTCGGCGTCGGCGCCCGACATCGCGTCGCGCGTCATTTGCACGTGCATCTGCGGAACCGGAATCTCGATGCCGGCTTCGTCCATCTTGCGCTTGATACGCAGATTGAACGCCCGCGCGACGCTCCATTGCTGCAACGGGCGCGTCTTGATCTGCCCTTTCACGACCATCCAGTTCGGATCGAAGCGGTCGAGTCCCCACACTTCGACCGGCCCGAGCATTTCGAGCCGATAGCGGAAATCGTCCAGCAGATCCGCGCCGACTTCGCGAATCATCTGCGTGACCTGGTCGACGTCCGCCGAAAACGGCACGCGCACCTCGAACACCGCGTACGCGAAATCGCGCGACAGATTCTTCACCGTCTTGATCTGCGAGAACGGAATCGCGTGGATCGCGCCCTGGCCGTCGCGCAGGCGCACGGTGCGGATCGTCAGGCTTTCGACGATGCCCGCGTGACCGCCTTCGACCTCGATCGAATCGCCGACCGAAATCGTGTCCTCGATGATGATGAAAAGCCCGGTGATCAGATCCGCCACGAGCGATTGCGCGCCGAAACCCACCGCGAGGCCGATCACGCCCGCGCCCGCGAGCAGCGGCGTCACATTCAGGCCGAGATTCGCGGCGGTGACGATCGCGGCGACCGTCAGCAGGAACACGAACACCACGTTGCGCACGAGCGGCAGCATCGTGCGGGCGCGCATGCTCGGGCCGCGTCCGCCGCGCCGCGCCGCGTCGGGCCTGAGCGCTTCCTGAATGCCCGTGTCGATCAGAATCCAGATCAGCCAGACGACGAAGAACGTCAGCACGATCATCCCGACCGCGTGCGTGATGCCGCGCGCGGCGACGCTCTCCTCGGCCATGTGCGCGAGCGAGAATCCCCAGAAACGCGACGACAATTCGAGGAACACGAGCCAGACGCCGACCACGATCATCGTGCCGACGAACTTGACGAGCCTGCGCACATACGCCGACTGGCGGCGCGGTTTTCTCGACTTGGGCCGCGTGATACGCACGACGATCGCCGAGAGAAAGAACGCGACGACGAGCAGGCCCGCGGTGGCGATCGCCATCTGCAGCACGTTTTCCGACGTACCGATGCCCATGAGCGTCGCCACGACCGACGCCGACGCGAGCAGCAGCAGCGGCAACTGCCAAAGCGACGCGACCACTTCGAACGTCTCGGTCGCGGCCTTGCGCGTGTTGCGCTGCTCGTACGTGCGGCTGCGGATCAGATGCGCGACGGGCCGCTGGAACGCGAGCGCGAAATACGCGGTGAGCGCCGCGGCGCCCATGTTCGCGCACGTCGAGATCAGCGCGGAGAGATTGGTGCCGAGCTGCTGCGCGACGTCGTAATTCGCGGCGGCGTCGCCGAGCGCGCCGAGCGTGCCGATCAGAAAGAGAAGCCGCCGCGCGCGGCCGATGAGCAGGTTCACCGCGACGCGCCGGTGCGCCGAGCCGAACAGCGAGAACATGATGAGACAGATTGCGGAGAACACCGCGCCCGCGACGATCGCGTAAGCGGTGACCATCGCGAGCGTGCGGCCGAGCGACAGCGGCATGTAGTGCGTGAACGTGAGCGCCGCGAGGAACGCGAACAGGTACGGCGCGACGCGGCGCAGCGTGAAGAGCAGCAGTTCGCGCGTCGTCGGGTTCGAATGCAGGCCGCTGTCGATGCCGAATCGCGCCCGCACGCGCCGCTGCAGATAGACGAGCGCCATCGCGCATGCGCCCCAGCCCGCGAGCGTCGCGAAATAGTTGAAGAGCGTGCGGCCGAACGATTCGCGGCTCTGGCTCGTGACGATCGTGAAAAGCTCGTTGCCGGCGGCGTTGAAGCGTCCGACCCAATAGGCGATAGGCGTCTTGCCGCGCTTCACGTCGGCCTCGATGTTCGTGAGCGCCGACGCGATCGCGCCCAGCAAGCCCGCGTTCTGCGCGATGGTCGCCACGACCGACGATGCCGTCGTTCCCGAAGTCGGCTGTGCGCCCGCTGCCGTGCCGCTCGCGGCGGTGTCCGCCGTCGCGGAGGCCGCCGCGGCACCGGATGCCGGAGCGGTGGAATCGGCGGCGCGCTTCGCATCGCGCAGATGCTTGAGCTGCGCGACGAGCGCCGTGCGCTGCTTGTCGCTATCGAGGGTGGCGATGATGTTGTCGAGCGAGCGCAGCATCTCGGCGTCGGACATCGCGGGCGCCGACGCGGCATCCGGTGCGGATGCGGGCGCGGCCGGCGTGATCAGTTCCTGGAACGTGGGCAGCGTGAGGGCCTGTGCGGCCTGGACGGCAGGCGAGGCGAACACGATCGACGCGGCCAGCGCGGCGAGCATCGACGACATTGCAAGCGAAAACGCGCGCGCAGCGTGGCGCGCGAGTGCGGCGCGCAACAGCACGCTCGCCGCCATCCAGGAGATCGCGCCAGACTCCGCCGCGCTTCGCGGCGCGAGCTTGCGTGACTTCATAACGGTCTCGATTTCTGAAAGTCCGCCAGTTTAGCGGCTATAACAGGGAGGCCGCCCAAAGCGGACGTAACCGAATGTTAAGCGCTTCTGCGTTGATTTTTCAGACGAAACAGCTCTATTTATCCATCTCGGTGCGCGCGCCGCTGGACTCGGACGTGGGGCCGGCGACCGAGCCTTGCGCGCTCGCTTGCGGATTCGACGCGCCGCCCGACTGCGCGGACCATTCCTGCAGCTTGCGCCCCGCCGATTGCAAGCCCGCGCCCGTCGCGCTCGCGGCATTGTTGATCGCGGCGTTCGTCGCGCTCGCCGCGCTGTCGAAGTTCGATCGCGCCGTCGCGGCGACGCTGCTCGCGGAGACATCGGGCATCGATCCGGCGCTGTCGATGTTCTGCTGCGCCGATTGTTTCGCGGCATCGACCTTCTGGCCGACGTAGCTCGCCGCCTGGTCGAACTTCTGGCTCGTCTGGCTCGCCAGATTGTTGAGAGCGCTCGCGGCCTGCCCCGCGGTTGCGTCGTGCTTCTCGCACGCGGCCAGCACGCCCAGCGCGGCGAGCGTCACGGCGATGCGGGTCATGGGAGTCATCTGCATGGTGATACCTTCCTTCGTCTCGAAACTCGCGCACATCATACGCTGTCGGTGCGCGTCGCTTCGCGCTGTCACATGCGAAGCGCGGCGCGAATAGTAGACTGATCCGCGCGGCGCGAGCGCGATGGAGCGGCGCGCGGCATCGAGCATCCGACAACCCATTCCCTGACGAGGTTAGCGATGGCTGCCAAGAAGATTCTGTTTCTCACCGGCGATTTCGCCGAGGACTATGAAACGATGGTTCCGTTTCAGGCGTTGCAGGCCGTCGGCCATACGGTGGATGCGGTGTGCCCCGGTAAAAAGCGCGGCGACACCGTGAAGACGGCGATCCACGATTTCGAAGGCGATCAGACTTATACGGAGAAGCCGGGACATCGCTTCACGCTGAATGCGAGCTTCGACGACATCGATCCGGCCCGTTACGACGCGCTCGCGATCGCAGGCGGCCGCGCGCCGGAATATCTGCGCCTGAACGATCGCGTGCTCGAACTCGTGCGGCACTTCGCGCAGGCGAACAAGCCGATCGCCGCGGTCTGCCACGGCGCGCAATTGCTCGCGGTGGCGGGCGTGATCGAAGGGCGGCGCATTTCCGCGTACCCGGCGTGCGCGCCCGAAGTGCGGCTCGCGGGCGCGACTTACGCCGATATCGCCGTCGATGAGGCCATCACCGATGCGAATTTCGTCACCGCGCCCGCATGGCCCGCGCATCCGGCGTGGATCGGGCAATTCCTGGCGCTGCTCGGCACTCGAATCGAACTTTGAAACCTTGCATCGCAGGGGAACCTCGCCTCTGGTCAACGGGGTGCGCCAGCCTTACATATAGCTGGCGCAAACGATTTACCCGCGGTGAGCGGCGAATAGAATTTTCCCTCTACATTTCGGAGACTTCTGGTTTTGGCACCCTATACGGTTGGCATATATTTGCCGCCGTCCCGCCTCCCACGAAGTCTCGCACCATGCTCTTCATGAATGTCGCCGTCGCCCTTGTCGCAGGGTTGATGCTCTTCGAGCCGTTCACTCGCGCCCCTGTCTCCCGCTTCACCACTCCACGCATGCGTCGCAGTCTCGCTCACCGCGCTTTCTGTCAGGCGGGCGCTGCATTCTTCGCGGCTCTGCTCATCGCGACGAGCCCGCCCGCGCCCGAACGAATTTCGCCGCTCGTCGTGTACTCGGTCGCGCTATTGCTGGTGTGCGCAGCGGTCTACTGGATCGGGCGCGGCAAACGCTTGCTTCGGCAGCCACGCGTGTTTGCGAACATGTATTGATCTCCCAGCGCGGCGCACATTGCGCCGCGTTTTGCTTTCGGCAGCGAAGATGACTGCCGCTTCTCTCCCCATCATTTCCTTTCGACGTCCGAACGACGAGACCCGGCTCCCCCGCGCTTTCCGGTATATTCGCGCCAAGACTTTCGACGAACGCACGGACGAAAAAAAAGGCGCTACGTTTCCGTAGCGCCTTAAAAGTTCTAGCCATTCCGAGGGCCGTGCTAGAACCTGAGAGCCTGTCTCCGAAGCTCGGGCGGTAAGCGCTGAAGCGCACGTCACCCCGGGTTTCGAAATTCGGTTCCATTTTTTCCGGGATCGCTGCTCAAGTCAAGCAAAATCTCGCGGTCCGGGCAACTGCCCAAGTTTCGTTCAACATGCACCGAAACACATAAAAGTTTCGTTGCGAGTACAGCTTATTCTGAAGGTTTGCATCGTTTGCAAGTTTCTCGTGCTGGCCTTGTAGAATTGCGCCAGGTCATCAAACAAAACGATGTTTCACTTAACGAATGCCTATGCAAAACGAACCGTCGGTGGGCCGCGAACGCGCCCGGGAGAAGGACGGCGAGGAAGTGACCGCGCTCGCCCGCGGGCTCGATGTGCTGCGCCGGATCGCCGCCGCGGACGCGCCGGTGAGCAATCGCGAACTGACCGACTGGACGGGAATTCCGAAGCCCACGATATCCCGGATCACCGCGACGCTCGTCGGCGCCGGATTGCTGCACCGCTTGCCCGACAGCGAGCGCTTCGTGCTGACGGCGTCCGTTCTCGAACTGAGCAACGGATTCTTACGTAATTTCGATATTCGCGCTCGAGCGCGCCCGTTTCTTATCCGTCTCGCCGAGCGCACTGGTCTCTCGGTGCACCTCGCCGTGCGCGATCGTTTGGAGATGGTTGTAATCGATGCCATTCGGCCGCGGTCCGCCGTTCTGGTGTCGCGGCTGGAAGTCGGCGGCAGGATGGACCTGAGCCGCACCGCTGTCGGACGCGCGTATCTCGCGGTGTTGTCCGACGCGGATCGGCGTGCGCTGATCGGCAGCTTGCAGATCGCATCCGGCGACGACTGGCCGGCCATCGCGGGCGGCTTGCAACGCGGCCTCGACGATGCGTTGCGCCTCGGCTTCGCGATCTCCATCGGCGAATGGCATCACGGATTGAATGCGGTCGCTGCGGGCTTCGTCGGGCCGTCCGAAGAACGCTATTCGGTCAATTGCGGCGGCGCCGCGCATCAGTGTCCGCGCGACATATTGATCGACGAGGTCGCGCCCGCCCTGCTCGATTGCGTCGAGCAGATCACACGCGAGATCGGCGGAACGCACGCCCCGAACCTATTGCGCGCCGCCAGTTAGACTACGCGACGGCCGCCGCGCGGCCGAACGCCTTCGAGAGCGCGGCCGGTTGCGCGTGTAACACTCGTAATCAACAGAAAGAAAGGCCGGTGGACGCCCTCGGGTGCGGGACGTAGCATCATGCTTCGCGCGCACCGGGGTCGCGCCGGATTGCTCGCCTGGCTCGACAGGCAGCCTTTCCAGCCGCTTTCAACGGCCCCGCGTCATTCACGGCCTCCGCTTCGGTCTCGGTTCATGCGCGCGGCGCATCGTCTGGCGCTTGAACCGTGACCGCCGCCCGTCCGCGCTCCGAACAGATTTGAAAGACCAGCCTCCGAACCGATGGACGACCAAAAGAATCCCCCAGGGCACTCGCGCCCGACGCCTCCGACGCCTGCCGCCATCGAACCCGCGCCGCGGCGGCGCCGGGTCGTGCCGCTCATCGTCGCGATCCTGATCGTCGCCGGCGCAGTTGCGTGGTGGCATCCGTGGAATCGCGGCGAGAGCGGCGGCACGAGCGGCGCGCCGGAAGCCCGTCAAGGCGGAAGGCGCGGCATGCCGAATCCGATGAATCAGCCGCAGCCGGTGCATGTCGCGACCGTCACCCAAGGCGAAATGCCTGTGGTCATCAGTTCGCTCGGCACCGTGACGCCGCTCGCGAACGTCACGGTCAAGACGCAGTTGAACGGCACGCTCGTCGATGTCGCGTTCAAGGAAGGCCAGATGGTCAAGAAGGGCGACGTGCTCGCGCAGATCGATCCGCGTCCGTATGAAATCTCGCTGCGCAACGCCGAGGGCACGCTCGCGAAAGACCAGGCGCTGCTGCAGACCGCGCGCCTCGACCTGCAGCGCTATCAGACGCTGCTCTCGCAGGATTCCATCGCGAAACAGCAGGTCGACACGCAGGCGTCGCTCGTCAAGCAGTACGAAGGCGCGGTGAAGTCGGATCAGGCCAACGTCGATACCTACAAGCTCGATCTGACCTACGCGCGCATCACGGCGCCGGTGTCGGGGCGCGTCGGCTTGCGTCAGGTCGATCCGGGCAACTACGTGACGACGGGCGACACGAACGGCGTCGTCGTCATCACGCAGTTGCAGCCGATCAGCGTGATCTTCACCACGTCCGAAGACAATCTCGCCGCGATTCTCAAGCCGCTGCACGCGGGCACGAAGATGTCGGTCACGGCGTATGACCGTGCGAATACCACGTCGCTCGAAGCGGGCTATCTCGAGACCGTCGACAACCAGATCGACACGACGACCGGCACCGTCAAGCTGCGCGCTACCTTCGACAACAAGGAAGGCATGCTTTTCCCGAATCAGTTCGTGAACACGAAGCTGCTCGTCGATGTCATCAAGAACGCGACCATCGTGCCGACGCCGGCGGTGCTCAACGGTTCGTCGGGCGCGTTCGTGTACGTCGTGAAGCCGGACAACACCGTCACCGTGCGCAACGTGAAAACCGGCCCGGTCGACGGCGAGCGCACCAGCATCAAATCCGGACTGCAAGTCGGCGAGCGCGTGGTCATCGACGGCTCGGACCGCCTGAAGGAAGGCGCGAAAATCACGATTCCGGCTGAAAAGGCGAAAGCGGCATCGGGCGCGTCGGGTGCATCGGGCGCGTCGGCTGCGGCGCCGGCTTCGGCGGCGTCGGGTGCGCGCCACGGCGGTCATCGGCGTCAGCAATCGCAGCAGTAAGCGCCATTCGAAAGCATGAATCCATCCCGCATTTTTATTCTGCGTCCGGTCGGCACGGCGCTCCTGATGGCGGCGATCATGCTGGTCGGCCTCGTCGCGTTGCGCTTTTTGCCGCTCTCGGCGCTGCCCGCCGTCGACTATCCGACGATCCAGGTCCAGACGTTCTATCCGGGCGCGTCGCCCGACGTGATGACGTCGAGCGTCACGGCGCCGCTCGAAAAGCAGTTCGGGCAGATGGCGAGCCTGAACCAGATGTCGTCGCAAAGTTCGGCGGGCGCATCGGTCATCACGCTGCAGTTCAGCCTTGATTTGCCGCTCGATATCGCCGAACAGGAAGTGCAGGCGGCGATCAACGCAGCGGGCAACCTGCTGCCGTCCGACCTGCCCGCGCCCCCGATCTACGCAAAGGTGAACCCCGCCGACGCGCCGATCATGACGCTCGCGGTCAGCTCCAAAACCTTGCCGCTGACACAAGTGCAAGACCTCGCCGACACGCGTCTCGCGCAGAAGATCTCGCAGGTCGCGGGCGTCGGCCTCGTATCGGTGAGCGGCGGCAATCGCCCTGCCGTGCGGATTCGCGCGAACACGCGCGCGCTGGCGTCGTATGGCCTGAACATCGACGATCTGCGCACGACGATCTCGAACCTCAACGTCAACACGCCGAAGGGCAACTTCGACGGCCCGACGCGCGCCTACACCATCAACGCGAACGACCAGCTCACCGACGCGAACGCGTACAAGAGCGCGGTCGTCGCGTATCGCAACGGCCGTCCGGTGATGCTGACGGACGTCGCGAGCATCGTCGAGGGGCCGGAGAACACGAAGCTCGGCGCATGGGTCGATTCGACGCCCGCGATCATCCTGAACGTGCAGCGTCAGCCGGGCGCGAACGTGATTGCGGTGGTCGACGGCATCAAGAAAATCCTGCCGCAATTGCAGCAATCGCTGCCGGCCGCGCTCGACGTGCGCGTCGTCACGGATCGCACGACGACCATCCGCGCTTCGGTGCGCGACGTGCAGTTCGAACTCGCGCTGTCCGTCGTGCTGGTCGTGCTCGTCATCTATCTGTTCCTCGCGAACGTCTACGCGACCATCATTCCGAGCTTGTCGGTGCCGCTGTCGCTCGTCGGCACGCTCGCGATCATGTACCTGTGCGGCTTCTCGCTCGACAATCTCTCGCTGATGGCGCTGACCATCGCGACCGGCTTCGTGGTCGACGACGCCATCGTGATGATCGAGAACATCGCGCGTTACGTCGAGGAAGGCGATCCGCCGCTCGAAGCGGCGCTGAAGGGTTCGAAGCAGATCGGCTTCACCATCATCTCGCTGACGGTCTCGCTCATCGCCGTGCTGATTCCGCTGCTCTTCATGGGCGATGTCGTCGGCCGCCTCTTTCACGAGTTCGCGATCACGCTCGCGGTGACCATCGTCATTTCGGCAATCGTCTCGCTCACGCTCGTGCCGATGATGTGCGCAAAACTCCTGCGCCACACGCCGCCGAAGGAAAGCAAGCGCTTCGAGGCGCGCGCGCATCAGTTCATCGATTACGTGATCGGGCGTTACGCGGTCGCGCTGGAATGGGTGCTCGCGCGCCAACGCGCGACGCTGTTCGTCTTCGTGCTCACGCTCATTCTGACCGCCGTGCTGTACGTGTACATTCCGAAGGGCTTTTTCCCGACGCAGGACACCGGCGTGATCCAGGCGATTACGCAAGCGCCGCAGGCCGCGTCGTACCAGGCTGTCGCGGACCAGCAGCAGGCGCTCGCGAAAAAGATTCTGCAGAACCCGGACGTCGAAAGCCTCACCTCGTTCGTCGGCGTGGACGGCTCGAACATCACGCTGAACAGCGGGCGCATGCTCATCAACCTGAAGCCGCGCGACGACCGCAGCAATACGTCGAGCGATGTCATCCGCGAAATTCAGAGCGAAGTCGCCGATATTCCCGGCATCAAGCTGTACATGCAGCCGGTGCAGGATTTGACGATCGATTCGACCGTCAGCCCGACGCAGTATCAGTTCATGCTGACGGACCCGAACGCGTCGGAGTTCGCGGAATGGGTGCCAAAGCTCGTCGAGCGGCTGCAACACACGTCCGTGCTGACGGACGTCGCTACCGATCTGCAGCAGAACGGCCAGTCGGTTTATATCGAGATCGACCGCGAGACAGCCGCGCGCTTCGGCATCACGCCCGCGACCGTCGACAATGCGCTCTACGATGCATTCGGCCAGCGCATCATCTCGACGATTTTCACGCAATCGAACCAGTACCGCGTGATTCTCGAAGCCGAACCGTCCGACGCGCATTACAGCGAAACGCTGAACGGCATCTATCTGCCCTCTTCCACCGCGACCAACGGTCAGGTGCCGCTCTCGGCCATCGCGAAGTTCCACGAACGCGCGGCGCCCTTGCTCGTCACGCACCTCGGCCAGTTCCCGGCGACGACCGTTTCCTTCAATCTCGCGAAGGGCGCGTCGCTCGGCGAGGCCGTGAAAGCAATCGAGCAGGCCAAGGAGGAAATCGGCTTGCCCGCGTCGTTCCAGATCCGCTATCAGGGCGCCGCGCTCGCGTTCCAGGCGTCGCTGTCGAACGAGCTGTTCCTGATTCTCGCGGCCATCGTCACAATGTATATCGTGCTCGGCGTGCTGTACGAGAGCTTCATCCATCCGATCACGATTCTCTCGACGCTGCCGTCCGCAGGCGTCGGCGCCCTGCTCTCGCTGATGATCACCGGGCACGATCTGGACATCATCGGCATCATCGGCATCGTGCTTCTGATCGGCATCGTGAAGAAAAACGCGATCATGATGATCGACTTCGCGCTCGAAGCGGAGCGCGATCAGGGCAAGCCCCCGCGCGAAGCGATCTTCCAGGCGTGTCTGCTGCGCTTCCGCCCGATTCTGATGACCACGATGGCCGCGCTCCTCGGCGCACTGCCGCTGATGCTCGGTTGGGGCGCGGGCTCGGAGCTGCGGCGTCCGCTCGGCGTGGCGATCGTCGGCGGCCTGATCGTGTCGCAGTTGCTCACGCTGTTCACGACGCCCGTCATCTATCTCGGCTTCGATTCGCTCGCCCGCAAGCTGCGCGCGCGCTTTCATCGCGACGCGCCGCCGGCCCCGGCCAGCGAGGGCCGCTGAGTCATGAACCTGTCGCGCATCTTCATCGCCCGGCCCGTCGCCACGACGCTGCTCGCGGTCGGCATCGCGCTCGCGGGCATGTTCGCGTTCGTGCGCTTGCCGGTGGCGCCGTTGCCGCAAGTCGATTTTCCGACCATCTCCGTGCAGGCGTCCTTGCCCGGCGCGAGTCCGGAGACGGTGGCGACGAGCGTCGCGAGTCCGCTGGAGCGACATCTGGGCACCATCGCCGATGTCAGCGAAATGACCTCGATGAGCTCTGTCGGCACGACGCGCATCACGCTGCAATTCGGCCTGAATCGCGATATCGACGGCGCCGCGCGCGACGTGCAGGCCGCGATCAACGCCGCGCGCGCCGACCTGCCGACCGCGCTGCGCCAGAATCCGACGTACCACAAGGTCAACCCCGCCGACGCGCCGATTCTCGTGCTCGCGCTCTCCTCGCCCACGCGCACGGCGGGCTCGCTCTACGATTCCGCGGCGACCGTGCTGCAGCAGACGCTCTCGACCGTGCCGGGCGTCGGCGAAGTGGACGTGAGCGGCTCGGCGAATCCGGCCGTGCGCGTCGAGCTCGAGCCGGGTGCGCTCTTTCACTACGGCATCGGGCTGGAGGACGTGCGCGCCGCGCTGGCGTCGGCGAACGCGAACAGTCCGAAGGGCGCGATCGAGTTCAAGGGCACGCGCGTCCAGCTCTACACCAACGATCAGGCGAGCAAGGCCGCGCAGTACAAGGACCTCGTGGTCGCGTACCGCAACGGCGCGGCGGTGAAGCTTTCGGATGTCGGCGAAGTGGTCGATTCCGTCGAAGACTTGCGCAATCTCGGCCTCATCAACAACAAGCGCGCGGTGCTCGTGATCCTGTATCGCCAGCCGGGCGCGAACATCATCGAGACGATCGACCGCGTGAAGTCGATGCTGCCGCAGTTGCAGGCCGCGCTTCCCGCCGACGTGCAGATCACGCCGACCGCCGACCGCTCCACGACCATCCGCGCATCGCTGCACGATACCGAGCTCACGCTCGTGATCGCCGTGGCGCTCGTCGTGATGGTCGTGTTCCTGTTCCTGCGCAACTGGCGCGCGACGCTGATACCGAGCGTCGCCGTGCCGATCTCGATCATCGGCACGTTCGCGGCGATGTATCTGCTCGGCTTCTCGCTCGACAATCTCTCGCTTATGGCGCTGACCATCGCGACGGGCTTCGTCGTCGACGACGCGATCGTCGTGCTCGAGAACATCACGCGGCATGTGGAAAAAGGCGTGCCGCGGATGCAGGCCGCCATACTCGGCGCGCGTGAAGTCGGCTTCACGGTGCTGTCGATCAGCGTGTCGCTCGTCGCCGTGTTCCTGCCCATTTTGCTGATGGGCGGCATCGTCGGGCGGCTGTTCCGCGAGTTCGCGCTCACGCTGTCGCTCGCGATCGCGGTGTCGCTCGTCGTCTCGCTGACCGTCACGCCGATGATGTGCTCGCGCCTGCTCGAAGAGCCGCACGAGCGCAAGCAGGAAGGCCGCGTCGCGCGCTGGCTGGAGCGCCAGTTCGATCGCATGCAGCGCGGCTATGCGCGCACGCTCGGCTGGGCGCTCACGCATCCGCGCACGATTCTCCTGATCCTGCTGGCGACCATCGGGCTGAACGTTTATCTGTACGTCATCGTGCCGAAGGGCTTTTTCCCGCAGCAGGACACGGGCCGCATCATCGGCGGCATTCAGGCGGACCAGAGCACGTCGTTCCAGGCGATGAAACTCAAGTTCGCCGAGATGATGAAGATCGTCGAAGCGGACCCGGCCGTCGACAGCGTCGCGGGCTTCACGGGCGGGCGCTCGACCAATTCGGGCTTCATGTTCATCTCGCTCAAACCGAAGAGCGTGCGCAAGGTGTCCGCCGATCAGGTCATCAACCGCCTGCGCAAGCCGCTCGCGGATGTCGCCGGCGCGCGCACCTTCCTTCAGGCGGTGCAGGACATTCGCGTGGGCGGGCGGCAATCGAACGCGCAATATCAGTTCACGCTGCTGTCCGACTCCACGGCGGACTTGTACAAGTGGGGGCCGCTTCTCACCGAGGCGCTGCAAAAGCGCCCCGAACTCGCCGATGTCAACTCCGACCAGCAGCAAGGCGGCCTCGAAGCGATGGTCACGTTCGACCGCGCGACGGCCGCGCGCCTCGGCATCAAGCCCGCGCAGATCGACAACACGCTCTACGACGCATTCGGCCAGCGGCAGGTATCGACCATCTACAACCCGCTGTCGCAGTATCACGTCGTGATGGAGCTCGCGCCGAAATACTGGCAGGACCCGGAGATGCTCAAGCAGATTTACATCAGCACGTCGGGCGGCACGGCGAGCGGTTCGGCATCGACGCAATCGACGACCACGTCCGGCACGACGACGACCGCGTCCACTTCGGCGACGGGATCGACGGGCGCGGGCGGTTCCTCGACGAGCACGTCCGACACAACCGCTGCCCTTGCGCTGGCCGCCGTGAAGAACTCGGCGACCAACGCGATCGCCGCGACGGGCAAGAACGGGTCGTCGTCGGGCGCGGCGGTGTCGACATCGAAGGAAACGATGGTGCCGCTTTCCGCGATTGCGAAGTTCGGGCCGGGCAACACGCCGCTTTCGGTGAATCACCAGAGCCAGTTCGTCGCATCGACGATCTCGTTCAATTTGCCGCCGGGCAAGTCGCTCTCCGACGCGACCGCGGCGATCTACGAGACCATGGCCACGATCGGCGTGCCGCAGACCATTCACGGCAGCTTCCAGGGCACGGCGCAGGCGTTCCAGCAATCGCTCAACGACCAGCCGCTCCTTATTCTGGCGGCGCTCGCAGCGGTTTACATCGTGCTCGGGATTCTGTACGAGAGCTACATCCATCCGATCACGATTCTCTCTACTTTGCCGTCGGCGGGCATCGGTGCGCTGCTCGCGTTGCTGTTGTTCAAGACGGAGTTCAGCATCATCGCGCTGATCGCGGTTATTTTGCTGATCGGCATCGTGAAGAAGAACGCGATCATGATGGTCGATTTCGCGATCGAGGCGACGCGCCACGGCGCGCAGACGCCGCAGGACGCGATTCGCGAGGCGTGTCTGTTGCGCTTTCGCCCGATCATGATGACGACCGCCGCCGCCCTGCTCGGTGCGCTGCCGCTGGCGTTCGGCAGCGGCGAAGGTTCGGAGATGCGTGCGCCGCTCGGGATCGCGATCGTTGGCGGGTTGATCGTGAGTCAAATGCTCACGCTCTATACGACGCCTGTGGTCTATCTTTATATGGATCGGTTTCGGATTCGCGCGGAAGAACGGCGCGCTCGGCGGCAGCGCGGGGCGGGGCCGGCTGGCGCGGCGGAGTGAGGTTTTGCTCTTTGTTTTCTCCGGATCGCGGAGTGGGCGTTTGTTGTTGGTCCTTCGCCGGATCCCGGAGTGGGCGTTTGTTCTTGGTCCGTCGCCGGATCCCGAAGTGGGCATTTGTTCTTGGTCCTTCGCCGGATCCCGTTTTGCTCTCGGTCTATTAGCACTGCCCCTGTGCGGGGCGGCAGTCACTTTCTTTGCTGCTGCAAAGAAAGCAACTGTATTGAGCATCAAGGGTTGAGTTGGTAAGGATCATGGTTTTGGGGGATTCCAAGTTGTGCCGTCGCGCATCATGGCGTTGAGCTGG
>NZ_JALQDN010000006.1:0-322828 GCF_023631205.1 Caballeronia sp. NCF2 | reverse complement strand
GCTGTGAGCCCATGTAACACAAACGGGCTACCGCTTCGAGCGAACGGGAGAGATCAGCTTCCGGACGCCAGATTCAATATACAAGTAACCAAAGAAAGCAGCTCGACACGCCCGCGGTCACACGCAATTTGGGTAGTCCTCTCGTCCACGGCGGCACTCGCCTAAAGACTGCCCTCAAAGGACTAACCGGGCTTGGATCGCGCACGGTCTGACGAGCTAGTTTTCCAAGGACACTGGTTCAGCACGAAAGAGCTTCGGCACAGCGCTACGCGCTGCCGCCGGCTATGCAAGGGAAACCAACGTGCGGCGATTGCAGTGAGATGGAGACGTTAGTAGAGAAGCACGCGCGGACCCGATTGACCCATCGGCCGCGAAGCGGGCCGGAGCTATTTGGTGCTGAACCAGTTTGGTGTGTGGCGAGTGAAGGCAGACCGTGCGCGAGCCAAGCCCGGTGATTGTGATGAGGGCACTCTTTAGGCGAGTGCCATCGAGAACGAGAGAACTACCCAAATTGCGTGTGACCGCGGGCCTGAAAAGCTGCTTTCTTTGCCTACTTTCTTTGCAGCAGCAAAGAAAGTAGGTGCCGCCCCGCACAGGGGCAACGTTAATAGACCGACACGAAACCGGGATCCGGCGAAAGCCGAAGCCACCGACCAAAAAAAAGAACCGCAAGCAAAGGAGACTTCCGCACATGAACTCGCTGAAGGTTCTGCTGATCGGCGCCCACGGCCGCACGGGCCGCCTCATCGCCGAGCGATTGCATCGGCAAGCCATGCCATTCCGCGCAATGCTGCGCAAATCCGCGCACAAGAGCGAGTTCGCGGCGATGGGCGCCGAAATCCTGCTAGGCGATCTCACCAACGACTTTTCTCACGCCTTCGATGACATCACGCATGTGATCTACGCAGCCGGATCGGCGGACAACGAAGGCGTCAACGAGGAACGCGCGATCGATCGCGATGCCGTCATGCGCACCGCCGATTACGCCAGGCGCCGCCGCGTGCAGCAGCTCGTCGTCGTGAGCGCGCTATCCGCACTTCATCCGGCGCGAAGCAGTTTTGCATTGCGCCATTACTCGCGGATGAAGCGCGAAGCCGACGAATACGTCGCGCATCGCGGTGTGCCGTTCGCGGTTCTTCGGCCAGGGCCTTTATCGGACGCGCCGCCGCGCGGGACCATCGCGCTCGCCGACGAACTCACTGAACACACGCCCGAAGTCGCACGCGCCGACGTCGCGCGCATCGCCGTGCGATGTGTGACGCTCGGCATCCGCGACCGATTGATCGCGTTCGTCGGCGGCGACGTGCCGATCGATACCGCGCTCGCTTCGCTCAGCGCGGTCCGTCACGCCACGCCGACGAGCCTGTAACCCACGCCCGTCTCGGTCACGATATGTTCCGGCTGCGCGGGATCGCGCTCCAGCTTCTGCCGCAGATGCGCCATGTAAATGCGCAGATAATGCGGGCTTTCGACATGCGACGGCCCCCACACTTCCACCAGCAATTGCCGATGCGTCAGCACTCGCCCCGCGTGACGCACGAGCGTCGATAGCAGCCGGTATTCGATCGGCGTCAGATGCACGTTTTCGGCGTGCTTCGTGACGCGGCGCAGCGCGAGATCGACGGTCACATCGCCGAAAGTCACGACCGGCGTCTCGCTCGCGGACGCCTGATTGCGCCGCCGCAAATGCGCGCGAATCCGCGCCATCAGCTCGGAAACGCCGAAGGGCTTCGTGAGGTAATCGTCGGCGCCGGCATCGAGCGCGGCGACTTTCTCCTCCTCCTGCGTGCGCGCCGACAGCACGATGATCGGCAGCTCGGTCCAGCCGCGCAGTTCGCGGATCACGTCGATGCCGTCGGTGTCCGGCAGGCCGAGATCGACGATCACGAGATCGGGCTTGCGCGTCGCGGCTTCGACGAGACCTTTCTGACCGGTGTCCGCTTCGTGGACCGTCATGCCCTGCGCTTCGAGCGACACGCGCACGAAGCGCCGAATCTGCTTCTCATCCTCGATCAGGACGACGGTAAAGGACGGCTCGCTCATCGGATAGCCGTCCGCGCGGTTTCGCGTCGCTTCACGGCAGAAGAATCGTCGAGCCGGTCGTCCTGCGCGCTTCGAGGTCTTCGTGCGCGCGCGCCGCTTCCGACAGCGGATAACGCTGGCGCACGTTCGTCTTCACTTTCCCCGACGACACGACATCGAACAGTTCCGCCGCCATCGTGTCGAGATCGCTGCGTTTGGCGATGTAGCTGAAAAGCGTCGGCCGCGTGAAATACAGCGAGCCGCGACCGGCCAGCTCCGACGAATCGAGCGGCGGCAACGGGCCCGACGAATTGCCGAAGCTCACGAAAAGCCCAAGCGGCGACAGGCAATCTAGCGACGCGATATACGTGTCCTTGCCGATCGAATCGTAGACGACAGGCACGCCCGCACCGTTCGTGATCTCGCGCACGCGCTGCGTGAAATTCTCGCGCGTGTAGACGATCGGATGATCGCAGCCGTGCGCCTTCGCGAGCTCGGCTTTCTCGTCGGAGCCGACCGTGCCGATCACCGTCGCGCCGAGCGCCTTCGCCCACTGACACGCGAGCATGCCGACGCCGCCCGCCGCCGCGTGGATCAGCACCGTGTCGCCCGCCTTCACGCGATACGTCCGGCGCAGCAGATATTGCGCGGTCAAACCCTGCAGCATGATCGACGCGGCATCTTCGTAGCCGATCGAATCGGGCAGCTTGACGACGTAATCCGCCGACATCACGCGCTCTTCCGCATAGGCGCCCGGCGGGCGCGACGCATAGGCGACGCGATCGCCCGGCTTGAACTGCGTGATGCCCTCGCCCACCGCCGTCACCTCGCCGGCCGCTTCCATGCCGAGGCCGCCCGGCAGCGGCATCGGATACAGGCCGGTGCGAAAGTACACGTCGATGAAATTGAGGCCCACCGCATGATGCTTCACGCGGATTTCGCCCTTGCCCGGCGCGCCCACGTCCACGTCGACCCACTTCATGACTTCGGGGCCGCCTGCCTTGTCGAATCGGATTGCCTTGGTCATCGCTCGTTCGTCTCCTTTGATCTTCAGGACGCCCGCGCGAAGCGCAGACGCAAGTCGTCGAGAATCATGCGCGCCGTCGCGATGTTGGTCGCGCACGGCACGTTGTGCACGTCGCAGGCGCGCACGAGCGCGTTGATGTCGGGCTCGTGCGGCTGCGGCGTCATCGGGTCGCGCAGGAAGATCACGATGTTCACGCGCCCTTCCGCCAGTTCCGCGCCGATCTGCAGGTCGCCGCCGTGCGGGCCGGACAGCTTGCGCTCGATCTCCAGCCCGTGCGCCGCCGCGATGCGTCCGCCGGTCGTGCCGGTCGCGACGAGATTGCATTGCGCGAGCGTGTCGACGAACTCGCCCGCCAGCGTGACGATGTCGTCCTTCTTCATGTCGTGCGCGATGAGCGCGACGCGTGTGGTCATCGGAGGCTCCGTCTCAGTAGGTGCCGGGATAAGCGCCGCCGTCGATCAGCAGATTCTGACCGGTGATGTAGCCCGCATGCACGCTGCAGAGGAACGCGCATGCCTTGCCGAATTCCTCCGATGTGCCGAAGCGGCCCGCGGGCAGGCTTTGCGCACGGCGCGCCCGCATTTCGTCGATCGAAATGTTCTGCGCCTTCGCCTGCGCTTCCATCGTCACGGCGATACGGTCGGTGTCGAACGTGCCCGGCAGGAGATTGTTGATCGTGACGCCCGTCGATGCGACCTTGCGCGCGACGCCGGCGACGAAACCGGTCAGGCCCGAGCGCGCGCCGTTCGAGAGACCCAACACGTCGATCGGCGCCTTCACCGACGAACTCGTGATGTTCACGACGCGCCCGAAGCCGCGCTCGATCATCCCGTCGATGGTCGCCTTGATGAGCTCGATCGGCGTCAGCATGTTGCCTTCGAGCGCCTTGATCCACATCTCGTGCGTGAAGGTGCGGAAGTCGCCCGGCGGCGGCCCGCCCGCGTTGTTGACGAGAATGTCCGGCGCGGGACAGGCGGCGAGCGCGGCGGCGTGGCCTTCGGGCGTCGTGATGTCGCCCGCGACGGTCGTCACGGTGACGCCGTAAGTCGAGCGGATGTGCGCTGCCGTCGCTTCGAGCGTTTCCGCCGTGCGCGCGGTGATGACGAGATTCACGCCTTCGGCGGCGAGCGCTTCGGCGCAGCCGCGTCCCAGGCCCTTGCTCGCCGCGCATACCAACGCGGTGCGGCCCGCGATTCCCATATCCATCGTCTTTCCTCCAGTTGTCTTTCGTCACAGATCGTGACGTCTTCGCGCAATTCTAGAAGAATCGGGGCAGCAACGTCGGCGGCGGAAACGCCAAGGCCCGCGCGAATCTTCTTAGGCGTGCGCGGGCTTTTGGGTAAACTGTCGCCACTGTCCGCTCCCCGAGCGTCAGAGGCAGAACATCACACGAGCAGGACGCGCCGCGCGCGAGACCCATGAAACAAGACAGCCGCTTTCCCAATCTCTTCATCACCGATCATCCGCTGATCCAGCACAAGCTCACTCACATGCGCGACAAGGACACGTCGACGCGCACGTTCCGCGAACTGCTGCGCGAAATCACGCTGCTGATGGGCTACGAAATCACGCGCAATCTGCCGCTTACGACCAAGCGCGTGGAAACGCCGCTCGTCGGGATCGACGCGCCGGTGATCGCCGGCAAGAAGCTCGCGATCGTGCCGGTGCTGCGCGCGGGCATCGGCATGTCGGACGGCCTGCTGGATCTCGTGCCCTCGGCGCGTGTCGGGCATATCGGCGTGTATCGCGCGGACGATCATCGTCCGGTCGAGTATCTCGTGCGTCTGCCACCCGATCTCGAAGAGCGCGTCTTCATTCTGTGCGATCCGATGGTCGCGACGGGCTACTCGGCGGTGCACGCCGTCGACGTGATGAAGCGCCGCAACGTGCAAGCCGAAAACATCATTTTCGTCGCACTGGTCGCCGCGCCCGAGGGCGTGAAGGTGTTCCAGGACGCGCATCCGGATGTGAAGCTGTATGTCGCGTCGCTCGATTCGCATCTGAACGAGCATGCGTATATCGTTCCGGGTCTCGGCGACGCGGGCGACCGTCTCTTCGGCACGAGGAATTAAGCGTTCGCCGGAACCATTCCAGCCGCCGCGCGATTCTGCGCGGCGGTTTGCGTTTACGGCTTCGTTCGCGCGAATTCCACGCGATTCGACGGAATTTCGCACGGTTTGCGCCGATTTTCGCGTTCCGGCCCGTGCCACACGGCATTGAGAGCGCACGACGCCATGCTAAAATTTCGGTCTGTTCCTATTCGGGTCAGGCCGGATCAAAACGATCCCCGAGCGAACCCGACCGCGGCCGAGCAGCGCGCGGCAGACAGACACATTCAGCACGACAGCACACTAGGCGCCCGGCAGGTCCGCGCGCGATGGAGAAAGGTAATGGCGGGTCATTCGAAATGGGCCAACATCAAGCATAAGAAAGCCGCGGCCGACGCGAAGAAAGGCAAGGTCTGGACGCGCCTCATCAAGGAAATCCAGGTCGCGGCGCGCATGGGCGGCGGCGAGATCGATTCAAACCCGCGGCTGCGCCTCGCCGTCGACAAGGCCTACGACGCCAACATGCCGAAGGACAACATCAACCGCGCGATCCAGCGCGGCACCGGCGGCGTCGATGGCGCGAACTACGAGGAAATCCGCTACGAAGGCTACGGTATCGGCGGCGCGGCGATCATCGTCGACACGATGACGGACAACCGCACCCGCACCGTCGCGGAAGTGCGCCACGCGTTCTCGAAGTTCGGCGGCAACATGGGCACGGACGGGTCGGTGTCGTTCATGTTCGATCACGTCGGCCAGTTCCTGTTCGCGCCCGGCACGCCGGAAGACAAGCTGATGGACGCCGCGCTCGAAGCCGGCGCGGACGACGTCGTGACGAACGAGGACGGCAGCATCGAAGTGGTCTGCCCGCCGAACGATTTCCAGAAGGTGAAGGACGCGCTCGAAGCCGCGGGCTTCAAGGCGGAACTCGCCGAAGTGACGATGAAACCGCAGACGGAAGTCGAATTCAGCGGCGACGACGCAGTGAAAATGCAAAAACTGCTCGACGCGCTCGAAAATCTCGACGACGTGCAGGAAGTCTATACAAACGCCGCGATCAACGAAGACTGAGCTTTCCGAGCTTCGTAGCGCAGGGGCGCGGCGGCATCGAAATCCGCCGCGGCCTCGCATGGAACATCTTTCGCTTCGGCTGCCATGCCGGAGCAGCGCCGCACGGCCTTCGCGGCGCGGCATCGCCCGAGGAAGGCGCGTGACGCAGCCGATGTCAGCGCGAGCCGCCTTCGCGACGCCATGACGAGTGTCATACGCGCGCTTTACGGTCGATGCGCCCGCCGCTTTTTCTCAAGCCGCTTTTTGTCAGGATTTCGGGGATTCACATGAAGTTACTCGTCGTCGGTTCCGGCGGCCGCGAACATGCGCTGGCCTGGAAGCTCGCGCAATCGCCGCGCGTGCAGATCGTCTATGTCGCGCCGGGCAACGGCGGCACCGCGCAGGACGAGCGCCTGCGCAACGTCGACATCACGGATCCGGCGGAACTCGCCGATTTCGTCGAGAAGGAACATGTCGCGTTCACGCTCGTAGGGCCGGAACAGCCGCTCGCCGCGGGCATCGTCAATCTGTTCCGCTCGCGCGGGCTGAAAATCTTCGGCCCGAGCAAGGAAGCCGCGCAGCTCGAAAGCTCGAAGGACTTCGCGAAGGCGTTCATGAAGCGCCACAACATTCCGACCGCCGAATACGAGACGTTTTCCGAGCTCGCCGCCGCGCACGCCTACATCGACGCCAAAGGCGCGCCGATCGTCATCAAGGCGGACGGCCTCGCCGCCGGCAAGGGCGTCGTCGTCGCGATGACGCTGGAAGAAGCGCACGCCGCCGTCGATTCGATGCTCGCCGACAACAAGCTCGGCGACGCCGGCGCGCGCGTGGTGATCGAGGAGTTTCTGGCGGGCGAGGAAGCGAGCTTCATCGTGATGGTCGACGGCAAGCACGTCCTGCCGCTCGCGTCGAGCCAGGACCACAAGCGCCTGCTCGACGGCGACAAGGGCCCGAACACCGGCGGCATGGGCGCGTACTCGCCCGCGCCGATCGTCACGCCGCAACTGCACGCGCGCGTGATGCGCGAAATCATCCAGCCGACGGTGCGCGGCATGGAAAGCGAAGGCATCCGCTTTACCGGTTTCCTGTACGCCGGCCTGATGATCGACGCGAACGGCAATCCGAAAACGCTGGAATTCAACTGCCGCATGGGCGACCCCGAGACGCAGCCGATCATGGCGCGCCTGAAGGGCGATTTCTCGAAGGTCGTGGAAATGGCGATCGACGGCAAGCTCGACACCGTCGATCTGGACTGGGACCGCCGCACCGCGCTCGGCGTGGTGCTCGCGGCCCATAACTATCCGGATACGCCGCGCAAGGACGACCGCATCAGCGGCATTCCCGCGGAAACCGAGAATTCGGTCACTTTCCATGCCGGCACGACGCTCACCGACGGCAAGCTCACGACCTCGGGCGGGCGCGTGCTGTGCGTCGTCGGCCTGGCGGATTCCGTGCGCGGCGCGCAATCCGTGGTCTACGATACAGTCAACCAGATCTCGTTCGACGGCATGCAGTATCGGCGCGACATCGGCTATCGCGCGCTGAATCGCAAGCAGACGGCGGAAAAACCCGGCGACAAGCACTGACACGGCGCGGCGCACGCCGCCCAAGCACCCGCGCTGCCGGACCTCGTGTCCGGCAGCGTGCTTTTGAGAGTTTCGATACGAAGGGTTAACCCCTGCCATTCAAGGCCGCCCACAGGGGCGCACGCAGCAATCGATGAGTGAACCGAACCGCAGCGCGGAACAACGCACACAATCCGACGCAGCCCACGATATCGCCGCCGTTCGCGATTATCTGAGGGGCCTGCAGACGCGCATCGCCGATGCGCTCGGCGCCTTCGACGGCACCGCCTTCGCTACCGACGCCTGGACCCGCGAGCCCGGCGCGCATCTGCGCGGCGGCGGCGTGACGCGCATCCTCGAAGGCGGCGGATTCTTCGAGCGCGGCGGCATCGGCTTTTCGGATGTGCAAGGCGACGCGCTGCCGCCCTCGGCGAGCGCGGCGCGTCCGCAACTCGCCGGACGCGGTTTCGAGGCGCTCGGCGTCTCGCTCGTCATGCATCCGCGCAATCCGCACTGCCCGACCGTGCACATGAACGTGCGTATGCTCACGGCGACCAAAGACGGCGAAGCGCCGATCTTCTGGTTCGGCGGCGGCATGGATCTCACGCCGATCTACGGCTACGAGGAAGACGCGCGCCATTTCCATCAGGTTTGCCGCGATTCGCTCGATCCGTTCGGCGCGGAGTTGTATCCGCGTTTCAAGACCTGGTGCGACGAGTACTTCTATTTGAAGCATCGCAACGAGCAGCGCGGCATCGGCGGAATTTTCTTCGACGATTTCTCGGAGCCGGGTTTCGAGCGCTCGTTCGCGATGATGCGAAGCGTCGGCGATGCGTTCCTGAAGGCGTATCTGCCGGTCATCGAACGACGCCGCGACACGCCATACACGGAGCGCGAGCGCGAGTTTCAGGCGTATCGGCGCGGGCGTTATGTCGAGTTCAATCTCGTGTTCGACCGCGGCACGCACTTCGGCCTGCAAAGCGGCGGACGCACCGAATCGATTCTGATGTCGATGCCGCCCGTCGCGAACTGGCGCTATGACTGGAAGCCCGCGCCCGGCACGCCGGAAGCGCGGCTGTACGAAGACTTTCTGGTGCGCCGGGAATGGCTGTGACGCCCTGCGCCAAGCGCGTCGGCCTGCTCGGCGGCACATTCGATCCGATCCACAACGGGCATCTCGCGCTCGCGCGGCGCTTCGTCGAGTTGCTGCAACTGACCGAGCTCGTACTGCTGCCCGCCGGACAGCCGTGGCAGAAGGCGGGCGTATCGGCGCCGGAACATCGGCTGGCGATGACGCGTGCGGCGGCGGCATCGCTTTCGCTCGATGGCGTGCAGATCGTCGTCGCCACCGATGAGATCGACCGCCACGGCGACACGTACACCGTCGACACGCTCGCGCACTGGCGCGAGCGCGAAGGCGCGGACGCGTCGATCACGCTGTTGATGGGCGCGGACCAGTTGGTCAAGCTCGATTCGTGGCATCAGTGGAAGCGGCTCTTCGACTACGCGCACATTTGCGTGGAAACGCGCGCCGGCTTCGACGTCGCGACGCTGCCCGCCCCGGTCGCGGCCGAATTCGAAGCGCGCCGCGCATCGCCCGACGTTTTGCGCGGGAGTCCGCACGGTCACATGCACATCGACGAAATGCTGCTACTCGACGTATCCGCCACGGCGATCCGCGAAGAAGCGCGTTCGATGAACGGTGCGACCGACGCCCGCGCGCAGGTCCCATCCGCCGTATGGGACTATATTGTTCAACATCACCTGTACCAGACATCGTAACTATGGAACTTCAGAAGCTGCAACGCGCGATCATCGACGGTCTCGAAGACGTCAAGGCGCAAGACATCAAAGTGTTCAACACGACCCATCTGACGTCGCTGTTCGACCGCGTGGTCGTGGCGAGCGGCACGTCCAACCGCCAGACCAAGGCGCTCGCCAACAGCGTGCGCGAGAAGGTCAAGGAAGCGGGCGGCGACATCGTCAGCACGGAAGGCGAAGAGATCGGCGAATGGGTGCTGGTCGACTGCGGCGACGCGGTCGTGCACATCCTGCAACCCGCTCTGCGTCAGTACTACAACCTCGAGGAAGTCTGGGGCGACAAGCCCGTGCGCGTGAAGCTCCAAAGGCCGAACATGTTCGGCGGCGCGAGCGTCACCGCCGATGAAGACGAGGACGACGAAGACGACGCGCCCGCCGTCAAACGTCCCGCGCGGAAGACCGTGCGCAAGCACTGACACCGCTTCGTTTCATGAAGCTGGTCATCCTCGCCGTCGGACACAAGATGCCCGACTGGATCACGAATGGCTTCGACGAATACGCGAAGCGCATGCCGCCCGAACTGCGCATCGAGCTCAAAGAGATCAAGCCGGAACAGCGCTCGTCGGGACGCAATGCCGAGAGCGTGATGGCGGCCGAAAAGCAGCGCATCGAAGCCGCCTTGCCGAAGAACGCGCGCGTGGTCGCACTCGACGAACGCGGCCGCGACTGGACCACGATGCAACTCGCGAACGCCCTGCCCGGCTGGCAGCAGGACGGGCGCGACGTCGCGTTCGTGATCGGCGGCGCGGACGGGCTGCATCCGGAGGTGAAATCGCGCGCGGAACTGATGCTGCGCATTTCGAGCCTGACGTTGCCGCATGGCATGGTGCGCGTGCTGCTCGCCGAACAGCTTTACCGCGCGTGGAGCATCACGCAGAATCATCCCTATCATCGCGCTTGAGGGTGCTTCGACGCTGGATCGAATGCCCCGCGCGTCATTCGAATCCACATCACGATGCCGACTCATCCCTACGTTTATCTCGCCTCGCAAAGCCCACGCCGTCAGGAGTTGCTTCTTCAACTGGGCGTGCAGTTCGAACTCCTTCTTCCCCGTGCCGATGAAAACGCCGAAGCGCTCGAAGCCGAGTTGCCCGGCGAAGCCGCCGATGCGTACGTCGTGCGCGTGTGCGCGTTAAAGGCAAAGGCCGCGCGCGCGCGATTGCTCGCCGGCGGCTTCGCGTCCGCGCCGATTCTCGTCGCCGATACGACCGTCACCATCGACGGGCTGATTCTCGGCAAGCCGCTTCACGAAGAAGACGCCGTCGCGATGCTCGAACGCCTCGCAGGCCGCGAGCATGAAGTGCTGACGGCGCTCGCCGTCGTCGATGCCGATGGCGCGTTGCTGGAACCCGCGCTCTCGCGCTCGCAAGTGCGTTTTTCGAACGTCGACCGTGCTGCGCTGCAACGCTACGCGGCATCGGGCGAGCCGCTCGGCAAGGCGGGCGCGTACGGCATTCAGGGCCGCGCGGCCGAGTTCATCGAGCGAATCGACGGGTCCTATTCGGGTATCATGGGTCTGCCCCTTTTCGAAACCGCTGCTCTCTTGCGCCTGGCGCGCGTCGCATTCTAAACAGGCCATGAACGAAGAAATCCTGATCAACGTCACACCCCAGGAAAGCCGCGTCGCACTGGTTCAGCAAGGCGCCGTTCAGGAGCTTCACGTCGAGCGCACGCTTTCGCGCGGGCGCGTCGGCAACGTCTATCTCGGCAAGGTCGTGCGCGTGCTGCCGGGCATGCAGTCCGCGTTCATCGACATCGGTCTCGAGCGCGCCGCGTTTCTTCATGTGGCGGATATCTGGCATCCGCGCATCGCGGGCGAGCCGCATAACTCACAGCCGCACACGCCGATCGAAAAGATCGTCTTCGAAGGTCAGTCGCTGATGGTGCAGGTCGTGAAAGACCCGATCGGCACCAAGGGCGCGCGCCTGTCGACGCAGGTGAGCATCGCGGGACGCACGCTGGTGTATCTGCCGCAGGAGCCGCATATCGGCATCTCCCAGAAGATCGAGAGCGAAGCGGAGCGCGAGGCCGTGCGCGCGCGACTGACCGCCGTCCTGCCCGCCGACGAGAAAGGCGGCTACATCGTGCGGACCATCGCCGAAGACGCGACGAGCGAAGAACTCGCGGCCGACGTGGCCTACTTGCGCAAGACCTGGGCGACGATCGTCGCGCAAGCGCAGCGCGTGCCACCCACCACGCTGCTCTATCAGGATCTGAACCTCGCGCAACGCGTGCTGCGCGATTTCGTCAACGACGAAACCACGCGTATTCAGGTCGATTCGCGCGAGACGTTTCAAATGCTCGCGGATTTCGCCGCGGAGTTCACGCCGGCGGTGGCGTCGCGTCTGCATCATTACACCGGCGAGCGGCCGCTCTTCGATCTGTACAACATCGAGGCGGAGATTCAGCGGGCGCTGTCGCGGCGCGTCGATCTGAAGTCGGGCGGCTATCTGATGATCGACCAGACCGAAGCGATGACGACCATCGACGTGAATACGGGCGGGTATGTCGGCGCGCGCAACTTCGACGACACGATCTTCAAGACCAATCTCGAAGCTGCGCATACGATCGCGCGGCAACTTCGTTTGAGGAATCTCGGCGGGATCATCATCATCGATTTCATCGACATGGAGAATGTCGAGCATCGCGATCAGGTGCTGGGCGAGCTGAAGAAGGCGCTCTCGCGCGACAGAACGCGCGTGACCGTGAATGGCTTTTCGCAGCTCGGGCTCGTCGAGATGACGCGAAAGCGCACGCGCGAGTCACTGGCTCACGTGCTGTGCGAGCCGTGTCCGGTGTGTCAGGGCAAAGGTCAGGTGAAGACGCCGCGCACCGTCTGCTACGACGTGCTGCGCGAAATCATGCGCGAGTCGCGGCAATTCAATCCGCGCGAGTTTCGCGTGGTGGCTTCGCAGCAGGTGATCGATCTGTTTCTGGAAGAGGAATCGCAGCATCTGGCGATGCTGATGGACTTCATCGGGAAGCCGGTTTCGCTGCAGGTGGAGAGTAATTTATCGCAAGAGCAATACGACATCGTGTTGATGTAGCCTCGCCCAAAGTCATTCGAGCGAGGCCGACTGCCTCACGCCGCCTGCTGCTGATACTGAATCCGATGCAGATGCGCGTACAAGCCGTCCTTGCGCAGCAACTCCGCATGACTGCCCTGCTCCGCGATCTTCCCCGCTTCCATCACGAGGATGCGGTCGGCGCGCTCGATCGTCGAGAGCCGGTGCGCGATGACGAGCGTCGTGCGTCCTTTCATCAGCGTCTCGAGCGCCGACTGCACGTGCCGCTCCGATTCCGAGTCCAGCGCCGAGGTCGCCTCGTCGAGAATCAGGATCGGCGCGTCCTTGTAGATCGCGCGCGCGATCGCGAGACGCTGGCGCTGCCCGCCCGACAGACGCATGCCGTTGCCGCCGACGAGCGTGTTGATCCCGTCCGGCAAGGACGCGACGACATCCGCGAGATTCGCCGCCGTCAGCGCCGACATCACGCGTTCGGGGTCCGGCGTCTGCCCGTACGCGACATTCGCGGCGATCGTATCGTTGAAGAGCACGACGTCCTGGCTGACCATCGCGAGCTGGCCGCGCAGGTCGTGCAGGTTGTACTCGCTGATGGGCACGCCATCGACGAGCAACTGGCCGGCGCGCGGATCGAAGAAGCGCGGCAGTAGATTCACGAGCGTCGTCTTGCCGCTACCAGAGGGGCCCGCGAGCGCGACCATCTCGCCCGGCGCGACCTTGAACGACACGCGATCGAGCGTCGGCCGGTCGACCGAGCCATAGCTGAACGACACGTCGCGGAATTCGACTTCGCCGCGCGCGCGTTCGAGACGCCGGCCGCCGCCAGCGGGCTCGGCCGGCTCGTCGATCAGGCCGAAGATCAGCTCGGCCGCCGTCATGCCGCGCTGCAAGGGCTGATTGATGTCGATCAGATGCTTGAGCGGCGAGATCACGAGCAGCATCGACGTGACGAACGCGACGAAGCCGCCGACCGTCGTCTGATCGTTGGCCGATTGTACGACCGCGATCGTGATGACGATGGCGAGCGCGATCGATGCGAGAAACTGCGTAAGCGGCTGCGCGAGACCACCCGAGACTTGCATGCGCATCGAGTAGCCGCGCAACCGCTGGCTCATCTCCGTGAAGCGGTCGATTTCGTACGGCTCGCCGTTGTGCACCTTGACGACTTTGTAGCCGCCGACCGTCTCCTCGACGATATACGACAGATCGTTCGTCAACGACTGATGCTCGCGATTCAGGCGCCGCAGCCGGCGGTTGATCTTGCTGACGAGCCAGCCGATCGCCGGCAGGATCACCGCGACGATCAGCGTGAGCCGCCAGTTGAGGATGAACAGATAGCCGAGCAGGAACACGACCGTGAGCGAATCGCGCACGAGCGTCACGACCACGCTCTGCAGCACGCTCAGAATCTGATTGACCTCGAAGACGATCGCGTTGATGACCGTGCTCGCGGTTTCGCGCTGAAAGAAGCCCGCGCTCGTATGGATCATGCGCTGGAACATTTCGAGCCGCAGTTGCAGCAGGATCTTGTTCGTCACGTAGGAGAGAAAATAGCCCGATGCGTATTGTGCCCCGCCGCGCACCAGCGCAAGGCCGATGACCGCTGCGGGCACGAGCCATTTCGCATGATCGCTGCTCTTCGAGCCGAAACCATGGTCGAGCAGCGGCTTGAGCAACATCGGAATGCCGGCCTCGGTCGCGGCGACGATGCCCATCGTCAGCAGGCCTAGCATCACCATGCCGAGCAGCGGACGGATATACGGCCATAGCCGTTTCATGACGGCCATGGGCGAGCTGCTTTCCTCGCCGCCGATCGGTTTGCGCAAACTTGCCTGGTTGTTCAAGAGCGTATCTCCACTTCGCACGGCGCCGGAATCGCTTGTCGCGCAAGGTTTGTTGGTTTCGTCATCAGCCAGGACGGCTCGCCGATCAGCCGATCGGACCGCGGCCCGGGTTGCCTTGCGGCTGGCGCGTGTCGTGTGTGATGACCGCGAGCAGCACGGCCCAGAAAAGCGCGATGAGCGCCGTGCTCATCACCACCGTGAACACGTCGATGCTCAAACCGAAGATGATAACCGACCCCGACACCGCGATCCCGCAATAGGCGGCCGTCGAAACGTCCCGTTGCGGCGATTTCCGATAGCGCACGAAATACAGAAGCGGCCCGAAGTAGAGCAAGGCCAGACAGACGACGCCCACCGCGCCGAGTTCGGATATCGTCGAAAAGAACTCGCTATGCGCGCGCTGATTGACGATGAAGCCCGGAACTTCGCCCTTGTTCGCCATCTCTTTCAGCGACGCCTCCAGATGCCCCTTACCGACGCCCAGCAGCGGATGCGCCTCGAACAGATGGATCGACGCGCGCCAGAGCTGCAAACGTGCACCGATGGAACTGTAGGCGCCCGAGCCTTCCGAAAGCATCACGAGATCCGAGCGCGTCGCCATCACGCGTTCGCGGCCGAGCGGCGACGCGAGCAAGGCGGACATCGCCACGATCGCGACCAGCAACGCGGCGAGCCAATGTCGCCGCCGCCTGATCCAGCCGAAATTGAGCGAGCACAGCACGAGGAACAGCGGGATCGCGAGCCATCCGCCGCGCGTGCCGGACAAGTAGGATGCATACACGCCGCCCGCGAGCCCCAGAAGCTTGATCGCAATACCGACGCGTTTTACGAGCACGTTGGGGTAGTCGTCCCAGCGCATCGTCATCACTGAGAGAAAGCCGAGCAGGAGCGCCGTATTGCCGTAGGGAATCGGATTCGTATAGTCGTTGCCGAGACGATTGAGATCGTTGATCGTCATGTGCAGGTTGCTGTCGACGGCCCAGAGGCCCGCGCCGATCGCGCCCAGCGCGCAACCCCAGCCGAGCGCCTTCAGGTAGCGGACCGGGAGATTCACGAGCAGCAGAAAAATAGGCAGGCTCAGCGCCAGACGCGAAAGGCCGTCGAATTCACGCGGCAGATAGTAGCCTTCGATCGCCTGTTGCAGCGGCAGATAAACCATGAAGCACAGCATGGCTGCGGTGTACCACGGATAAGCGGTGACGAGCAGACCGCCCTTCAGCCGAAACGGCTTGCTGAATCCGGCAAAGAGCGCAATAGCGAGCAACAGGAAAAAGCAGTAACCGGTTCCACCGCGCACGATCAGTGTGGTCGCGGGCGCCAGCAAAACCATGCCGGCGATGACATAACGCAGAATTTTTTCCAAATCGATGAACCTGACATGGGTTCGACCGGCCGTTCCGGTCGCGCGCCCCGAAAACCCGCGATATTATAGCCGTTGCCGCCTGGCACGCTCTTCGCTCACGGAACGCCTGACTCGCGCCGGGAAGGCATGCCGGTCATTCCATGCGTTGTGAATCCGAAATGCCAGCGACACCTAAAACAGAGCCGGACGCACCGCTCGCCAGCCTCCTGCTCATCACGTTCAATCAGGAAGAAACCGTCGCCGACGCCATCCGCGGCGCGCTGGCCCAAACCTGGACGCCGCTCGAAATCCTCATTTCCGACGACGCCTCCGCCGACGGCACCTTCTCTGTCGCCGAACGCTGCGTGCGCGATTATCGCGGCCCGCACACCGTGCGCCTCTATCGCAACGAGAAGAATCTCGGCATCAGCGCGCATCTGAGCGCGCTCGCGGCACGCGCATCGGGGGAAATGCTCTTCATCGCGGCGGGAGACGATATCTCCCGCCCCGAGCGCGTCGAGCGCGTGATGCGCGACTGGCTCGCGAGCGACAGGCGCTACGACCTCGTCGCGACGGACCTGCAGGATATCGACGCCGACGGCAATGCGCACGGCGTGCTGCGCGTGACCGACCTCGACGGCTACCGCAGCTTCGAAGACTGGTCGCGGAACCGGCCGCACGTCGTCGGCGCGGCGCATGCCTGGGCGCGGCGTCTCTTCAACGAATTCGGGCCGATCGCGCCCGGCATCTACGGTGAGGACCAGATCATGACGTTTCGCGCGATCATGAGTCACGGCGCTCATACGCTGCATGAACCGCTCGTGCAGTACCGGCGCGGCGGACTGTCGAGAAAGCGCAAATGGCGCACGCCCGCGGATTTCGTCGCGCGCATCAAGCTGGCGAACGTCAACGGTGCGGGCGAAACGAGCCAGCTCGTGAGCGATGCCGAGAAAGTGGGCGTCGGCGGCCCGATGCGCGCGCTGCTCGCGAAGAAGTCCGCGCGCGAAAGCTATGTCAGCGCGATGTTCGGCGAGCGCTCGCTCGCGCGCAAGCTCGCGCTCGTCATGGCGTCGAAAGACGTGGACTTCGGCTTTCGCGTCAAAATGTTCGTCTATGCGACGTGTCCGTGGCTGCTTTCCCCGTTCTTCTTCGTGAAGTGGCATGTGCGCGGATGAGCGCGCGAGCGTCGCGCCCGGCAGAACAACAAGGCGCTAGCGCCACTCGAAAGGCACCATGACATTTCCAACCCTCGGCATCGCCATCATCACCCACAACGCGGCCGCGCGGCTCGCGCAATGCCTGCAGGCCGTTTCCTTCGCCGATGAAATCGTCGTCGTCGACGGCGGCAGCAGCGATGCGACCGTGGGCATCGCCGAGGCGCATCGCGCGCGCGTGATCGTGGCGCGCGACTGGCCAGGCTTCGGCCCGCAGAAGAACCGCGCGCTCGACGCGCTCTCGACCGACTGGGTGCTGTCCATCGACGCCGACGAGATCGTGTCGCCCGAACTGGCCGCTTCGATCCGCGCCGCGATCACCGATCCGCAAGCCGACGTCTACGCGGTCGACCGCCTGTCGAGCTTCTGCGGCACATGGGTGAAGCACAGCGGCTGGTATCCCGACTGGATTCCGCGCCTGTTCCGGCGCGGCACGGCGCGCTTCTCGCCCGATCTCGTGCACGAGCGGCTCGTGCTGTCGACCGGCAAGCCCGTCGTGCGCCTTTCCGGCAAGCTGATGCACTACTCCTACGAGGATTTCGAAGCGGTATTGCGCAAGCTCGACGCCTACTCGACGGCGGGTGCGCAACAACGCCACGCG
This sequence comes from Caballeronia sp. NCF2, assembly GCF_023631205.1. NCBI lineage: Bacteria > Pseudomonadati > Pseudomonadota > Betaproteobacteria > Burkholderiales > Burkholderiaceae > Caballeronia > Caballeronia sp. NCF2. Next base: position 305,268 of record NZ_JALQDN010000006.1, on the reverse strand, counting down.
GCCGGAAAGCGCGGCAGCTTCGGCATCGCGGTGTCGCGCGGCGCGTGGGCGTTCGTGCGGACTTATGTGCTGCGCCGCGGCTTTCTGGACGGCAAAACCGGCTTCATGATCGCGCTATTCAACGCGCAGACGGTCTACTACCGGTTCCTGAAGTTGGCGCATCTCAACGAAGCGCGCTGATTGGCTCAGCGCTTCGCATCGATGTCACGCGCGAGATCAAGCAAAGCGCGCACATGCGACTCGACGCTCGCGTCATAGCGCACGGCGCCGGCTAGCGCGCGCGGGGCGTCGCGCCTCGCTTCGATCGCCTCCTGCACCGTGCGGCGCAGATCGTCGGCGTCGCCAGGTTTGAAGACGTGCTTCGCGTGATCTGCAATGGCGTCGCAACAGCCGATGCACGCCGGGAAGATCACCGGCGTCCCGGACATCACCGATTCGATGCCGACGAGTCCGAATGGCTCGTAGCTCGACGCAAGAATGGTGAAATCCGCCGCGCGATACGCATCTTCGATGTTCTTCGCGTAGCCGACATAGCGCACGTTCGCTGCCGGCTTCTCGGGCGCGCGGCCCGCGACGGCGATCACGACGTTCATCCCGGCGAGCGCCTTCTCGATCAGCGGCAAGCCCTTGCGCTCGTGGCTGCTCGACGGAAACAGCAGCACGGTTTCATCCGGTTCGAAGCCGAACTGCTCGCGCAGACGCGCACGCGCAGCGGCACCGACGGGCGAAAATCGCGCGCCGTCGACGGGCGGATAAAGCACGCGAATCTTGCGGATATCCACGCCATACAACGCGCGCAACTCGTCGCTCATCATGTCCGAATGCGCGACGACCACGTTCGCGTGCGCGTATTGACGCCGCTCCAGTGCGATCTGCCGCGTGTCCGAGGGTTTCTCGCGCCGCCCGGTCGCGCGCAGGAAGCCGAGATGGGTGCCGCCGCAAATGGCGATCTCGGAACCTTCCACGCGATTGCAGCCGATGAGCACGTCGACCTTCGCCTTCTTGCGCGCACGCTTCAGCGCCCACGAGAAATACGCGTCGCGCAGCTTGCCCGGCAGAAACGACACCTTGATGCGATGCGGCTCGATCAATCGGCTTTCGGGCAGCGACGTGTCGATCTTGCGGGCGAAAAACGCGGGCTTGCGCTTGCCTTCGAAGCCCGCGGCGGCGAGGCCGCGCACGAGATCCATCGCGTAGCGTTCGAGTCCGCCGGAATGCTTGAGCGCATTCGCCGAAATGCCGATCCGCATCAGTAGACGATTTCGATCGCGCTGCCCGCGAATTCGCCGCGCAGCGCCGTGATGAGATCGTCGGTCGGCTTCACGCGCCACGCGTCGCCGAGGCGCACTTCGCCTTCGGCATGCTCGCTGCGATAGACGATGCTCACGTTCAGGCCGTTCGGAATCGGCGCGCTTTGACGCTGGCGGCCGTTCTCCTTCACGGGCATGGGCGGCGGCGCTTCCTGCGCGCCCGCCGCATGCGCTTCGAGCACGCGGCGCAGGCGCAAGGCATCGGCGTTGCCGTTCATCTCGACCTTGACCGACTGCGCGTAGCGGCTGCGCGCGCGTTCGAGGTCCATCGCCGTATCGACGGTGAAACGGATGCCGCCCGTGAACGCGTCGTTGCGCGCCATGCCCTGCACGACGAGCAGCTCGTCTTCCTTGAAGAGCGCCTTGTTCGCTTCGAACTGCTCGTTGAAGACGGTGACTTCGCATTGGCCGCTGCCATCGTCGAGATTCACGATCAGCATCTTGCCGCGCTGGGTCATCTGCGTGCGCATGGCGGAGATCACGCCCGCGATGAGCTTGTCGCGCCCTTCCTTTAGCTCGCCGATCTTCTGGCGCACGAAGCGGCGCACTTCACCCTTGTAGGCATCGAACAGATGGCCCGACAGATAGAAGCCGAGCGCGGTCTTTTCTTCCTGCAGACGCTTCTTGTCGGACCACTCGGCTTCGTCGACGTACTCGTGCTTCGCGAGCGGCGCGTCGCCCATGTCGAAGAGGCCGGCTTGCATTGCGTTGGCGGCGGCCTGATCGGCGGCTTCCATCGCCATCGGGACGGAGGCGAGCAACTGCGCGCGATTCGCGTGAATCGAATCGAACGCGCCCGCGCGGATCAGCGCTTCCACCGTGCGCCGATTCACGACACGACGGTCGATGCGCTCGCAGAAGTCGAACAGATCGACGAACGGGCCGTCTTCGCGCGCACGCAGAATCTCTTCGATTGCGTTCTGGCCGCTGCCTTTCACCGCACCCAGGCCGTAGCGAATGGTTTTCGAGCGCTTGCCATCGGCTTCCGCGACCGGTTCGAAGCGATACGCCGACTGGTTGATATCGGGCGGCAAAACCGCCATGCCGTTCGCCAGGCAGTCTTCGAACAGGATCTTGACCTTGTCCGTGTCGTCCATGGCGAGCGACATGTTGGCGGCCATGAATTCCGCCGGATGATGCGCCTTCAGCCACGCCGTGTGATACGCGAGCAACGCATACGCCGCCGCGTGCGACTTGTTGAAGCCGTAGCCGGCGAACTTCTCCATCAGGTCGAAGGTCTCGTCCGCCTTCTCGCGCGTGAGGCCGTTCTTCGCCGCGCCTTCCGCGAAAATCTCGCGATGCTTGGCCATTTCCTCGGGCTTTTTCTTGCCCATCGCGCGACGCAGCAAGTCCGCGCCGCCGAGCGAGTAGCCGCCGATGATCTGCGCCATCTGCATCACCTGCTCCTGATAGACCATGATGCCGTAGGTCTCTTTCAGAACAGGTTCGACGCGCGGATCCGGATATTCGACGATCTCGCGCCCGTGCTTGCGCGCGCAGAAGCTCGGGATCAGGTCCATCGGGCCCGGCCGATACAACGCCACCAACGCGATGATGTCCTCGAAGCGGTCCGGCTGCGCGTCCTTCAGCATGCCCTGCATGCCGCGGCTTTCCAGCTGGAACACGGCGACGGTGTTCGCTTTCTTCAATATCTGGAACGAGGCCGGATCGTCGAGCGGAACCTGCGCGAGGCTCCAGTCCTTCTTCGACGGATCGAGGCGGCGAATATAGCGCTCCGCCCAGTCCAGAATCGTCAGCGTGGTGAGGCCCAAAAAGTCGAACTTCACGAGGCCGACGGCTTCGACGTCGTCCTTGTCGTACTGACTGACGACGCCGCCGTCTTCGCCTTGCGTGTAGAGCGGGCAGAAGTCCGTGAGCTTGCCCGGCGCGATCAGCACGCCGCCCGCGTGCATGCCGACGTTACGCGTCAACCCTTCAACGCGCTGCGCGAGTTCGAGCAGTTGATGCACTTCGTCTTCGGAATCGAAGCGTTCCTGAAGCGTGGGCTCTTCCTTCATCGCGTCCGCGATGGTCACGTGCTTGCCCGGCTTGAACGGAATCAGCTTCGCGACGCCGTCGGTGAACATGTAGCCGAGATCGAGCACGCGGCCGATGTCGCGCACCGCCGCCTTCGCCGCCATCGTGCCGAAGGTCGCGATCTGCGACACGGCATCCGCGCCGTACTTGCCCTTCACGTACTGAATGACGCGGTCGCGCCCTTCCTGACAGAAGTCGATGTCGAAGTCGGGCATCGACACGCGTTCCGGGTTCAGGAAGCGCTCGAACAGCAGGTTGTAGCGCAGCGGATCGAGATCGGTGATGCCGAGCGCGTACGCGACGAGCGAACCCGCGCCCGAGCCCCGCCCCGGACCGACCGGCACGCCATTGTTCTTCGCCCACATGATGAAGTCGGCGACGATCAGGAAGTAGCCCGGAAAGCCCATCTTGATGATCGTGCCGCATTCGAAATCGAGGCGCGCGTAGTACGTTTCGCGCTGCGCGCTGCGTTCGGCTTCATCGGGATAAAGCTGTTGCAGACGGACTTCGAGGCCTTCCTTCGACAACTGCACGAGGTAGTCGTCGAGCGACATGCCGTCGGGCGTCGGGAACAGCGGCAGCTTCGGCTTGCCGAGTTCGAGCGTCAGATTGCAGCGCTTCGCGATCTCGACAGTGTTCGCGAGCGCCGACGGAATGTCCGCGAAAAGCGCGCACATCTCGTCCTGCGTGCGGAAATACTGGTCCTGCGTGAAGCGCTTCTGCCGACGCGGATTCGCGAGGATATCGCCTTCGGAAATGCACACGCGCGCTTCGTGCGCGGTGAAGTCGTCGGGCGTCATGAACTGCATCGGATGCGTCGCGACGACCGGCAGCTTCAGCTTCGCCGCGAGCTTGACCGCTTCCTGCACGTAAGCCTGCTCGCCCGGCTGACCGGCGCGCTGCAGTTCGATGTAGAACGCGTTCGGAAAGAGCTTCGTCCAGCGCTCGGCGTTGCGTTGCGCGGATTGCACGTTGCCCGCCGCGAGCGCCATGCCGATATCTCCGCCCTGCGCGCCCGAAAGCGCGAGCAGTCCCGTTGCGAGCCCTTCTTCGAGCCATTCGACCATCACCTCGGCGCGGCCGCGATACTGGTTCGTGAGCCACGCGCGGCTCAACAGCTCGCACAGGTTGAGGTAGCCCTGTTTGTCGCGAACGAGTAACAGGAGGCGCGAAGGCTTGTCGCGATCGGCGGGATTGGTAATCCAGACGTCGCAACCGGCGATGGGCTTCACGCCCATGCCGCGCGCTTCCTTATAGAAGCGCACGAGACCGAATGCGTTGCCGAGATCGGTCAGCGCGAGCGCGCCTTGCCCGTCTTTTGCGGCAGCCTTGACGACGTCGTCCAGCCGCACGATGCCGTCGGCGATCGAGAATTCGGAGTGGACGCGGAGATGAACGAAGCGGGGATCTGACATGGCGGTATTGTACATGCGGGCCATCGGCTGAACCGGCGCCGAAGGGCGCGTTAGCCGAACGGATAAGGCCCGCGCCGCGCCCGGAATTGCGCGTGCGCAAGGCTTCGCGACGCGTCAGCGGGAATCCGGCAAAGATGCGGGCCGTTTGCGGGATAATACGTGTTTTGCGCGCGATTTTCGCCCGCACTTTTTACCCGTCACAGCCGTTTTGCGCGTCATCCGATCATGAGCATCCTGAATCTCTCCGCCTATAAATTCGTCACCATCGAAGACGGCCCCGCGTGGCGGCCGCTCGTCACCGAACGCTGCAACGCGCTCGGTCTGAAGGGCACGATTCTGCTGGCGCCGGAGGGCATCAATCTGTTCATCGCTGGGCCGGTCGCCGAGGTCCGCGAGTTCATCGACTACATCCGCACGGACGCGCTCTTCGGCGGCCGCTTCGCCGATCTGCAATTCAAGGAAAGCCTTTCCGCGAAGCAGCCGTTTCGCCGCATGCTGGTGAAGCTCAAGCGCGAAATCATCACGATGAAGAAGCCCGCGATCAGGCCGGAACTCGGCCGCGCGCCGTCCGTCGACGCGCCCACGCTCAAAGCCTGGCTCGACCGCGGCCACGACGACGAAGGCCGTCCTGTCGTGATGCTCGACACGCGCAACGCATTCGAGGTCGATGTCGGCACGTTCGACAACGCGCTCGACTACCGCATCACGAAGTTCAGCGAGTTTCCTGAAGTGATCGAGCAGAATCGGGCGGATCTGGACGGCAAGACGGTCGTGTCGTTCTGCACCGGCGGGATTCGCTGCGAGAAAGCCGCGATTCACATGAAGGAAGTGGGCATCGAGCATGTTTATCAGCTTGAAGGCGGCATTCTGAAGTATTTCGAGGAAGTCGGCGGCGCGCACTACAACGGCGAGTGCTTCGTGTTCGATTACCGCACGGCGCTCGATCCGAACCTGCAGCCGACCGCAACCGCACAATGTTTCGGCTGCCGCGCGGTGGTGTCGGTCGAAGATCAGCAGTCGCCGTTCTACAAGCCGGGCGAGGCGTGCCCGGCTTGCCATCCCGACGCGAAGGTCGGCGCCGCCGCGTAATGACTTATCGAGGACGATTTGCGCCCTCACCCACCGGCCCGCTGCATGCGGGCTCGCTCGTCAGCGCGCTCGCGAGTTTTCTCGATGCGCGCGCGCACGGCGGACGCTGGATCGTGCGCGTCGAAGATGTCGACGCACCGCGCACGGTTCCCGGCGCCGCCGATGAAATCCTCGCGACGCTCGAACACTTCGGCATGCACTCGGACGAGCCGCCCGTCTGGCAGAGCGCGCGCGGCGACGCGTATCGCGCCGCGTTCGAGCGTCTTCAGGCGACGGGTCTCATCTATCCGTGTGGTTGCACGCGCCGCGAAATCGCCGACTCGCTGGTGAACGCCCACGCGCGCCATGCGACGCTCGCCTATCCGGGAACGTGCCGCACCGGCCTGCACGGCAAGCCCGCGCGCGCGTGGCGGCTGCGCGTGCCGGACGGCGACGCGGCAGTCGTCAGGTTCGTCGACCGCTGGCAAGGCGCGCAGACGCAGGATCTCGCGACCGAAGTCGGCGATTTCGCGCTGAAACGCGCCGATGGACTGTGGGCCTATCAGCTCGCGGTCGTCGTCGACGATGCCGATGCCGGCATCACCCACGTCGTGCGCGGCGCCGACCTGCTCGATTCGACCGCGCGGCAAATCTACTTGCAGCAGTGCCTTGGCGTGCCGACGCCGGAATACCTGCATGTGCCTGTGGTCAACAACGGCATCGGCGAAAAGCTGAGCAAGCAGACGGGCGCGGCGCCGCTCGATCGCAACGCGCCGCTCGATGCGCTCGTCGAAGCGGCGCGGCATCTGGGCATCGAAGCGCCGGCCGCATCGCTGGAAACGTTCTACAGCGCCGCAACGGCGGAATGGGCGAAGCGTTTCGCGCGGTAGACGCAAAAAAGGCAGCCGCGCGGGCCGCCTTTTTCGATTCGAAGCGCAACGAAAATCACGACTTGCGCGGCATGCCCAGACCGCCGAGCAACGCCGCGAGCGGCTGCTTCGGCGCGCTCTTGCGCTCGGGCTCGACCGTTTCTTCCTGACGCTTCATCGCCGAGGGCGACGGCTCGTACGGCTTTAGGAAAAATTCGTCGATGGGCTGCTGACGGCCGCGCGGGCGATCGTGCGTGCCCGTCGTGCGGCGGCGCGGACCCGACTCGTCGCGCGGCGAATGCCGATGCTCCGTGCGCTCCGGTCGACCGAATCGCTCGTCACGACGCGGCGCCGATGCGTCGCGGCGCGCGCGAATCGTCACTTCGAGCGGCTCGACCTGGAGCGGACGCTTGATCAGCTTCTCGATGTCGGCGAGCTGCTTGCGCTCGTTCGCGCTGCACAGCGACAGCGCATCGCCCGATGCGCCCGCGCGCCCGGTCCGGCCGATGCGGTGCACGTAATCTTCCGCGTTGAACGGCAGATCGAAGTTGATGACCGCCGGCAATTCGGCGATATCGAGACCGCGCGCGGCGACGTCGGTGGCGACGAGCGCCTCGATCTCGCCGCGCTTGAACGCATCGAGCGCCTGCATGCGTTCGCTTTGCGAGCGGTCGCCGTGGATCGCCGTCGCGACGATGCCGTCCTTCTCCAGCACGCGCGCGAGGCGGCTCGCGCCGATCTTGCTATTGCAGAAAACGATCACCTGCTTCAGTTCGCGCTCGCGGATGAGCTGCGCGACCGCGCCGGATTTGTCGCTCTCGTGCACTTCGTAGACGATCTGGCGCACGTTCGCATTCGTCGAATTGCTGCGCGCGACTTCGATCGTCTGCGGATTGCGCAGATACGTGGACGCGAGCTTCTTGATTTCCGGCGAGAACGTCGCCGAGAACAGCAGCGTCTGACGTTCCTTCGGCAGCAGATTCAGGATGCGCTGGAGATCGGGCAGAAAGCCCATGTCCAGCATGCGATCGGCTTCGTCGAGCACGAGCATCTGAACCTGACCGAGATTCACCGTCTTCTGCTGAACGTGATCGAGCAGACGGCCCGGCGTCGCGATCAGGATCTCGACGCCACGGCGCAACGCGTCGGACTGCGGATTCATGTCGACGCCGCCGAACACGACCGTGCTGCGCAGCGGCGTGTGCTTCGAGTACGTCTGCACGTTGGCGGCGACCTGGTCAGCGAGCTCGCGCGTCGGCGTGAGCATCAGCGCGCGCACCGGATGACGCGCGGGCGAGGCGCTCGTGTTCGCGCTCGGCAAGAGCCGCTGGATGATGGGCAGCGAGAAACTCGCGGTCTTGCCGGTGCCGGTCTGCGCGGCGCCCATGACGTCGCGGCCCGCGAGGACGACGGGAATGGCCTGCGCCTGAATCGGCGTGGGCGTCGTGTAGCCGGACTCGCGCACCGCTTTCAGGATGTCGGCGGACAAACCGAACTGGTCGAACGTCGGCGCTGCGGCCGGTGCGGTGGACGTGTTCGTGGCGACGGAATCGGACATGGTGACTATATTGGCTTTCGCTAAAATGCCGCACGATGCGGCGCGCGTAAAAAACTCGGTCGGTTGTTTCGGTCGATCGTCGCGATCGGTTGCTTACGCGGATGGTTTCGTTGGTGCACGCGGCGCGTCGGTCAAGCGCAAGGTGCGCGCGCTGGACGGGGCGGCCGGTCAATCGAGCATCACGCCCCGCTCATTGCTCTGTTTCGATCCGCGTGCCGGCGTTCCGATGGAACACGGCTTCGATGACGCCTTCAAGGCACGCGGCATCGCGCGATCTGTCTTCCAAAGCGGCCGGGCGCTCGACGCCCAGTGCCCGCTCAAGCGGCATCGAACGGCGATGCCGGAAATTCTGGACCCGATCCGGCCGCGATTTTTACAGCCGGAAAGCCGCACATTGTAGCACCGCGCGCCGAAGCGCTCCGGCGGCGCGAGAGCGCACCCGGAGCGTACAGCAAGCGGCGCGCCTATTTCTTGCGCGCCCCGCAATCGGCGAGCAGCGGCGGCGAATCTTTCGCGGCCATCTCATCGTAGAGATTCGCCTCCGGGCCCTTGGTCCACCACGTATATTGATCGGCGACGTATTTCGCGCCCGATCCCGCGATCACGTTGACGAACAGGAGCTTACGTCCGTCGACGGTCAACGCCGCGAAGCTCTGATGGTTGCGCGTGTTCGTGTATTGAACGGACACGCTTTTGCCGTCCTTGCAGTCGTAGCGCGTGGTCTGCGTCGACGCGGTCTGGATCTGCGGCACGGTGAGCGGCATGGCGAGCGCCGCCTGGGCGCCGAGCAACGCGAGCATGATCGCAATCGGTTTTTTCATCGTTCGATTCACTTGTGTTTGGTGCGCGAGGCAGCGCTCAAGGGTCGATGACTTCCGCGCATGCGTCGGTCGGCGCGGCAGCGACATGCCCGACCACCGGCACGATTTTCAGTCCCGCCGACGCGATCCGGCACGGCGCCGCCGCAAGTCCGCAGCCCGAAAGCGCCACGCAGACCACGACGAGCGCGGACATCGGTTTCCATTTCACTTGCTCGCTCCCGCCGGCGCGCGCGCCGGTCATCTGGCCGAAACCGGCCTCACCTTCGACGCTGCGAGTTTCGCGCGTTCGCGCGCTTCGCCGGTGTCGGCGCCCGTTGCAAGCGCGACGCCCATGCGGCGCTTCACGAAACTTTCCGGCTTGCCGAAAAGCCGCAGATCCGCACCGGGCACGGCGAGCGCTTCGGCGACGCCCTCGAACGCGATGCCCGCTTCGTCCAGCCCGCCGTAGATCACCGCCGACGCGCCGGGCGCGCGCAAAGCGGTATCGACGGGCAAGCCGAGGATCGCGCGCGCGTGCAGTTCGAACTCGGAGAAACGTTGCGTCGCGAGCGTGACGAGGCCGGTGTCGTGCGGGCGCGGGCTCACTTCCGAGAACCAGACGTCGTCGCCGCGCACGAAGAGTTCGACGCCGAAGAGTCCGCGCCCGCCGAGCGCGGTCACGACCTTCGCGGCGACATCGCGCGATTTGGCGAGCGCGGCCGGACTCATCGCCTGCGGCTGCCACGACTCGACGTAATCGCCCGCGACCTGAACGTGACCGATCGGATCGCAGAAGTAAGTTTGCGTCTCGCCGCTCGCGGGGTCCGCCGCGCGCACGGTGAGCTGCGTGATCTCGTATTCGAAGTCGATGAAGCCCTCGACGATCACGCGCCCGTGATTCACGCGCCCGCCCGCCATCGCGTAGTTCCACGCGGGTTCGACGTCGGCGTCGCTTTTGAGCACCGACTGGCCTTTCCCCGACGACGACATCACCGGCTTCACGACGCACGGAAAGCCGATCTTCGCGATCGCCGCCTTCATCTCGTCGAGCGATTGCGCGAACGCGTACGGCGAAGTCGGCAAGCCCAGTTCTTCGGCCGCGAGCCGCCGGATGCCTTCGCGATTCATCGTGAGCTGCGTGGCGCGCGCCGTCGGGATGACGGTTGCGAGCCCGGCCGATTCGATATCGGCGAGCGCTTCGGTCGCGATCGCCTCGATCTCCGGCACGATCAGATGCGGCTGCTCCTTCTCGACGAGCGCGCGCAGCGCGGCGGCGTCGGTCATGTCGATCACGTGCGCGCGATGCGCGACCTGATGCCCCGGCGCGTTCGCGTACCGGTCCACCGCGATCACTTCGACGCCCAGCCGCTGCAATGCGATGATCACTTCCTTGCCGAGTTCGCCCGCGCCGAGCAGCATCACGCGCGTGGCATTGGGAGAAAGCGGCGTGCCGAGGCGCGTGGCGCCGGTGCGGCGTGGATCGGTCTGCATGAGTGCTCCAGAATCGGGTGGTGAGGTCAACGAGGCGCAAAGCGGCTGAATTGGGCGCGATGTTAACACGCAGCACCAGCGGCGACACTTTGCCGTTCGGCCTATTGACAGGCGAATGCGCGTCGGAATTCCCGGCGCGTTTCCGATCGATGGCAAGCTCCCGAAAGCGCAGCCAGGCATTTTGTTGCATCGCGGCGCTGGACAAATCACAGGACGCGTGCGATACCCTTACGCTTTCGCCAGCTTCAGGATCATCGATGCCCACGCACTTCCCTCGCGCGTCCGCGCTTACCTCGCCGCGCTCATCGTCAAATCCACTGTGGCGCCGCAAGAAGGCGCTCGCGCTGGTCTCCCGCACGTGCGCGCTCGTGGTCGCGGCGAGCGTCGTCGCCGGCTGCGCGATGCCGAAGCACACCGATGCAAGCGCCCCGCCCACCGATCCCTATAATCCTGCCGCCACGCAACTGCTCGACGATACGCATTGGGCGCTCACGAGCTGGACCGATGCCAGCGGCCAGCCGCGCGCCGTCCCGCACGCGGGCGAGAACAACGCGCAGCCGCTCACGCTCGATTTCTCGACCGCGAACGGACGCCGTCAGGCGAGCGGCTTCTCGGGCTGCAACCGCTTTACGGGCGCCTACGAGCTGAAGAACGGCAAGCTCACGTTCGGTCCGCTCGCCGGCACGCGCATGGCGTGCGTGTCCGGCGCGGGCGCGGCGCTCGAGCGACCGTATCTCGACGCGCTCGCACACGTCGCGAAGAGCGGCGTGCAGATGAATCCGCCGCAAGCGCTGCAACTGACGCTCGACGACGGTCAGGTGCTCACCTTCGCGCCACGTGGGAAATGATGTGTTGCGTACTCGCGGCAGGAACGTCGTGCGCGTGCGCCAGCCGTTAAACTGCTCGATCGAACAGCCCGGCCGACCGGCGATCTCGTTGCGCCCGGGCAGCAGTCTCATTTGTTTCACCCAACATTGATTCAATCTCAAGCATGCACATGGTAGTTCTCGGCTGGTTCGGTGCATCGGTCGTCTGGTTCCTTCCGCTCTTCTGGCGCATCGTCAAACAGGCGCTGCCCGGCGGCGCAGGCGTGCGCGGCCCCGGCACGATCCGCCTCTGGATCGGGTTTGTCGCCGTGCTGATCGCGAGCAGCACGCTCGAAGGCGCGCTCGCAAACTCGCTCGAAACGCAGGCGAACATCAATCGCATCGGACTCGCGCTCGCCGCGGCGCTGAGCGGCCCGGCGCATCTGGCCGGCGCGGGCGCGATCGCGGCGCTCGTGCTCGCCATCTTTCTGCCCTGGCTGATCGAATTCAGCTGGCGCTCGGTGCTCGCATGGGCCGACGAAGCGTTCGGCTTCGGCCTGCCGCAAAGCTGGCTCACGCCCCACGAACGCGAAAGCGAGTCGCGGCAACAGTCGACGACCCGTGACAAGGCGCGCGACAAAACGCGTGACAAGACGGCGAACTGGTTCGAACGGCGCGCCCGCGCGAAGACCGCACGCGATTCGCAGGAACGCGCCCATCGCGCCGAGCGTTTCGATTCGCCGACGCCGCGCACCTTGCCCGACGAGCCGACGCTCGGTCTGCCGACCGGTCATCGCAGCACACGTTATCAGCGGCCGACGGCATGGCGCCCGCCCGCGACCGGCAAGAGCGGCGCGAGCCGCACGGTGGCGGCCGCCGCGAGCGCCGTCGCCACGGCCGAGGCGTACGCGAAACGCCCCGCCTTCGAGGCCGCAGGCGTCGCTCCTCCCGTGACGCAGACCGAGCCGATGGCGCCTTCGGGCTGGTTGAATTCGTCGCCATCGGCGGCGAATCGCGAGGCCCGCGCGCCGTTTGCGCCGCGTCAGGCGTCGGCGTTCGAGCCTTCCGGATCGGGCCTGCGCGCATCCGTCGCCGTCGACAAGCCGCGCGTCCAGACGCCGCCTCTAGCGCCGCGCGTGGATCGCCCGCGCAGTCCGGCGACATCGATGCCCGCGCAGCGATCGACGGGCGTGGCGAGCATGTCGACATCCGTCGCCACGAATCCCGGCGCGTCACGCCGGTCGCCTGTGACGCAAGCCCCGCAGGGCTTCAGGCGTCCCCCGGCGCGTCCGGCCGCAGCCGCCGCAGCCGTTTCGACGCGCGAGTTCGCGCCCTCGCCGCTCGCCGCGCCCGCGTTCTCGCGTCCTGCCGCGCCGCTCGGACCGCCGACGCCGCCGCCCGCGCCCGAAGCCATCCAGGCGGCGCTGCGCTCGATCGAAGAGAAGACCGCGATGTGGACGTCACTCGCGGGCGCGAGTCTCGCGCGCGGGCATGTGGCGATGGCGCGCGCCGCGCAGCCCGAAGTCCAGCCGGCCACCGACGTACCGGAGCTGGCGGCGCCCGTGAAAAGCATCGTCGAAACGGCGCCGGAAGTGACGCCGCTCGTGGACGTGCAGGAAATCGATGAACGCATCGATCCGCCGTCGATCGACGCGCACGTCATCGCGCCCGCGCTCGTCGAACCGCCCCCGCTTTTCGACATGCGTCTGCCCGAGCCGTCGATTCCCGAATTCGCGGCCTCCGAGCCCGACACGCCGCCCGCGATCGAAGCCGTCGAAGAGGAAGCGGAAGAAACTGCGATGCCGGAGCCGGCGCGCATCGATTTGCCGTCCGAACCGCCGCTGCCTCGCCCGGACGCAACGACGGCAGAACCCGCGCCTGTGGTCCGGGAGCGAGAACCCGAACCCGAGCCCGAGCCGGACCTGCGCGATCTTGCGCAAACGCCGCCTTGGCTGGACGCGCCCGAGCCCGCCGACGAGCAAGGCGAGCCCCCTCCCCCATCGCTGCTTCGAGTGGTCGATGAACCGGACGAAATGCCCGCCGAAGATGAACAACCGGTCGCCGAACAGCAGGCATCGGGCGACGAGTTCGCGACGCCGTCGAACATCGTGCGCTTTCCGGTGATCGCCGCCGCGCCCGTCGCGCCGCTGCCAGCGGTCGCCGCGCCCGCCGCTGCGCCCGTCGTGAATCAGCCGAGCCCGGCGCCCGAACCGCGCCCGCCGGTACGCGGTTCCGCGCCGACGGAATTCGAATTCCACGCGCCGCACGCATCGGCGGTGGAATTGCCGACGCTCGATCTGCTCGAACCCGCATCCGATGAAGTCGAGCCAGTCTCCGAGGAGCGTCTGAACGAAACCGGCCTGCTCATCGAGCAGCGCCTTCAGGAATTCAAGGTGCCGGTCACGGTCGTCGGCGCGTCGGCGGGTCCGGTCATCACGCGCTTCGAGGTCGAACCCGCGCTCGGCGTGCGCGGCAGCCAGATCGTCGGCTTGATGAAGGATTTGTCGCGCGGCCTCGGCCTTACGTCGATTCGCGTCGTCGAGACGATTCCCGGCAAGACCTGCATGGGCCTCGAACTGCCTAATCCGAAACGCCAGATGATCCGCCTTTCGGAGATCCTCGAAGACGACGTGTACCGCAACTCGAAGTCGAATCTGACGATCGCGATGGGCAAGGACATCATCGGCAATCCGGTCGTGACGGATCTCGCGAAGGCGCCGCACATGCTGGTCGCGGGCACGACGGGCTCGGGCAAGTCGGTCGCGATCAACGCGATGATCCTCTCGCTGCTCTACAAGGCGAAGCCCGAGGACGTGCGCCTCATCATGATCGACCCGAAGATGCTGGAGCTTTCCGTCTACGAAGGCATTCCGCATCTGCTCGCGCCCGTCGTCACCGACATGAAGCTCGCGTCGAACGCGCTCAACTGGTGCGTCGGCGAAATGGAAAAGCGTTACCGGCTGATGTCGGCGGTCGGCGTGCGCAATTTGCAGGGCTTCAACCAGAAAATCCGCAACACCGAAGCCGCCGGCAAGAAGCTCACGAACCCGTTCTCGCTCACGCCCGATGCGCCCGAGCCGCTCTCGACGCTGCCGCTCATCGTCGTGGTCATCGACGAACTCGCCGATCTGATGATGGTCGCGGGCAAGCAGATCGAGCAACTGATCGCGCGTCTCGCGCAAAAGGCGCGCGCGGCCGGCATCCATCTGATTCTCGCGACGCAGCGGCCATCGGTGGACGTCATCACCGGCCTCATCAAGGCGAATATTCCGACGCGCGTGGCGTTTCAGGTGTCATCCAAGATCGATTCGCGCACGATTCTCGACCAGATGGGCGCGGAATCGCTGCTCGGCGCGGGCGACATGCTGTTCCTGCCGCCCGGCACCGGCTATCCGCAGCGCGTGCACGGCGCGTTCGTCGCGGACGAGGAAGTGCATCGCGTGGTCGAACATCTGAAGCAGTTCGGCGAACCGGAGTACGAGGAAGGCATTCTGTCCGGACCGACGCCCGAAGGCGGCGGCACGCAGGATCTTTTCGGCGATTCGTCCGATGCCGAAGCCGATCCGCTCTACGACGAAGCTGTCGCATTCGTCGTGCGTACGCGGCGCGCGTCGATTTCGTCGGTGCAGCGGCAATTGCGCATCGGCTATAACCGCGCGGCGCGGCTCGTCGAGCAGATGGAAGCAGCAGGCCTCGTCTCGCCGATGGGCAGCAACGGCAACCGCGAAGTGCTCGCGCCGCCCGGCCCCGCCGAATAAGCGGCGCGCCTGAAGCGTTACCAGAGCCGCAAGCGGCGCAACAGAAAGATCGTGATGGCGGCGCAGCACGCCATCACGCCCACCACGATCCAGAACGACGCCGGATCTTTCGTGCCGGGCAAACCGGCCACGTTCATGCCGAAAATGCCGGTCACGAGCGTCGCGGGCAAGAGCAAGGCGGACATGATCGCGAGCCACAGCAGCTTGCGGTTGATGTCCTCCGAAAGCGCCGCGGCGATCTCGTCCTGCAACAGCTTCGCGCGTTCGTACAGCCCTTCCAGACCGCCGCCCAGGCCGTTCAGCACCTGGATCGCCTGCACGAGCGCTTCCATCGAACGCGGCTCGGCCCATTCGAGCTTGCGCAAGACGAGCTGCGTGAGCGCATTGCGCTCGGGATCGATGAAGCGCCGCACTTCCACGAGCCGCCGACGCACGTCGCCGAGCACGGAGCGGCACCTGGCGTGGCCGCCTTCGAGCACGCTTTCCTCGACATCGTCGAGACAGTCGCCGATTTCGTCGATGCGATCCGCGAAAGTGTCGTTCAGCGCGCGGATCAGGCCCGCGAAAAGATCGACGGTATCGCGGAACATCGCGCCTTCGAGCACGGCGTGACGCAGCCGGT
Organism: Caballeronia sp. NCF2; assembly: GCF_023631205.1. Classification (NCBI taxonomy): domain Bacteria; kingdom Pseudomonadati; phylum Pseudomonadota; class Betaproteobacteria; order Burkholderiales; family Burkholderiaceae; genus Caballeronia; species Caballeronia sp. NCF2. The sequence continues at coordinate 289,534 of NZ_JALQDN010000006.1, read as the reverse complement.
CGGTCGATTGCAGCGGCCGCGCGCGCACCGTGATCATGCGATGCCGGTCGACGTAAAAGCGCAGCGCGCCGGTCGCGCGGTTCGCCTCGCGAGCATCGGGCGCGGTGGCGTCCGGCGTCTTCGCGACGAGCTCCAGGTCCGCGACGACGCCATACATGAAGTTCGATCCGATATGCACGCGCGGACGCTTGTCCTCGCCGTTCAGGAATTCGCGCGCGACGTCCGGCATCGACGTGACGCCTTCGAGCCAGCCTTCGACGGCGTCGTCGTTTGCGGACAGATGCAGCCACGTCGGGCCATCTCCGGCGACGGCTGCGCGCGCTTCGTCCCACGTCAGCCGCAACGCCTCGCCGCCCGCGAAGCTGAATGCGCTGATGAATCCCGGCGGCGCCGGTTCGTTGCGCTTCGCCGGGCGCTCGCGGGCGTCGAATGTATGAGTCGTGTTCAAGTTGCTTTCCCTGCTATTGCCTTTCGATTTCCTCAGTACACCTTTCAGTCGATGCGAAAGACAGGCGTATCAAAAAGGCATCGTACTAGAACTCGTAGCGGCCCCAGAAGAAGGCGACGTTCCCGTCGTTGAGACCGGGAATGTGCGGGATGATCGTCGCCATCACCGACGTGCTCCGGTAGCGGATCGAGCCGATCGGCAGCGCGAGCGGCAACGGCAGGTAATGCGCGATGTCGCTGCGCGCCGTGAAGCCGACGAAGAATCCGCCGCCCGCCTGCAATCCGCCGAGCACCGGCTTCGTATACCACTGGCGCGCGTAGCCGCCGATCGGCTCGAAATTGTGATGCGAATCGGAAAAGGCGAATGCGAACAGGATGTCTTCGTTACCGTTCGCGTCGGTCCAGTGCTTGCCCGCGCCGCCGCCCCACGACCACGGATTGAGTTCGCTGCGATTGTCGAAGCCGTTGATGTGCCAGCCGTAGCCCGTCACGTAAAGATCCCAGGTGCCTTCATGCGCGACGCGCATCACGCGCTGGCACGCCGACGACATCCAGTCGCGCTTGTAATCGCATTCCTTGTCGTCCGCGTGGGCCGCGCACGACACGCACAGCATCGAAATCGTGACTGCCTTGACCAGTGTTGTTTTCATCGTCCGCGCCCGGTCGTTTCAATCGCCGCGATCGACGCGTCACGAAGGCGATACGAACTTGAAATCGACCGGCGAGCCGATCGACAGCCGCTTCGGGTCCGACGCAAGCTCGCCCGTCTGCGGATCGCGGCGGAAGAAATACGCGCTGTCGCTCTCCTGATTGCCGACGATGAGCCAGCGTCCGGTCGGATCGATTGCGAATTCGCGCGGCGTCTTGCCGAGCGTCGGATAGCGCTTGACGAGCTTCAGATGGCCGTTCGCCGGATCGATCGAGAACTGCACGAGTTCGTTGGCGTCGCCGCGATTGGTCGCGTACAGGAAGCGCCCGTCGGGCGACAGATGAATCGCGCCGCCGCCGATCTTCCCTCTGAAACCCGGCGCGATCAGCGAGGCAGTCTGGATTTGCGTGAGCTTGCCGTCGCGGTAATCGAACGCGAGCACCGATGCGTTCAGCTCGGTCGTCAGATAAGCGTGCTTGCCGCTTGCGTCGAAGACCAGATGGCGCGGCCCGGAACCCGCCTTGATCGGTGTGTAGCGCGATTCGGTCGGACCCAGCAGACCGCGGCTCGATGCGGACGGATCGGCCGTGTACCGATAGGCGAACACCTTGTCGACGCCGAGATCCTGCGCGAAGAGATACTTGCCGTCGGGCGAGAACACGGTCGAGTGGACATGCGAATTGTCCTGCCGTCCTTTCACCGGACCGGCGCCTTCGTGATGCACCGTCAGCACCGAATTGCCGACGTGGCCATCGGAAGCCAGCGGAAACACCGCGAAGCTGCCGCCCGGATTGGACGCGACCGAATAGTTGGCTGTCAGCAGATATTTGCCGTCGGGCGATATCGCGAGATAGCACGGATCGTTGCCGTCGGATGACACGCGATTGAGAAAGCTCAACTGGCCGCTCGCGCGATCGAAGCGAAAGGCGCTGACGCCGCCGCGTTGCGTTGCCGGGCCGTTGTCGCCGGGCAATTCGTTCACTGCGTACACGTAATGGCGGTCGCGGCTCACGACGAGATACGACGGATTCACCGTCTGCGCCGACGCGATGCGGGACAGCTCGCCGCTGCCCGTGTCGAAACGATAGACATAGATGCCTTCGCTCTTGCCACCGCCCGTATAGGTGCCGATGAGCAGATCGTAGACGTCGCCGCTGGCCGGTTTCGACGCGGCGACGTCGCTCGCGGTGCCCGGCGCGGCGGGCGTCGCGCCCGTTTGCGCGAAGGCCTGCGCCGCTGCAAACGAGAGCATCAGCGCGACGCCTTTCGCCCACGCGACGCGCCTGGCGCGCTTCGGGCGCGCGTCTTGCAAGACGTGCATCAGCGGATTCGCGCCGCAGGGTTGGCTCGGGTGCATGAAACCTCCTCTTCGTCTCTTTGATGCTTGTTATCGGGAGCGGCGCGCGAAACCGCCGACATCGCAAGGCCCAAGGACGTGCGGGAGCAAGTTCCGCTCCAAACGATGAAAACGACGATACACCTTTGCACGACCGGCCAACCGACACGATTCGAACCAACAACAGGAGTTGCCGCGATGACCATCCACCTAAGCCTCGCCCCGCTCGTCTCGCTGATCGCAGGGATCCTCATTCTCATCATGCCGCGGCTGCTGAACTTCATCGTCGCGATCTATCTGATCGTGATCGGGCTCATCGGCCTGTTCGGCATGGGATCGGCTCATTTCTGACGGGCGCGCGACTGTCGTTGTGACGCCGATTCCCGTCGGCGGTTCCGCGGACGCGCACGAACGCGCGAACGCACGCGTACGGAATGTCCGTGCGCGTGCGCAAAGTGTCACGAAAGAAGGACGCGCGGGCCTGCCGCGCGGATCGGCCGTGTCAGCCGTTGGCGAGCTGATCGAGACGCAGGCGTCCCTGCAGCGACAGCGCACCGACCGACACGCCGGTCACGCCGAACGTATAGCGGTTGAAACAGCCGCGCTCCGTAAGGAACGCGGCGGCGGCGTCCATCGCGTTGCGCGACAGGCCGAGGTTCTTGTGATCGAGCGCGAGGAGCATGTCGGCGTCCGATACGCGGCTCGCGGCGGAAAGAATGGCGATGCAGTCAGCTTTCGACGGATAGAGCATGGGATTCTGTTCCTCGAAAACGCTACGTTGAAAACCGGAAGAGACGTTGCGCGAAGCGACTGCATGACCCGCGCGCGAGACGACCGGGAACATACTGAAAGACAAATGAAAGGCACGGAAAGTTTCCGCGCCCTGCTCGAAAAGGCCGCGGCGCAGATGCCTTTCACGGAGCTTCATTCTAAACATCAGTCGAAAGCAGAAGCAACGGTGCGTTCGGCGCTTCGCTAGTCATTTTCCGCCAACCGTGCGACACGTCCCGATGACGCCCGGCCCGGTTTCCTGCTCGCCGTGAACGATTGCGGCAGAATGCGGCCAGAAAGCATGCATGACGTCCGTCGCCCCGACCGCCGACGACGCCGCGTTTCGCTCGGGCGCTCGTCTCCCGAATCGTTTGCTCAACCCGCGGCGCGTTTCGATTCGGCCCGCGCCGCCTGCAGGAAGATGTTCGCTTATGCCCGCACTGATCGAAGACTATGCAATGGTCGGCGACGGCCACACCGCCGCCCTCGTTTCCCGCGACGGCTCCGTCGACTGGCTCTGTTGGCCGCGCTTCGATTCGGGCGCGTGCTTCGCCGCGCTGCTCGGCACGCCCGAGCACGGCCGATGGCTCCTCGCGCCCGACATGCCCGACGGCGAGTCGCCTGTCGTCAGCCGCCGCTATCGAGATGACACGCTGGTCCTCGAAACCGATTTCGAGACACCGCAAGGCGCGGTGACGATCGTCGATTTCATGCCGCTTCGCAACGGCCATTCGGAGCTGGTGCGTATCGTGATCGGACGCCGCGGCACGGTACGGATGAAGATGGAACTCGTGCTGCGCTTCGATTACGGCTCCGCGGTGCCGTGGGTCAGCCGCCTGCCCGACGACAGTGGCATCCGCGCGATCGCCGGGCCGGATCTCGCGGTGCTGCGCACGCCCGTCGATCTCGTCGGCGAGAACATGCACACGACCGCCTGCTTCGATGTGAGCGAGGGCGAGCGCGTGCCGTTCTCGCTGTGCTATTCGCAGTCGCATCTGCGCTTGCCGCACGCATCCGATCCGAATACGCAACTCGCGCGCACCGAAAATCACTGGCGCGAGTGGTCCGGGCAAAGCGAGCTCAACGGCCGCTGGGCGAGCGCGATCCGCCGCTCGCTCATCACGCTGAAGGCGCTCGCGTACGAGCCGACGGGCGGCATCGTCGCCGCGCCGACGACATCGCTGCCGGAACAGCTCGGCGGCACGCGCAACTGGGACTACCGATACTGCTGGCTGCGCGATGCGACCATCACCCTGCTCGCGATGATGCGCGGCGGCTACTACGACGAAGCCCGCGCATGGCGCGCGTGGCTGGGCCGCGTGATGGCGGGCTCGCCCGCGCAGATTCAGATCATGTACGGCATCGCGGGCGAGCGCCGCCTGCCCGAATGGGAGATCCCGTGGCTGCCGGGATACGAAGGCGCGGCGCCGGTGCGGATCGGCAACGGCGCGGTCGACCAGTTGCAGCTCGACGTCTACGGGGAAGTGATGAACGCGCTCCATCTCGCGCGCGTCGGCGGGCTGCAGAGCGATGAAACCGCGTGGTCGATCCAGTGCGCCATGCTGCAACACCTCGACACGATCTGGGAAGAACCCGACGAAGGCATCTGGGAAGTGCGTGGCGGCAAGCAACACTTCACGTTCTCGAAGGTGATGGCGTGGGTCGCGTACGACCGGGCGATCAAGTCGGCGGAAAGCTTCGACCTGCCCGGCCCGATCGATCACTGGCGGGAGATGCGTGCGCGCATCCGCGCCGAGGTGCTGAAGAAGAGCTGGAATCCGAAGCTCAACTCCTTTACGCAGGCTTATGGCAGCGACGCGCTCGATGCCAGCCTGCTACTCATTCCGTTGCTCGGATTTTTGCCGCCAAAAGATCCGCGAGTGACCGGAACCGTACATGCGATCGAGACCGATTTGACGCACGATGGGCTCGTCAAGCGCTACCACACCGCGGAAGTCGCGGACGGGCTGCCGCCCGGGGAAGGCACGTTTCTGGCTTGTAGCTTCTGGCTGGTCGACAATCTGGCGCTGCAGGGCCGGATCGACGAAGCGCATCAAATGTTCGAGCGCCTCGTCGGTCTCGCGAACGATGTCGGGTTGTTGGCCGAGGAGTACGACACGGTGGCGAAGCGCATGGTCGGGAATTTCCCGCAAGCCTTTACCCACGTGGCTCTCGTGCACACCGGGATGAACCTGATGCGTCACGAGGAAGAAATGGCGAAGGCGACCGGTCAGCCGTCCGGCTCGGAACATCACGCCGAATCTGAAGCGCAGGCCGAAATCGACGCTGCGGCGGGAAAGTCATAAATCTCTGTTTTATTGGCGAAATCAGTGTTTTGACGGTAATATTTGTGCAATGCACAAAAAGTATGATTGCAGGATGTGTTGTTTCCAGGCGAGCAATTTCAACCGATCGGTTGAATTGAACGTTTAATGCGCGGAAAATATTGCCTCGACTCAAGTTGCATTCTTCCCGCGTCGATAACGCGCAGGTGGCAACGCGAAAGGGCACGCGAAGCATCGCAGGAAGTCAGTGCCCCGGCAGCAAGGCGACAGCCCGCCGCGCCGCCGGGGATCTTCGAAAGCCGTTGAAGTTCGTCGCCGGAAGCATTGCCGGGATCAACGGGCGTACCGGTTTCCACCGGAGTTACTGGGGCAACCATGCTCTATCAAATTCACGAATTCCAACGCGCCATGCTGTCTCCCCTCACAGCATGGGCCCAGGCAGCATCGAAATCCTTCGTCAACCCGGCCAGTCCGCTCGCCTATGTGCCGGGTTCGAGCCGTCTCGCCGCAGGCTACGAACTGCTCTACCGGCTGGGCAAGGACTATGAGAAGCCGGAGTTCAATCTTCATCAGATCGTCAAGGACGGTCACAACATTCCGATCGTCGAGCAGACGGTGATCGAGAAGCCGTTCTGCCGCCTCCTGCGCTTCAAGCGCTTCGCGGACGACAGCGCAACCGTCACCAAGCTGAAGAACGAGCCGATCGTGCTCGTGTGCGCGCCGCTCTCGGGCCACCATTCGACGCTTTTGCGCGATACGGTCAAAACGCTCTTGCAGGACCACAAGGTGTACATCACCGACTGGATCGACGCGCGCATGGTCCCGACCGAGAACGGCCCGTTCCATCTGGACGATTATGTCGAGTACATCCAGGAGTTCATCCGTCATATCGGCGCGAAGGACCTGCACGTCATTTCGGTGTGCCAGCCGACCGTGCCGGTGCTCGCCGCCATTTCGCTGATGGCGAGCCGCGGCGAAGACACGCCGCGCACGATGACGATGATGGGCGGCCCGATCGACGCGCGCCGCAGCCCGACCTCCGTCAATTCGCTCGCGAACGAGCACTCGTATGAGTGGTTCGAGAACAACGTCATCTACACGGTGCCGGCGAACTATCCCGGCGTCGGGCGCAAGGTCTATCCGGGCTTCCTGCAGCACGCGGGCTTCGTCGCGATGAATCCCGAGCGCCATCTCACGGCCCATTGGGACTTCTATCAAAATCTGCTGCGCGGCGACGATGAGGACGCCGAGCAACATCGCCGTTTCTACGACGAATACAACGCCGTGCTCGACATGGCCGCCGAGTACTACCTCGAAACGATCCGCATCGTGTTCCAGGAATTCCGGCTCGCCGAAGGCACATGGGAAGTCAACGACGAGCTCGTGCGTCCGCAGGACATCAAGCACACGGCGCTTTTCACGATCGAAGGCGAACTCGACGACATCTCCGGCAGCGGCCAGACCCGCGCCGCCCACGATCTGTGCACCGGCATTCCGGAGAAGCACAAGCGCCATTTCACGGCGGAAAAGGCCGGCCACTACGGCATTTTTTCGGGCCGCCGCTGGCGCACGATGGTGTATCCGCAATTGCGCGAGTTCATTCTCGAGCACGACAAGACGCCGAAGACCGAAGCCGTTCCGGCCTAAGGTACGAGCGGTACGAACGCACGAACGCGCCGGTACCGATTCCATCGCGGCAAACAAAAACGTCGCGCCTTGCAAAGGGCGCGACGTTTTTTCTTCCGACCGCGTCGATTCAGCGGCGCGTCAAAAAGGCCAGCAGCAACTCGGTATTCATCCGCACGATCTGCTCGCGCTGCGCCTGCTCGCTGAAATCGAGCCCGAAAGTCGCTTCCAGCGTGAAGCGATTCGAAACGATGTAATAACCGAGTCCCGACAGGATGATGTAGAACTTGAGCGGATCGACGTCGGTGCGAAACAGTCCGGCTTTCTGACCGCGATCGAGAATGGCCGTGAGCGTCGCGACGATCGGCGAAATGAGCTCGCGTATTCGATTCGATCCTTTGATATATCTCGCCTCGTGCAAATTCTCGTTGTTGATGAGGCGCAGCAACTCCGGATGATCCCGGTAGTAATCCCAGACGAAATGCGCGAGACGCGTCATCGCTTCGATAGGCGCAATGCCGTCGAGTTCGAGCGTGCGTTCCGCTTCGACGAGCGCCGATAGCGCATGTTCGAGCACGGCGGTGAATAACTGCTCTTTGCTACCGAAGTAGTAATAGAGCATGCGCTCATTGGTCTCCGCCCGACGCGCAATCTGATCGACACGGGCGCCGAACAAGCCACCGGCCGCGAACTCTTCTGCGGCGGCAAGCAAAATACGGCGCCGGGTGCCTTCAGGATCTCTTTTGATTTTCGGCTGATTCATGGTGGCATGACTCGGGAGCCGCGTTGCCGGATTAGCGTCACGCGGCCCGCATTGGGTACATGACGTGAACGGGCGCTGCCCAGGGTTATTGGGAAACACCGTCCTGCGGTCAAACGGAAAAGCGCTTCGATTATGCGCACATCGAAAGGACGTTGGCAATTGGGAGTAGAAGCCATTCGGCACGACTGTTGACGACTTCGGCGATAATGTCGATCAAAGCCGAGCGTGCGCCCGCGAAACGGGACGCGCGCCGAACAGGCAGCGTGCCCGTCGTCGTGGACGCCGAAGCGTTCTCTTCGCATCCGAAGCGCACCGCGCGATTCCAAACGCGATCTTCGCCCACGCTGCGCCAGTCCCCAAGGCATCATCGCAATTCCTCGTGACCGCAACCTTTTCCAAGACGCTCGCCGAGCGCATCGAAGACCTGCTGCCGCAGACGCAATGCACCAAGTGCGGCTACCCGGCCTGCCGGCCCTACGCCGACGCCATCGCCGCGGGCGAGGCGAGCTATAACCGGTGCCCGCCGGGTGGCGCCGAAGGTGTCGCGCGTCTCGCCGCGCTGCTGGGCGCGCCCGATATACCGCTCGATACGACGCATGGCGTCGAGCGCGCACGGCCCGTCGCGGTGATCGACGAGAACGTGTGCATCGGCTGCACGCTGTGCATGCAGGCGTGTCCGGTCGATGCGATCGTCGGCGCCGCGAAGCAGATGCACACGGTCATCGCCGAACTGTGCACGGGTTGCGATCTGTGCGTGCCGCCCTGCCCCGTCGATTGCATCGCGATGGTGCCCGTGACCGGCGATCGCACCGGCTGGGACGCGTGGAGTCAGGAACAAGCCGATGCTGCGCGCGCCCGGCACGACCGTCGCGTGGCACGTCTGGAGCGCGAGCGCGCCGAGGCGCAGGCACGCGCGAGCGCGCGTCAGGCCGCGCGGGCGGCGCAAACAGCGCAAACAGCGCAAGCGACGCAGGCCACGCAGGCCACGCACGAAGCGCAGCCCGCGAGCGACGATCCGGAAGCGAAGAAACGCGCGATCATCCAGGCCGCGCTGGAGCGCGCGCGCAAGAAGAAAGAAGAGATGGCGAAGCTCGGCGCCGGTCCCAAGAACACGGCTCACGTGAGCGCGGCCGTGCAGGCGCAGATCGACGAAGCGGAAGCGCGCCGCCGCCGTCTTGGCATTACGGACGACGCAAACGCGTCCCATCCCGATAAAGGCGATAAACCCGCGTAAGAACGGACATCGAATCATGAACGCCACGAAGCGCCGCGCGATCTACGAGACCTTGCAGAGCCTGAATCCGCACCCGGTGACCGAGCTCGAATACACGACGCCGTTCGAACTGCTGATCGCCGTAATGCTCTCCGCGCAGGCCACCGACGTCTCCGTGAACAAGGCGATGCGCAAGATGTTTCCCGTCGCCAACACGCCGGCAACGGTGCTCGCGCTCGGCGAGGAAGGCGTAGCGGAATACATCCGCACGATCGGGCTGTATCGCACGAAGGCGAAGAACGTGATCGCGACGTGCCGCATGCTCGTCGAGCAGCACGGCGGCGAGGTGCCGGACAATCGCGAGGCGCTGGAAGCGCTGCCGGGCGTCGGCCGCAAGACCGCGAACGTCGTGCTGAACATCGCGTTCGGGCAGCCGTCTATCGCCGTCGATACGCACATCTTTCGCGTCGCGAATCGCACCGGGCTCGCGCCGGGCAAGGACGTGCGCGCCGTCGAAACCGCGCTCGAGAAATTCACGCCGAAGGAATTTCTGCACGACGCGCATCACTGGCTGATCCTGCATGGACGCTATGTCTGCAAGGCGCGCGTGCCGGAATGCTGGCATTGCGCGATCGAGCCGCTCTGCGAATATCGGCCGAAGACGCCCGCGCCCGTCGAATGAAGAGGGTTTGGGCAGAACCTGCGCATCGCGGTCTACAATAGCGGATTCAGAAACCCGCAATCGAATCAATACGTTATGTTCAACCCCAGCCGCGACGAAGTTCGCCAGTTCTTCACCGAAACGTGGCGCAAGGAGCGCGCCGGCGAGATTCTGACGCCGCTCGAAAGCATGGCCGCCGACTGGATCGGCGAGCATCCGGAATATCACGACGCGCTCGTGAACCCCGAATCGCGCGAAGCCGATTACTCGCCCGATCGCGGTCAGACGAACCCGTTTCTGCATCTGTCGATGCATCTCGCGATCAGCGAGCAGCTTTCGATCGATCAGCCGCCGGGCATCCGCCGCGCGCACGACAGGCTCGTCGCACGCCTCGGCTCGCCGCACGACGCGCAGCACGCGATCATGGATTGCCTCGGCCAGATCATCTGGGAAGCGCAGCGCTCCGGCACCCCGCCCGACACCGACGCCTATCTCGCGCTGATCGAGCGCCGTGCTTCGCGCGACTAAGCATCGAAACCGGACGCATCAAGCAAAACACCCCGCTTCGAGCGGGGTGTTTCGTTGTGCGGATTGCGTGAGAAATCGCGCTTACTTCTTCAGCACGAGACTGCCATCGAGCGATTCGATGTATGCCGCGAGATCCTTCAGATCGCTCTGCGACAGGTTCTGCACCTGCGCCGCCATGATGGCGTTGTTGCGTCCGAAGTTCGGGTTGTTGCCGCCGATCTGATACTGCCGCAGCGCCCAGTAGATGTACGTCGCGTGCTGACCCGCGAGACGCGGATACTCGCCGCTCACCGGCTTGTTCAGACCGGGACCGTGACAGGCCGCGCAGTTGTGGCTGTCGGAAAGCGCCTTGCCGTTTGCGACATCGGCTGCGTGCGCGCTGCCGAACGCCGTCATGCCGATGAGCGCCGCTGCGGCGCTCGCTGCCTTGAAGCTTGAGTGAAGTGCCTTGGACGGCTTCATGAATTCTCCTTCCCGTTGTCGCTTTGCGTTCACGCGCGGATCACTTGTCGGGATTGTTCTTCGATTGGGGAGTCTGCGCAGCGTAGTACGCGGCGATATCGGCGATATCCTGATCCGACAGCGTCGTCGCGATGGCGCGCATCGTGTCGAAATGACGGTCGCCCTTCTTGTAGGCATGCAGCGCATTGGCGATGTACTGCGCGTTCTGGCCGCCCAGCATCGGCACTTCGTACACCTCGGGGTACGCGGTGCGATAGCCGGGGATGCCGTGGCAGCCGATGCACATCGCAACCTTGCCCTCTGCGGCCTTCGCGTTGCCGACGACGTCGGCCGACGCCTCACTCGCGAAGCCGGCGAGACCGGACAGCGCTGCAATCACGGCACATTTGCCGACGAAATTGTTCATAGCTCTTCTAACCTGGCTTGAGGGGAAATCCGGCGCTCACAAGGCCGCGGCCCGCGCCGAGCGCAATACAACCTTCTCGGGACTGTTTGCTGTTGCAGGGTCTGTCGCCACGCAGGCCAAAAAAATCGCGCTAATTGTACCGCGCGACCTACCCTCCGTCCACACGCGAACCGCGCCGAAGCCCTGCTGACAAGGGGAATCGGCTGAAAAGCAGCCGTTTGCCCTGCGACAATTCGTCCCTGTACACGCGATGAACCCGCTTGCGCGCACGCTTCACCCGCGCTCGGGCATGCAGCGTCGACCTGCCGATAAAGCGGCTCAAACGATACCGGGCGCGCCTCAATGCGGAAAGGTCTTCTGACTTATACTGGGATTTTTTTGCCAACCGGATCTTCGTCATGCGTTTCGAAGGCTCATCGCAATACGTCGCAACCGACGATCTCAAGCTCGCGGTGAACGCCGCGATGGCGCTGCAACGGCCGCTGCTCATCAAGGGCGAACCGGGAACCGGCAAGACCATGCTCGCTGAGGAAGTTGCGGGAGCACTCGGCATGCCGCTTCTGCAGTGGCACATCAAATCGACGACGAAAGCCCAGCAAGGCCTGTACGAATACGACGCCGTCTCGCGCCTGCGCGATTCGCAGCTCGGCGACGAGCGCGTGAAGGACATCCGCAATTACATCGTCAAGGGCGTGCTGTGGCAGGCGTTCGAGTCGGACCAGCAGAGCGTGCTGCTCATCGACGAGATCGACAAGGCGGACATCGAATTTCCGAACGACTTGCTGCGCGAACTCGATCGCATGGAGTTCTACGTCTACGAGACGCGCGAGCTCGTGAAAGCGAAGCACCGGCCGCTCGTCATCATCACGTCGAATAACGAGAAGGAGTTGCCTGACGCGTTCCTGCGCCGCTGCTTCTTCCACTACATCAAGTTCCCGGACGCGGAGACGATGAAGGCCATCGTCGAGGTGCATTTTCCGAACATCAAGCAGGATCTGCTCGCCGCGGCGATGCAGAGCTTCTTCGAGCTGCGCCAGGTCTCGGGCCTGAAGAAGAAGCCGTCGACGTCCGAACTGCTCGACTGGCTCAAGCTGCTCCTGGCCGAAGACATTCCGCCCGAGGCGCTGCGCTCGTCGGATCAGAAACAGATCGTGCCGCCGCTGCACGGCGCGTTGCTCAAGAACGAACAGGACGTCGCGCTCTTCGAGCGGCTGCTGTTCATGAACCGCAACCATCGCTGATAACGACATGAGCCGCTGGATCGAACCCGTCACGCTGCAAGGCGAACACGTCAGGCTCGTGCCGCTCACGCCCGAGCACGAGCAGGCCCTCACGGCCGCTGCGAGCGATGGCCAATTGTGGAAGCTCTGGTACACCTTCGTGCCGCCGCCCGACAAGACGCGCGCCTATATCGACACCGCGCTCGACATGCGCGACCGCTCGGGCGCGCATCCGTTCGCGGTGATCGATGCGAAGAGCGGCGACATCGTCGGATCGACGCGTTACTTCAACGTCGACGAAGCGAATCGTCGGCTGGAGATCGGGCATACGTGGTATGCGAAGCGCGTGCAGAAGACCGCGCTCAACACCGAAGCCAAACTGCTGCTGCTCACGCACGCCTTCGACAGGCTCGATGCCATCGCCGTCGAATTCCGGACGCATTTCATGAACCACGCGTCGCGCACGGCGATCGCGCGGCTCGGCGCGAAGCAGGACGGCATTCTGCGCAATCATCAGGTCGGCAAGGACGGCGTGTTGCGCGACACCGTCGTGTTTTCGATCATCCGCTCGGAATGGCCGGCGGTGCGCGCCAATCTGAATTTCCGGCTCGAACGTTAAGCACGATGGAGCGCGCGCCATGCTGATCGACTTCTTCTACTCGCTGCGCGACGCGAAGCTGCCCGTTTCGGTGAAGGAATATCTGACCTTGCTCGAAGGGCTGAAGGCGCAGGTCATTTCGCCGTCGCTCGACGAGTTCTATTTCCTCGCCCGCATGACGCTCGTGAAGGACGAGAAGTACTTCGACAAGTTCGATCGCGCGTTCGGCGCGTATTTCCACGGGCTGACGCAGCTTCCCGACGAAGTCTTCGACATTCCGCTCGATTGGCTCAGGAAGCGGCTCGAACGCGAATTCACGGCGGAAGAGAAGAAGCGCATCGAGGCGCTCGGCGGCCTCGACAAACTCATGGAACGCCTGAAGGAACTGATGGACGAGCAGAAGGAGCGTCACGAAGGCGGCAACAAATGGATCGGCACGGGCGGCACGTCGCCCTTCGGGCATGGCGGCTACAACCCGGAAGGCATTCGCATCGGCGGGGAATCGGCGGGGAACCGCACCGCCGTGAAAGTGTGGGACGAGCGCGCGTACAAGGATTACGACGATCAGGTCGAAATCGGCACGCGCAACATCAAGGTCGCGCTGCGGCGCTTGCGGCGCTTCGCGCGCGAAGGCGCGAACGAAGAGCTCGATCTGCCCGGCACGATCCGCAGCACCGCCGCCAACGCCGGCTGGCTCGATCTCAAGATGGTGCCCGAGCGCCACAACAACGTGAAAGTGCTGATGCTGCTCGACGTCGGCGGCTCGATGGACGATCACATCAAGCGCGTCGAAGAGTTGTTCTCGGCGGCGAAGGCCGAGTTCAAGCATCTCGAGTTCTACTACTTCCACAACTGCGTGTACGACTATCTGTGGAAGAACAACCGCCGCCGTCACACCGAGCGCACGCCGACCTTCGACGTGCTGCACAGGTTCACGCCGGACTACAAGCTGATCTTCGTCGGCGACGCCACCATGAGTCCCTACGAAGTGCTGCAGCCGGGCGGCTCCGTCGAATACAACAATGCCGAGGCCGGCGCGGTGTGGTTGCGCCGTCTCGCGGATCAATTCCCGCATCACGCATGGCTCAATCCCGAGCCCGAGCGGCTATGGGAATATCGCCAGTCGATCTCCGCGATCCGCAACGTGCTCGGCAATCGCATGTATCCGCTGACGATGGCCGGCCTCGAAACCGCCATGCGCGCCCTGTCGAAGTAATCGAGACACCCGAATGAAAGCTTCCGCTCCGGCGCCCGCCGCGCCGCGTTTCCTCTTTGATACGTCGCTCTCCACGATCGTCGCCGGTTTCGTCGCGATGATGACCGGCTACACCAGTTCGCTCGTCCTGATGTTCCAGGCGGGCCAGGCCGCGCATTTGTCCGATGCGCAGATTTCCTCGTGGATCTGGGCGCTCTCGATGGGCATGGCGGTCTGCACGATCGGCCTGTCGCTGCGCTATCGCGCGCCGATCGTCGTCGCATGGTCGACGCCGGGCGCGGCGCTGCTCGTCTCGTCGCTGCCGAACGTCGCCTACGCCGATGCGATCGGCGCGTTCATCGTCTGCGCGGTGCTCTTGACCGCCGTCGGCCTGACCGGCTGGTTCGACACGCTGATGAAGCGCATTCCGTCGGGCATCGCCGCCGCGCTGCTCGCGGGCATCCTGTTCGAGATCGGCATCGAGATTTTTCGCGCCGCCGAGCATCGCACCTCGCTCGTCATCGTGATGTTTTTCACATATCTCGCCGGCAAGCGCTTCCTGCCGCGCTACGCGATCCCGGCGACGCTCGTCGTCGGCATCGCGGTCGCGGGCGCGCTCGGGCTGCTCGACTTTTCGCGCTTTCATGTGGCGCTCGCGCATCCCGTCTTCACGATGCCCGCGTTCTCGATCGCCTCGGCGATCAGCATCGGCATTCCGCTTTTCGTCGTCGCGATGGCCTCGCAAAACGTGCCAGGCATCGCCGTGTTGCGCGCCGATGGCTACACGACGCCTTCCGCCCCGCTCATCTCGACGACCGGCCTCGCGTCGCTCGTGCTCGCGCCGTTCGGCTCGCACGGCGTGAATCTCGCCGCCATCACCGCCGCGATCTGCACCGGCCGCGAGGCGCACGAGAATCGCGACAAGCGCTACACGGCGGCCGTCTGGTGCGGCGTGTTCTATCTGCTCGCGGGCACGTTCGGCGCGACCATCGCGGCGCTGTTCGCGGCGTTTCCGAAGGAGCTCGTCGTGTCGGTGGCGGCGCTCGCCCTCTTCGGCTCGATCATGAGCGGCCTCGCCAACGCGATGCAGGACGCGCGTCAACGCGAGCCCGCGCTCGTCACGTTCATGGTGACGGCGTCGGGCCTCACGCTGCTGTCGATCGGCTCCGCGTTCTGGGGCTTGATCGCGGGCGTTGTGACGCATGTCGTGCTCAATGCCAGACGCGCCTGACGCAGCCTACAATGGCGGAATCGGCCCCGATTTCCGGCCGATGCTTCCGCAATCGTTTTTGGCATTTCCGTCATGGCTTTGATCGACAGACTGCTGGCGCGCTCCACGCCGCCTGGCACCGCACCGAAGCGCAAGACGATCGTGCGCGTGCTGCTCGACGACGCCGGGCACGTCCAGGACGTCGTCCCGAAGATGAACTGCGGCGATCCGGCGAAAGACGCGCACGCGCTCGACGAAGTGCGCAAAATGCGCTTCGCGCGCGGCCAGTTGGGCTCGGGCACGGTGCGGCGCTGGCACGAGCTCGCTTACGCGGCCGATTGAACGCGACTGAACGCGCTTGAACGCGATTGAACGCGCGAGGCGGCGCGCCGGTCGAATTCCGGCACGCCGCGTGCGTGCGCGCACGGTATCAGCGCGTTCGCCGCGCTCGGGACTAGAATGGGAAAATGAATTCAGGGGCGCGCCGCGCGAACGAAGTCGCCGCGCGGCGTCGCAATCATGGGCAATCCGCGGGTTGTTTTCCGCAATTTGACAAGACGCCACGCGTCTGAGACTCGACATGACATCCGCTCTCGACCAGCTCAAGCAATACACGACCGTCGTCGCCGACACGGGCGACTTCCAGCAATTCATCGCATTCAAGCCGCAGGACGCGACGACCAATCCGTCGCTGATCCTGAAGGCCGTCCAGAAGGACGACTACAAGCCGCTGCTCGAAAAGACCGTCAAGGAGCACGCGAAGAAGCCGATGCCGCAGATCATCGACAATCTGCTCGTCGCGTTCGGCACCGAGATTCTCAAGATCATTCCGGGCCGCGTGTCCACCGAAGTCGACGCGCGCTTGTCGTTCGACACGAAAGCGTCCATCGACAAGGCGCACGACATCATCAAGCTGTACGAGAACGCGGGCATCAGTCGCGATCGCGTGCTGATCAAGCTGGCGTCGACGTGGGAAGGCATCCGCGCGGCCGAAGTGCTGCAGAAGGAAGGCATTCACTGCAACATGACGCTGCTCTTCTCGCTCGCGCAAGCGGTCGCGTGCGCCGAAGCGGGCGCGCAGCTTATTTCGCCGTTCGTCGGCCGCATCTACGACTGGTACAAGAAGTCGGCCGGCGCGGAATGGGACGAAGTGAAAAACGGCGGCGCGAACGATCCGGGCGTGCAGTCGGTGCGCCGCATCTACTCGTACTACAAGAAGTTCGGCTACAAGACGGAAGTCATGGGCGCGAGCTTCCGCACGGTGAGTCAGATCACCGAACTGGCGGGCTGCGACCTGCTCACGATCAGCCCCGATCTGCTGAAGAAACTCGCCGACAGCAACGAAAAGGTCGAGCGCAAGCTCTCGCCGGAGAGCGTGAAGAACGAGAACGTGGAGAAGATCGCCGTCGACGAGCCGACGTTCCGCTTCCTCGTCAACGACGACGCCATGGCGACCGAAAAGCTCGCGGAAGGCATCCGCGCTTTCGCCGCCGATGCGATCAAGCTCGAAAAGCTGATCACCGCGCTGCAATAAGCGCGCTGAAAACAGAACCGCGAATCGCGCCGGATCACTGGTGCGATTTGCGGTTTTTTCCATTTCGCTGCTTCTTGACGTAATTTGACCGTTTCCGAGTCGACGTAGGACGCCGTTGCAATAGACTTTCGGGCTCTGGCGGCATGTCCGCTTTATATGCACGGAGTCATTCGGTCATGCAACTGGATACCTATATCTTCTACAACGGCGACTGCGCCGAGGCGCTCGAACTCTATCAGGCCGCGTTCGGGGCGCAGATCGCCGCGCTGGTGCGCTTCCGCGATGCGCCGGACGGCGGCAACGCCCCGCCCGACTGGGCAGACAAGATCATGCATGCGGTATTCTGCGTCGGCCCGAACGCGATTCTGGTGTCCGACGGCCGCTATGGTCAGCCGCGCAAGGACTATTCGGGCTTCACGCTGTCGATCGCCGCGGACGACGCGCAATCCGGCGAGCGCATCTTCAACATGCTTGCCGAAGGCGGCAACGTGCTCACGCCGTGGCAATCCACGTTCTGGACACAAGGCTTCGGCATGCTGACGGATCGTTTCGGCGTGCCCTGGCTCATCAACGTGGTGCACGAAGCCGAAGTGCAGGCAGCCTGAGCATTCACTGCTTCATGGATTGAGCGGCCGCGCCCCTTCGATATTCCACTGCCGCTCGATTTCCGACAGCCGCATCCGCAAGCGATCCACCTGCTCGACGAAACGCATCGCGAGCCAGTGCATGCCCTGCGTCGTCGCGTTCTCGTCGGCGGCGGCGTTCGATTGCGGCGCGCCCGACGCATCCATCGCGCGATACAGCAAACCGACGCGCCCGAAGCGCAGCGCGCGCGCCATCTGCAGGAGCTGTCCGCGCACCGCGTGTTCGCCCGGCGAGCACGCAATCGCAAAACGGCTGGGCGTTGCGCCCGAGACTTCCGGCATCGACGTCACGAGCATTTCCAGCGCCGCGAGAATCGAGCGATGCAGGCGCTGGATCTCTTCCAGCCGCGCCATCGGCACATCGGTTTCCTTCGCGACCGACTCCATCAGCGCGCGCGCCTGCACGAGCCGCTGGCTCATCGCATACATGCGGCGCGCCGTGTCCTCGGCGACGAGCGGCGTGCCATCCAATAAAGCGCCGTAGATCCTCGCGCATTCGCGCAGATTGTCCGCGAGACGGTAGCGCCACGAATACGTCGCGTATTGCGGCAGCACGAACGAGAACGCGAGCGCGATCACGACGCCGATCATCACATTGGCCGTGCGCCACAAACCCGTGGAAAGCGGCAAGTCGCCGTGCCCGGAAACGATGACCATCGTGATCGCCGTGAGCAGCGCGACATAGCCCGGCTTGCCGATGGCGTAATACGCGCAGCCGCCCGCGACCAGGCACATCAGCACGAAGAACACCATCTGCGAGCCGGTCAGCGTCTCCGCGAGAATCAGCACGAGGCCGAAGCCCGCGCCGAGCGTCGTGCCGATGGCGCGTTCGGCGGCCTTCTTGCGGATGTTGCCGTAGTGCTGCAGCCCGCCGATCACGACGAGCACCGACACCGTCGCCCAGATGCCGTGCGGCACGTCGACGCCCGTCGTGACGGCGATCGACATCGCCACGGCAAGGCCGACGCGCAGCCCGTGGATCAGGTTCGCGTGCCGGTATCGGAAGTACGGCGACGTGACCCAGTGAACGAGGCGTGAGAGACGGCCGCGCCTGATTGACGTCGATGTCGGAGAAAGCATGGTTCGCTCACACGAAGGCTGTCCAAAAAAACGCCCGCAAAGGCGAGAAGCCTGTTACGGGCGTTTTACCAGCTTTTCGCGCGCCGCGCCGGGCAGGTGCGCGACGGCCGGAATCAGCCTTCCACGATGTCCAGATAATCTTCCGGACGCGTGCGGTCGTCGGAGCGCTTGAGGCCGAGAACGCGCACGAGCACGCTCACGACGATCGAAACGATGAGGTTCGCGATCAGCGCCCACACCGCCGCGTAGCCCGGCACGACGTAGCCGAACAGATGCAGCGGATAGATCGAGCCCTTCAGTTGCAGCGACACGGCCATCCACGTACCGACGCCGATGCCCGTCGCCCAGCCGATCAGCAAGCCGCGATGATCGAGCACGCGCGTATAGAGGCCGAGCACGAGCGCGGGCAGCGTCTGGATGATCCAGATGCCGCCGAGCAGTTGCAGCTGGATCGCGTACGTGAGCGGCAGCGCGAGAATGAACACCACCGCGCCGACCTTCACGATCAGCGACACGAGCTTGGCGACGTTGGTCTCCTGCTCCGGCGTCATGTTCGTGTTGACGAACTCGCGATGCACGTTGCGTGTGTACAGGTTCGCCGCCGCGATCGACATGATCGCCGCCGGCACCAGCGCGCCGATGCCGATCGCCGCGAACGCCACGCCCACGAACCACGACGGGAAGTAGTGCAGGAACAGCGCCGGCACGGCGAAGTTCGCGCCGTAGGCCTTGAAGTACTGCGCGTATTCCGGCATGTCCTTCACGCCCGAGGCGAGCGCCATGTAGCCGAGCAGCGCGAGCAGGCCGAGCACGAGCGAGTACGCCGGCAGAAGCGACATGTTGCGGCGGATCGTGTTGCCCGAATTCGACGACAGAATCGCCGTCACCGAGTGCGGGTACAGGAAGAGCGCGAGCGCCGAACCGACCGCGAGCGTCGCGTACGCGCTGTAGCCGTTCAGGCTCGCGGCATCGGGCGCTTTCAGCAGCAGCTTTTCAGGCGGCACGGTGCTGAAAATATGGCCGAAGCCGCCGAGCTGCGCTGGAATCACGATCATCGCGGCGATGATGGTGACGTAGATCAGCACGTCCTTCACCACGGCGATCATCGCGGGTGCGCGCAGGCCCGACGTGTACGTGTACGCGGCGAGAATCGCGAACGCGATGATGAGCGGCAGATCGCCGACGAAGCCCTGCGTCGAGAAGCCGAGCGCGCCGATCACCACTTCGATGCCGACGAGTTGCAGCGCGATGTACGGCATGGTCGCGACGATGCCCGTCAGCGCGACGGCGAGCGCGAGCATGCGGCTGTTGTAGCGCGCGTGCACGAAGTCGGCGGCGGTCACATAGCCGTGACGCTTCGCGATGCTCCAGAGCTTCGGAAACACGACGAACGCGAATGGATAAATGAGGATCGTGTACGGCAGCGCGAAGAAGCCCGTCGCGCCCGCGCCGAACACGAGCGCCGGCACCGCGACGAACGTGTAGGCGGTATAGAGATCGCCGCCGAGCAGGAACCACGTGACAATGGTCCCGAAGCGGCGTCCGCCGAGGCCCCATTCGTCGAGCTGGGCGAGATCGCCCTTGCGCCAGTGCGCGGCGATGAAGCCGAGAATCGTGACGCCGACGAAGAAGAGGACGAAGACGAAGGTTGCGGTGGTGTTCATCATCGCGCGCCTCCGTTCTTTCGTCCCGAGGGCAGCGCCTTCGTCTTCTTATAGACGACGGCGGTGATGACGGCGCTGATCAGCACCCACAGCAGCTGATACCAGTAGAAGTACGGAAAGCCCCACAGAACGGGCTCGATCTTGTTGTAGAAAGGCACCCAGACCACACCGATCCACGGAAGGATCAGAAGCCACAGCCAATGCTTGTTGCGCGGTTGTCCGGTGCCGGTCGTAGCTTCGTGAGCCATGAACGGTCTCCTCTTGTTTTGTCGTTATTGCGAGCCCGGCGGGATGCCGGTCGTCGGGTAGACATGCCGCTTGAAGCGCCCCGAAATAACAGAGGGAGTATATGGACCGATAAATAGCGCTCAAATCAGGGAGAATCCCGACTATTCAGATTCCGCTGATTTCTCTGCTTGCTTCTGTGATGGCCGCGAAAGGGCCAGAACGCACGTTCCGGCCCGATGCATGTTCGGTCAGATGGAGAACGAACCCGTCGTCGGGATGCCCGCGCTTTCGGCGAGACCCTTCACCCACTTGCGCGCGGGCAGGCCGAGTTGGGCTTCGATGAGCTTCGCGCGCGTTTCGAGCGCGGCGAATGGCACGTCGAGCGCGGGACCGGCGAAGGCGAGCGCGACGCGATTGCCGTCGTGCACTTCGGGCAGCGCGATCACGCGATGATCGAACGCTTCGTTCAGATGCCGCATGTTGCGCACGAAGCTCGGATGATCGCCGAACAGATTGATCGTGACGACGCCCGCCTCGGGCGTGAGACACGCGCGGCACGCACGATAGAACGACACGCTGTCGAGGACGGGGCCGCGCGCGGTGGCGTCGTAGAGATCGATCTGCAATGCGCCGATCGTGCCGTGGTTCGCGCGATCGTTGACGAACTCCCACGCGTCGCGCTCGGTGACGGTGAGGCGCGCGTCGTCATAGGGCAGTTCGAACATCGCGCGCGCGGCGATCACGACCGCGGGGTTCAGTTCGACCGCTTCGACCTTCGCGCGCTTGAGAAAGCGGTAACAGAACTTCGTGAGCGCGGCCGCGCCGAGCCCGAGCTGCACAATGCGCTCGGGCGTTTCGATGAAGAGCAGCCACGCCATCATCTGCTGCGCGTATTCGAGCTCGATGTGATCGGGCTTCTTCAAACGCATCGCGCCTTGCACCCATTCGGTGCCGAAATGCAGATAGCGCACGCCGCCCTCTTCCGAGAACGTCACGGGCGCGAAGCGCGGCTTGCGCGGCGCCTTGATGCGCGGGGCGTTGGCGAGGTCGTCATCGTCGCGATTGCGCTTCGATTTGGCGTTGTCTTTCTTGCGGCCGAACGCGCGGGCTTCGGCCGACGCGCGC
Source organism: Caballeronia sp. NCF2 (assembly GCF_023631205.1). NCBI lineage: Bacteria > Pseudomonadati > Pseudomonadota > Betaproteobacteria > Burkholderiales > Burkholderiaceae > Caballeronia > Caballeronia sp. NCF2. The sequence goes on along the minus strand of NZ_JALQDN010000006.1, from coordinate 267,889 downwards.
TTGATGAGATTCGTCATTGTGTGGTGAGGATGTCGCGCCAGATGCGCAATTTTCGATCGAACGAGAGGATAGCATTGGCCGCGCTCGACGACGGCAGCACGAGCGTCGCGTAGCCCGCCGCTGCAAGGACGGGCGCGAACTTGCCCGAGGTCTTGCCGTTGAAGCAGACCTTGCGCAAGTTCGGGAAGCGCGTGCGGAACACGGCGAAGTCGTTGGGCGATGCGTTGCGGATCGCGGCATCGAGACTGCCTTCGCGTTCGCACGCGGCGAGTACGTCCCATAAGCCGATGCCGTGCTGCTTCAGGCGCGCCAGACGTTCGTCGTAGCTCAGTTCGTGCAGCGATTCCCCGATCGCCGCGCCGACGAGCCGCCAGAACTGATTGCGCGGATGCGCGTAATACTGCGTCGCCGCCAGCGATGCGACGCCCGGAAAGCTGCCGAGGATGAGGGTGTGCGTGGCGTCATCGCCGACCGGTTCGAATCCCGCGAGCTTCATTTCGCCTCGCCGTGCGCGACGCGCTTCGCATGCGAGCTCAGATGTTCGAGCGAACGCGCGTGTTCCCAATGGTGCTTTTTCGCGGCTGATACGTCGAGGCGCGTCCAGAGCGCATCGAGCATGCATTCGGTGACCATCAGCGGCGCGCCGTGACGCTTGAACACGGATCGTCTCGCGACGAGCGCATGCGCGCTTTCCCTATGCGCCGATGCCAGGCGATGCAGCGGATGCCGCGCGGTGATCCTTCTGCTGACGAGCGCCGAGCGCGACACGCTGCCATCGCTATAAAGCAGTTCGGCAAGCGGACGCGTGCGCAGACGGCGCATCGATTGCCAGATACCCGTGCTGTGCGAAAGCGGCACGACGCTATGCGCGACGACGAACGGCTCGCCATCGACCTTGAGCGTGACTTCGCGCGTCCAGACGGGCGTGCGCGGCGTGACATCGAGCGCGCGCCATTCGTCGCGCCACGGCATATCGACGGCTTCGCGCGTCACTTCGACCGTCACCGCGCCGAGCGTGCGCAGATGCGCGGTCAGCGAGCCGCCGCGCGTGAGCCAGTCCTTTTGAGCGTCGGTGAGCGAGGCAAGCGGGACGACGCGCCAGTGTGCGTCGATGGGATCGTTGGGCGTGAGCATGCGGCGGATTATAGAGGCACCCGCTATTCGGACGTTTCGGCTGGAATTGCTCGCCATCCACGGATATAAGGGGATTGGCCGCGAACACTGCATCACCGAGGCGCGGCGTCCAGACGAAGAATCAATGAAACAAGACTATGACAATCAACAAGAAACAGTCGTCGAAAGCAGTCACCGAGATCGCCGAAAAGACATTGCATGATCCGCACGCATCGAAGATTGCGAAGAGCTTCGCGGGATCGGTTCTCGCGCAGCGCCACACGAACAAACAGACCGGCGCGGCAATGGAACACAAGGCATCGGAAGCATTGAGAAGCCCGAAGTATTCGGAAGAGACCCGAAGGATGGCGGCATCGCTCATCGCTCAGTCGAACAAGGAACGCAAGAGCAAGTAAAAAACGCGCCGCCGGTTCCCCGGCGGCGCGTTCATTCAAATCACCTGCAAAGACTTACCGCGCAAGCAACAACGCGTTCGTGCGCTTCACGAAGCTCGCCGGGTCCTCCAGCGCGCCGCCTTCGGCCAGCAACGCCTGATCGAACAGCAGATGACACCAGTCGACGAAATTGGCGTTATCCGCATTCAACGACTTCACCAGCGGATGCTCAGGATTCACTTCGAGAATCGGTTCCGCTTGCGGCGCGTTCTGCCCCGCTGCCTTCAGCATGCGTTGCAGATAACCGCTCATGTCGCCTTCATCCGCGACGAGACAGCTCGGCGAATCGGTGAGACGGAACGTGAGGCGCACGTCCTTCGCCTTGCCTTCGAGCGCTTCCTTCATCTTCTCGACGAGCGGCTTCATTTCCTCGCCGACCTTCTCTTGCTGCTGCTTTTCCTCGTCGTCGAGCGCGCCGAGATCGAGGTCGCCGCGCGCGACGCTCTGCAGCGGCTTGCCATCGAACTCATTGAGGAACGACAGCATCCACTCGTCGACGCGGTCCGTCAGCAGCAGCACTTCGACGCCCTTCTTGCGGAACACTTCGAGATGCGGGCTGTTCTTCGCGGCCTGCCAGCTATCGGCGGTGACGTAATAGATCTTCGTCTGCTCGGGCTTCATGCGCGCAACGTAGTCCGCGAGCGACACGTTCTGCTCGTTGCTGTCGTTGTGCGTCGATGCGAAACGCACCAGCTTCGCGATGCGCTCGCGATTGCTGAAGTCCTCGCCGATGCCTTCCTTCAGCACTTGCCCGAACTCGTTCCAGAACGTGGCGTACTTCTGCTTGTCGGCGCCTTCGGTGGCTTCGGCCGAAGACGTCGCGAGCTCTTCGAGCATCGACAGCACGCGCTTGGTCACGCCTTCGCGAATCGCCCTCACGTCGCGGCTTTCCTGCAGGATTTCGCGCGATACGTTGAGCGGCAGATCGGCGGAATCGACGACGCCCTTCACGAAACGCAGATACGCGGGCAGCAGTTGCTCGGCGTCATCCATGATGAACACGCGCTTCACGTAGAGCTTCAGTCCGCCGCGATGCTCGCGGTTCCACAGATCGAACGGCGCGTGCTTCGGTACGTACAGCAGTTGCGTGTACTCGCTGCGGCCTTCGACGCGGTTATGCGTCCACGCGAGCGGCTCGTCGTGATCGTGCGAAACGTGCTGATAAAACTGCTTGTACTGCTCGTCCGTGATGTCGTTCTTCGGACGCGTCCAGAGCGCGCTCGCCTGGTTGACGGTCTCGTCCTCGTCCTTCGTGACCATCTCGCTCTTTTCGGCGTCCCACTCTTCCTTCTTCATCAGGATGGGCAGCGCGACGTGATCCGAATACTTCTGGATGATCGACTTCAGACGATGCGTCGACAGGAACTCGTCCTCGTCCGCGCGCAGATGCAGCGTGATGGTCGTGCCGCGTTGCGCGCGCTCGATGTCCTCGACTTCGAAATCGCCCTCGCCCGCGCTCGTCCAGCGCACGCCCTCGTTCGCCGCGAGACCGGCGCGGCGCGTCTCGACCGTGATCTTGTCCGCGACGATGAAACCCGAATAGAAGCCGACGCCGAACTGCCCGATGAGCGCCGCGTCCTTCTGCTGGTCGCCGGAGAGCTTCGAGAAGAATTCCTTGGTGCCCGAACGTGCGATCGTGCCGAGATGCGAAATCGCTTCGTCGCGGCTCATGCCGATGCCGTTGTCGTCGATGGTGACCGTGCGCGCGGCTTTATCGAACGACACGCGGATGCGCAGATCCGGATCGTTCTCGTAGAGCGCGCTGTTCTCGATGGCTTCGAAGCGCAGCTTGTCCGCGGCATCGGATGCGTTGGAAATCAGCTCGCGCAGGAAAATTTCCTTGTTGCTGTAGAGCGAATGGATCATCAGATGCAGAAGCTGCTTCACTTCTGCCTGAAAGCTCATGGTTTCTTGCGCCATGTCGGTTCCTCTTTGATTTCGTTGATGCGGATGCGTTGGCCGTGTTGGCCGAATTCGTCCGATATAAGGGCGCGCCGCTCGATTTCAAGAGCGACGTGCACGCCGTTATGATGCCTGCATGCACCGCACCGCCCGCGCACTCACATCCGGCGAGATCGACATCGCCCGTTCGATCTTCCGCGACGCCATCGACTATTCGCGGGTGCGCGTGCACGCGCGCGCCTATCTGCCGTTCGGCCTGCAGCCGCGCCGCACGGCGATGGCGCCGAACGGCAACCTCCATTTTCCGCGCGGATGTTTTCAGGACGACTTCTCCGCCTGCGACATCGCCGACCGCATGTGGTTCATCCACGAGATGACGCATGTCTGGCAATTCCAGCTCGGCTATCCGGTGCGGCTGCGCGGCGCGATTCGCATCGGCCTGCGGTATGCGTACACGCTCGCCGATGACAAGCGCCTCTGCGATTACAACATGGAAGCGCAAGGCAACCTGCTCGCGGATTATTTCGCGCTCAAGTTCTGCGACGGGCAAAACCGCCTTTACGAGCATCGCTACCGGCATACGCCCGGCGCGCTCGCGCTCTATGAGACCGTGCTCGCGGAGTTCATCCGCGTGCCCGCCGCGCGCCGCAATCTGCCAAGGCTTGCCGGACGGCGCCGCTAGGCGCTGCGCCGCGCGGCCTTTTCCAGATAGTTCGACAGCAAGGCGGGCAAGGCCGGATCGCCGCAATTGGCGATGTTGAAGCGCATCCACGTCGTCGGAGACTGATGCGGCGAAAACAGGCTGCCGGGCGTCAGCAGAAAGCCGGCTTCGTGTCCGGCTGCCGCGAGTCCATCGGAATCGATGCCCGCGTCCGCCCACAGGAACATGCCCGCCGCAGCGGGCGGCGCGAAAAGTCTGAGGCCGGTTTTTTCCAGCATGCGCGCGGTCTTGTCGCGCACGCCGTCGAGCCGGGCCCGCAGCCGCTCGACGTGACGCCGGTAATGCCCTTCCGTCAACACCTTGTAGACGACGCGCTCGTTGAGCTCGGGACTCGTCATGCCGACGAGCATCTTCTGATCCGCGAGCGCTTTCGCGACTTCCGGCGCCGCCGCGATATACCCGACGCGCAGATTCGCCGCGAGCGTCTTCGAAAAGCTGCCGAGGAAGATCACGCGCTTCAACTGATCGAGCGATGCGAGGCGCGTCGCGGGAAAGCCAGCGGGACACAGATCGCCGTAGACATCGTCCTCGACGACGATGAAGTCGTATTCCTGCGCGAGTTGCAGGATGCGGTACGCCTGCGCCGCCGTCAGCGACGTGCCGGTCGGATTCTGCAGCACCGAATTGATGATGAGCATCTTCGGCCGCCAGGTCGCGACGAGCGTCTCCAGCGCATCGAGATCGGGGCCGTCGGGCGTGTACGGCATGCCGACGAGCCGCGCGCCCTGCGAAGCGAAGCGGCCGAACATCTGAAACCACGCCGGATCGCCGACGATCACGGCATCGCCCGGCTTCACATAAAGGCGAGAAATGAGATCGATCGCCTGCGTGATGCCCGACACGAGCACGATCTGCCGCGCCGCCGACGCGCCGATCTCCAGTTCCTCGAGCCGCGTCTGCAACTGCTGGCGCAGCGGCAAAAAGCCTTGCGGCGTGCCGAAGCCCAGCATCTGCGCCCCGCTCTGGCGCGACAGCGAGCGCAGCGCGTTGGTGATCAATTCGCCGTCGAGCCAGCGGCCCGGCAGATAGCCGAGCCCCGGCCCTTTTTCGGGACTGGACGTATGCAGCATGTTGCGCAGCAGCCAGACCACGTCGATGGTGTTCTGCACCGGCTCGCGATCCGCCGCGACGGCGGGCGTCTCGCCCTTCGCGACGAGCGTCGGCGCGATGCGCTCGCGCACGTAAAAACCGGAGCCGCGCCGCGAATCGAGATAGCCGTGCGCGACGAGCCGCTCGTACGCCTCGACCACGGTAAAGCGCGACACGCCTTTATCCAGCGCGAGTTTGCGGATCGACGGCATCCGCATGCCCGGACGAAACACGCGCTCGTCGATGCGCCTGCGCCCCCATTGCACCAGTTGATCGACGAGCGTGAGCTGCGCGGCGTCGTGCGGGGCGGGAATCTGATCGAGCGGAACGGACATGCGGGCCTCCGGTCTGCGGCGCGCAGCGTGACTGGGCCGTCAAAAAGTGTACCGAATAGTATGGGGCCGATTGTACCGTTACTGTTCCGGTGCAAGCGGCTACATTTTGCTTTCGGGCTGCGCGGCGCGTGCGAACGAAGCGCTATGCTATCGGCCCTTTTTATCGCTCGCCCGTCATGACCGACCATCGACTGAAACTCGATCACCTCGTGATCGCCGCACGCACGCTGGAAGAAGGCGCGCAGTTCGTCGCCGCGAAATTCGGCGTGGAAACCGCGCCCGGCGGCGCGCATCCGCTGATGGGCACGCATAACCGGCTGCTGAATCTGTGGGGCGGCGCGTATCTCGAAGTGATCGCGATCGATCCGGCGGCGAATGCCGAAGCAGCGCGGCCACGCCTTTTCGCACTCGACGATCCGTCGATGCAGCGCCGCCTCGACGAGCACGGACCGCAGCTCGTGCACTGGGTCGCGCGCGTGGACCGGCCGAAGTCGCTCGCGCGCTGGCGCGAGCAGTATCCGGAGCGCATCGCGCCCGTCGCGGCAATGTCGCGCGCAGGCAATACCTGGGGCCTGACCGTACCCGACGACGGCGCGTTCCCCGCCTGGCAGGGCGCCGGCGATGGCGTGCTGCCGTCGCTGATTCAGTGGGACACGCCGCGTCATCCGAGCGGCGCGCTGCCGGAAACCGGCATCGCGCTGCGTTCGCTGACGGGGTTTCATCCGCGCGCGCGGGCCGTGGCGGAGCAGCTCGCGTGGCTCGGCGCGGCGCATCTGATGCGCGTCGAGGAGACGGCGGGCGCGCCGGTGCTCGTCGCGCAGTTCGATCTGCCCGATGGCACGACGCTCACGCTCGGCGAATCGGCGGAACAGGCCGAGGCGCGGGCGGCATCGAAGCCACGTCGCCCGAAGAAAACGGATTCACCCGACATGACCGACCACGGAGACACCGCACAATGAAGACCCGCGAAACCGAAGGCATGCTGCTCGGCCTGATCGGCGTCGTCATTTTCAGCCTGACGCTGCCGATGACGCGCATCGTCGTCGCGGAAGTCAATCCGATCCTGAACGGCCTCGGACGCGCGCTCGTGGCGGCCATTCCCGCCGCCGCGCTGCTTTTGTGGCGTCGCGAAAAGCTGCCGACGTGGCCGCAGGTCAAGAGCCTCGCGGTGGTCGCGCTGGGCGTCATCATCGCGTTTCCGGTGTTTTCCGCGTGGGCGATGAAAACCGTGCCCGCGTCGCACGGCGCGGTCGTGAACGGCCTGCAGCCGCTGTGCGTCGCCATCTATGCCGCGTGGCTCTCGCACGAGCGGCCGTCGAAGGCGTTCTGGGCGAGCGCGATCGCGGGCAGCGGGATCGTCGTCGCGTTCGCGTTGCAGGCGGGCGGCGGCGGGCTGCAGGCCGGCGACCTGCTGATGCTCGTCGCGGTCGGCATCGGCGCGCTCGGTTATGCGGAAGGCGCGCGGCTCGCGCGTCAGATGGGCGGCTGGCAGGTCATCTGCTGGGCGCTCGTGCTCTCGGCGCCGTTCCTGCTGCTGCCGGTCGGCTGGCTCGCGTGGGCGCAACTGTTCGGCAGCCACGCGACGCATCCCGAACCGCTCGCTCTCAAGACCTGGCTCGCGTTCGGCTACGTGACGCTGTTCTCGCAGTTCATCGGCTTCTTCGCGTGGTACGCCGGACTCGCGATGGGCGGCATCGCGCGCGTCGGGCAAGTGCAACTGCTGCAGATCTTCTTCACGATGGCGTTTTCCGCGCTCTTCTTCGGCGAGCACGTAAGCGGGTCGACGTGGCTGTACGCGGCCGCCGTCATCGTGACGGTCGTGCTCGGACGCAAGTCCGCCGTGCGCGCCGCGCCGCAGCCGGCCGTGGTCGCTGCCGGCACGACGCACGCAAGATGACGCCTTCGCGCGATAATCGACGTTTGCGGTACGTTCCGCGATAAGAAATCACCCCAGAGACAATCGAGGCATTTCATGAATCAAGCCGATCTCCGCGCCACGCCGTGGCAACTCTCCGAACGTGCTCGCAAGCTCACCAGTTCGGCGATTCGCGAAATCCTGAAGGTCACGGAGCGGCCGGAAGTCATTTCGTTCGCGGGCGGTCTGCCCTCGCCGGCGACGTTCCCCGTCGAGGAAATGCGCCACGCCTCCGAACGCATCCTGCGCGACCAGCCCGCCGCCGCGCTCCAGTACAGCGCGACCGAAGGCTACATGCCGCTGCGCGAGTGGATCGCGAAGCGGTATTCGGTGAACGGCGCGCATATCCGTCCGACGCAGGTGCTCATCACGACGGGCTCGCAGCAGGCGCTCGACCTGCTCGGCAAGACGCTCGTCGATCCGGGCAGCCGCGTGCTCGTCGAAACGCCGACCTATCTCGGCGCGCTGCAGTCGTTCTCGCTATTCGAGCCGCACTACGTGCAGGTGCCGACCGATGAATCGGGCCTGATCCCCGAAGCGCTCGACGCCACGCTCACCGCGAACGCGCGCCTGCTCTACGCGCAGCCGAATTTCCAGAACCCGACCGGCCGCCGCCTGCCGCTCGAACGCCGCCGCGCGCTCGCCGCGCTGGCTCAAAAAGCGTCGTTCCCGGTGATCGAGGACGATCCCTACGGCGCGCTGGACTACGCGGGCGCGCCGCTGCCCACGATGCTGTCGATGGCGCCCGATCACATCGTGCATCTCGGCTCGTTCTCGAAAGTGCTGGCGCCGGGCCTGCGCGTGGGCTACATCATCGCGCCCGAGGAGTTGCACTTCAAACTCGTGCAGGCCAAGCAGGCGACCGACCTGCACACGCCGAGCCTCACGCAGCGCATCGTTTATGAGGTGGTGAAAGACGGCTTCCTCGACACGCACGTTCCCAAGATCCGCGCGCTCTATCGCGATCAATGCAACGCGATGCTCGACGCACTGGAACGCCACATGCCCGCGGGCGTCGAATGGAACCGGCCGGAAGGCGGCATGTTCGTGTGGGTGAAGCTGCCGCAACACATCGATTCGATGAAGCTGCTCGAACAGGCGATCGCGCAGAATGTGGCCTTCGTGCCGGGCGGCCCGTTCTTCGCCAACGAAGCCGAACACAACACCATGCGTCTGTCGTTCGTGACGGTGCCGCCCGCCACGATCGACGAAGGCGTCGCGAAGCTCGGCGCGCTGATCCGCGCGAGCATCTGATTTCAACGTTTAGAGGAGCAACCGATGGCATCGAACGTGTACGACAAGCTGAAGGAACTCGGCATCGACCTGCCCGTCGCGGGCGCGCCCGCCGCCGCTTACGTGATGAGCGCGCAGAGCGGCAACACGGTGTATCTCTCCGGACACATCGCGAAGAAGGACGGCAAGGTCCACGTCGGCAAGCTCGGCGACAACATCACGACGGAAGAAGGCAAGGCGGCGGCGCGCAGCGTCGCCATCGACCTGATCGCGACGCTGCACGCGCACGTCGGCGATCTGAACAAGGTCAAGCGCATCGTCAAGGTGATGAGCCTCGTCAACTCGACCTTCGATTTCACCGAGCAGCACATCGTCACGAACGGCGCGTCCGAGCTGATCGCGGAAATCTTCGGCGATGCCGGCAAGCACGCGCGCTCGGCGTTCGGCGTCGCGCAGATTCCGCTCGGCGCGTGCGTCGAGATCGAGCTGATCGCGGAAGTCGCGTAAGGCGCGCTTTCGCTTCTGCATGGAGGCGAACCAAACGCCTGCTCCAATGACAACGCCCCGTCTCCGGACCGCGAGAACGGGGCGTGCGTCACGTCACTTCATGTGAGTCTTACTTTGCCGGACGGCCGAAGCTCTGGAACTCGAGGTCCAGCCCCATCGGGCGCACCACGGCGACGCGGAAGGTCAGCGAATCGTATGCCGCGGCGGAGACGCCCTTCAGATCGGTGATAGTCGATCGCCAGCGAGATCGCGTACTTCGCATTGTCGACCGTCGAAGGTGAAACGCCGACGAAGCGGCTTGCCGCCGCATTGGTCGCTCGCGCCCGGCGCCAGACCGCAACGTGAAGCGCGGACCGCGGCCTTTCACAGACCGCGCCGGAGTGTATTGGGGGCAGAATGGCCCTTCCATCGAACTCATTCCAAAACCATGTCCTCACGCACCGTCCAGTTCAAGCAGGTTGATGTCTTCACAGCCGTTCCATTCAAGGGCAATCCGCTCGCGGTGATCTTCGACGCGGAAGGCCTCACGGCCGAGCGCATGCAGGAAATCGCCCGCTGGACGAATTTGTCGGAGACGGCGTTTCTCCTGCCGCCGACCGATCCGCGCGCCGACTACCGCGTACGCATCTTCACGACGGCAGTCGAACTGCCGTTCGCCGGACATCCGACGCTCGGCAGCGCTCACGCGCTCATCGATGCCGGTTACACGCCGAAGACGCCCGGCCGGCTCGTGCAGGAATGCGGCGTCGGACTCGTGGAGCTCGCGCAACGCGGCGATGCCAATGGCGATGCCGATGGCGGCGAGTGGGCGTTCGTCGCGCCGCCCGCCACCATCGCGCCGCTTTCAGATGCGCAGTGCGAGCGCCTCGCCGCCGCACTCGCACCCGCCGTAATCGATTTCAGTTCGCCGCCCGCCGCCTTGGACAACGGCGTGCCGTGGCTCGTCGTGCGCGTGAAGGACGCGGCGCAGTGTTTCGCGACGTCGCTGCAAGGCGCGGCGCGCGAATCGCTCGCGGCGCTCGTCGCCGAGGTCGGCACACACGGCATCGCCATGTATGGGCCGCACGAAGCCGGCGGACCCGCGACGTTCGAATTGCGCGTGATTCTGCTCGGCGCGGAGAACATCGAAGATCCGGTGACGGGCAGCGCGAACGCGGCGCTCGCGACGCTGCTGCGCGCGCGGGACCAGCGGCCCGGCCAGCGCTTCACGGTGAGACAAGGCACGGCGCTCGGCCGCGATGGCCGCGTCAGCATCGAATTTGACGATGGGGCGGACGGCGCACCGATCTGGATCGGCGGCGCCTCGGTAACTGTGATCGACGGCACATTCCGCATCTGAAACAATGACCTACGCGCTGCCCGACGCCGCGCGTATACCCCCAAGCGCGGCCCCTTTCTTAATCCCGGCGGCTTCGTTAATATCTGAACAATCGGGGATCGGAACGCAATGGCGGTTCACATCGGCGGGCGACAGGCGTCGTGAGGGTGAGCCGCTCGCGCCGCAGCGCAAACGTATGCACTCGACGACACCGGATGCTCGCCGTCTCGCTCATGCCGGGCTTCGGGCGCTGCAGCGGCAAACGGCTCGCCGAACGGCCGTCGCGCGCGGACCTGAGGTGGATCGAGATGTGGATCGGGTCTCGGAGAAAATATCCGCCGATCATCCGCTGTGCGCCGCGCGCGGTATATTCACTCGTTTCGGTCGAACGCCTCAGAACATGCATCGCTTCATCCACCTCGCGCAGTCCGCAGCACGCAAGGCGCCACGCGACAGAGCGCCGACGGACACCCCATGAAGCGCACGCGCTCCCACGCCTTTTCCGACACCGTCCTCGGCGCGCCGTCGGCGCGGCGTCGGCGCGCGCTTCTCGCGATTCCCGTGCTCGGCACCTTCGTGCTCGTGCTGCTGTGGGCGGTGATCTTCGCCCGGCTGTCGGTCGAGCGCGAAGCGACCACGCATGAGTCGATGTCGTCCGCCGCCATTCTTTCGTCGGCGCTCGAACAGCACACCATCAAGGCGATTCACCAGGTCGACCAGATCACGCGCTTCGTCAAATACGAGTACGAGAAGTCGCCCGACAACTTCGATCTGATCGCCACCGTCGAAAAAGGCGTCGTGCAAAGCGACACGCTCGTGCAGGTTTCGCTGATCGACGAATACGGGACGCTGATCGCCAATACATCCGATCCGCATCCGAAACCGATCGATCTCTCCGACCGCGAACACTTCAAGGTCCACGCGCATTCGAACGACGATCTGCTCTACATCAGCCGCCCGGTGCGCGGGCGGGTATCCGGGCTCTGGACGCTGCAGATCACGCGGCGGCTCAATCATCCGGACGGCTCGTTCGCGGGCGTCGTGGTCGTGTCGGAAGACCCGGCGTATTTCACGAACGACTTCTACAACGTCGCGTCGATCGGGCACGAAGGCGTGATCGCGGTCGTGTCGGACAACGGCTCCGTGCTCGCGCGCAGCACGGGCGGCAGCCTGGCCGAGAGCGCCGCCGCGAATGCCGCCGCGAGCGCCCCGGCGAAAGGCAGCGCGCGCAGCGGCCCGGCCGATCGCTCGCACGCCGCGTTCAGCGCGACCGGCGTGTATCCGACGACCGATCACGCGTCGGGCATCTACGTCGATCCGATCGATCACGTGAAGCGCATCGTGTCGTACCGGCATATCGACGGCTATCCGCTCGGCGTGCTCGTCGGCCTGTCCGAGCGCGAGGAGATGGTCGACTACAACCACACGCGCAATGTCTATCTGCTGATGGCGAGCTTCATTTCGCTCGCGATGCTCGGCTTCTTCGCGGTCGCCACGGGCCTCATCGGCAAGCTGCTCGGGCGCGAGCGCGAGATGACGCATCTCGTCGAATACGACCTGCTCACCGGCCTGCGCAACCGGTATTCGACGCTGCGCGCGCTCAGGCTCGACGTGGCGCAGCCGGAAAACATCGGGCGCCTGGCGCTGCTCTTCATCGATCTCGACAACTTCAAGACCGTCAACGACACGCTCGGCCACAACGCCGGCGACATCGTCCTGCAGATGACCGCGTCGCGGCTCGCCGAAACGGTCGGGCAAAGCGGCACGCTGTCGCGCATCGGCGGCGACGAGTTCGTGGTCGTCGTGAAGGGCGACGACGTCGAGCAACGCGCCGTCACGCTCGCCGACGACATCTCGACGATGTTCGCCACGCCCTTCGACGTGCGCGGCAGCGCGTTCGTGCTGCATGCGAGCATCGGCATCGCGCTCTTTTCCGTGTCGAACGAGAGCGAAATCGATCTGCTGAAGAAGGCCGATCTCGCGATGTACAGCGCGAAGGACGCGGGCCGGAACTGCTATCAGTTCTATTCGCCGCAGTTGTCGCATCGCGCGGACCATTTGATGAAGTGGGAGCAGCAACTGCGCGTCGCGTTGACGGAGCAGCAGCTTTTCCTCGTCTATCAGCCGAAGATCGATCTGACGCGCCGCTGCATCACCGGTTTCGAGGCGCTCGTGCGCTGGAATCATCCGCAGCACGGGCTCATTCCGGCGAACGAGTTCATTCCGGTGGCGGAATCGACAGGACTGATCGTCGCGGTCGGCGATTTCGTGATTCACACCGCGTGCATGGAGCTCGCGCAATGGCAGCGCGACGGGTATACGGGACTGTCGCTCGCCGTGAACATTTCGGCCGTGCAGTTCTGGCGCGGCGATTTGCTGGAGACGGTCGCGCGCGCGATCGAGGCGAGCGGCATTCCGCCCGACAAGCTGGAGCTCGAAATCACCGAGACCGTGATGGTCGAGTATCCGGAGCTCGTGCAGGAGAAGATCGTCGCGCTGAAGCGGCTGGGCGTGCGTATCGCGCTCGACGACTTCGGCACGGGATATTCGTCGCTGTCGTATCTGAACCGCTTTTCGGTCGATACGCTGAAGGTGGATCGCTCGTTCATCCAGGCGATTCCGGAAGATCGCAGCGTCTGCGTGATGGTGTCGGCGATCGTCAATCTGGCGCGCTCGCTCGGGTTGACGGTGATTGTCGAAGGCACGGAGCGCGAGGAGCAGATTGCGTGGCTCGCCGCGCTCGGGCCGGTGGAAGCGCAAGGCTTCCTGTTCTCTCGCCCGGTGCCGGCGGATGGCGTGCAGGCGCTGCTCGACCGTTTCGGCGTATGCGGATGGCCGCGCGGACACGCCCCGCGATCGCGCAAGGACGCCGGCCACGAATCGAGCACCGCGCTCAGCGACGAGCGCGGCGTTTAAGCGACGGGTCGAATCAGAAGCCGCGCGAAAGAACCGCCGTGCCGATCGTCACGACGCCCAGCACGAGATTGATCACGACGAGCCTTCTCACGGTGCCGACCGCCCTCGCGCCATCGGGCCAGTTCTGCGCCTGCACCGCGCGGCGGATGCGCGGAAAAACGGCGAAGCGGATGTGACCGAAGATCAGCATCATCACGATGCCGAGACCGGCCATCGCGTGCAGCGGCCACGCCGCATGACCGCCGCCGAATTGCATGAGCAGGAAACCGCCGGTGAGCAGGATGACGATCACCGAGGCGCCCACCCAGTTGAAGAAGCGCGCGAATACCGACTCCCAAAGCGGAAGACGCAGTTGCGGCGTGAGATCTCCGAGCGCGGGACGCAGGCAGAAATGCGCGAAGATCATTCCGCCTATCCAAACGGCGACGCCGAGCAAATGCAGAAAGAGCGCCGCTTCGATGGCTTTGTTCATTGTGAATTCCGGGGCTGATTTGAGTTGTTGAGTACGTGCAGGCACAAGGCATAGGAATACGCGCGGAGTGTGGAGTTCCCCGCCCGGCCGATTTTGTTCGACGATGACAGCGTGGCACGCGAAAGAACCGGATTATTCGTGACCCTAAGGATCGCGCGAATGGGATATGTTTTGCCGATGCCCCATGCCAGTCCGAGGCTTGCCTTAGTGACGGATATCGGCCGCCGGGCAGCTTTCCCGCCCCGGCTTCGCCGAGCGCCGCGGTGGACCGACGACGATCTGCACATTGCGACCAAGGCGCGCGAGCAGTTCGAGCATCTTCGCCTCGCCGAGCCCGCGAAACTGGCCACGCATCAGCTGCGAGAGCTTGGGCTGACTGATGCCAAGAAGCGTTGAAATGATTAATGTCTGAATCTCGCGAACGACAGACGATAAAAAGCCCGCACTGAGCGGGCTTCATGCCGTCATGGAGCGCGCGCGGCGCCCCACTGAAACATCACCCCTCGAACACCGGCCGCAGCTCCGTCACCTTCAACGACGAATCCGGCGCCCTTCCCTTTCTCGATCGCTTGCCGAGATGCAGTTGCAACTGCGATCCGCTGAGCTTCTCGTCCCTCGCCTTCCCGCCGCGCCCGGTGCCGATCATCATCACGCCGCGCGCATCGATGGCGAGCGCCTGGCGCAGCGTTTCCTTCGGATCGAGGCCCATCAGAATGACGCCGCGCCCCCCGCCCGACAACGTCTTCATCTCGTCCATGCCGAAGACGAGCAGTTTGCCCGCGCTCGACAAGCACGCGACATAGATCGCGCCCGGAATGACGGGCATCGGCGCGAGCGGTGCCGCGCCTTCATCGATCGTCATGAACGCCTTGCCGGCCTTCTGGCGGCTCACCATGTCGCCGAGCTTCGCGATGAAGCCGAAGCCGTTGCTCGATGCCAGCAGCAGTTGTTGTTCAGCATTCGCCGCGAAGTAATGCAGCAGATGCGTGCCCGATTCGAGCTCGATCAGCGACGTCACCGGCACGCCATCGCCGCGTCCGCCCGGCAACGCCGAAACCGGCACCGAATACACGCGACCCTTGCTGCCCCACGCGACGAGCGAATCCGGCGTGCGCGCCTGGAACGCGGCGTACAGCCCGTCGCCCTGCTTGAACGTGAAGCCCGCCGGATCGAGCCCGTGGCCCTTCAGCGCGCGCACCCAGCCCTTCTGCGACACGACCACCGTCACCGGTTCGTCGACGACACGCGCCTCGAACGTCGCGCGCTTCTCCTGCTGAATCAGCGTGCGGCGATCGTCGCCGTACTGCTTCGCGTCCGCTTCGATTTCCTTGATCAGCACGCGCTTCATCGCGGCGTCGCTGTTGAGCAGTTCTTCGAGCTTCGTCTTTTCGTCGCGCAAGTCGGACAACTCTTGTTCGATCTTGATCGCCTCCAGCCGCGCCAACTGACGCAGGCGGATTTCGAGAATGTCTTCGGCCTGCCGGTCGGAGAGATTGAAGCGCGCGATCAGCGCCTGCTTCGGTTCCTCCGATTCGCGGATGATGCGGATGACTTCATCGATATTCAGGAAGACGATCATTCGTCCTTCGAGAATATGGATGCGGTCGTTGACCTTGCCCAAACGATGCTGCGTGCGCCGCGTCACCGTGACGAAGCGAAAGCCGATCCACTCGTGCAGGATCTCGACGATGCCCTTCTGACGCGGCCGGCCATCCGAGCCGATCATCACGAGGTTGATCGACGCGTTCGATTCGAGGCTCGTGTACGCGAGCAGCGTGTTGACGAACTCGGTCTGATCGATACGGCTCGACTTCGGCTCGAACACGAGCCGCACGGGCGCGTCCTTGCCCGACTCGTCGCGCACGGCGTCGAGCAGCGCGAGCATCGACTGCTTGGTCTGCACCTGCTCGGGCGTGAGCGTCTTCTTGCCGAGCTTGATCTTCGGATTCGTGAGTTCCTCGATTTCCTCGAGCACTTTCTGGCTCGACACGCCCGGCGGCAATTCCGTGATGACGACCTGCCACTGGCCGCGCGCGAGATCCTCGATCTTCCAGCGCGCACGCACCTTCAGGCTGCCGCGTCCGGTTTCGTAGGCCGTCGAGATTTCCGTCGGCGATGAAATGATTTGCCCGCCGCCGGGGAAATCCGGTCCGGGCAGTTTCTCCATCAAGCCCGCGTGGCCGATCTTCGGATCGCGGATCATCGCGACAGCGGCTTGCGCGACTTCGCGCAGATTGTGCGACGGAATTTCCGTCGCCAGCCCGACCGCGATGCCCGATGCGCCGTTCAGCAACAGGAACGGCAAGCGCGCGGGCAATAGCTTCGGCTCTTCGAACGAGCCGTCGTAGTTCGGCATGAAATCGACCGTGCCCTGATCGATTTCATCGAGCAGCAAACGCGCGATCGGCGTCAGACGCGCTTCGGTGTATCGCATGGCCGCTGCGCCGTCGCCGTCGCGCGAGCCGAAATTGCCCTGGCCGTCGATGAGCGGATAGCGCATCGAAAAGTCCTGCGCGAGACGCACGAGCGCGTCGTACGCCGATTGATCGCCGTGCGGGTGATATTTACCCAGCACGTCGCCGACCACGCGCGCCGACTTCACCGGCTTGGCGTTGGCCGCGAGGCCCATCTCGCTCATCGCGTAGAGAATGCGGCGCTGCACGGGCTTCTGTCCATCGCACACGTCGGGCAGCGCGCGGCCCTTCACCACGCTCACCGCGTAGTCGAGATAAGCACGTTCGGCGTAATCGCCGAGCGTCAGTTGTTCGCCGTCCGGTGCAGTCTGTTCGGCGAAGAGATCGTCTGTGATTCCCATCGAATGTCCGTGTTAATGCGTTCGCGTCAGATGTCCGCTTCGACTTCGTTGCCCTTTTCTTCGAGCCAGCTTCGGCGCGAGGCCGCTTCGCCCTTGCCCATCAGCATCGTCATGCGCGAAACGGTGAGATCGAAGCCGAGATCGCCGAGCGCGACCGGCAGAAGACGGCGCGTGTCCGGGTTCATCGTCGTGTCCCAGAGCTGTTCGGCGCTCATTTCGCCGAGGCCCTTGAAGCGGCTGATGGTCCACGCCGTTTCGCGCACGCCGTCCTTGCGCAGCTTGTCGAGGATCGCTTCGAGTTCGCCTTCGTCGAGCGCGTAGAGCTTCTGCGCGGGCTTCTTGCCGCGCGCGGGCGCATCGACTCGGAACAACGGCGGACGCGCGACGCACACATGGCCGCGCTCGATCAGTTGCGGGAAATGCTTGAAGAAGAGCGTGAGCAGCAGAACCTGAATGTGCGCGCCGTCGACGTCCGCATCGGAGAGAATGCAGATCTTGCCGTAGCGCAGATTCGACAGATCGATCTGATCGTCGGGACCGTGCGGATCGACGCCGATCGCCACCGCGATGTCATGCACTTCGTTGTTCGCGAAGAGCCGGTCGCGTTCCGTTTCCCACGTATTCAGCACCTTGCCGCGCAACGGGAGAATCGCCTGGAACTCCTTGTCGCGGCCCATTTTCGCGGAGCCGCCCGCCGAATCGCCCTCGACGAGAAAGAGTTCGTTGCGGGAGATATCCGTCGATTCGCAATCGGTGAGCTTGCCCGGCAACACGGCGACGCCCGAACTCTTCTTCTTCTCGATCTTCTGGCCCGCGCGCGTGCGCGCCTGCGCCTGGCGAATCACGAGCTCCGCGAGCTTCTTGCCGTATTCGACGTGCTGATTCAGCCACAACTCCAGCGCCGGCCGCGAGAACGACGACACGAGCTTCACGGCATCGCGGCTATTGAGGCGTTCCTTGATCTGCCCCTGGAACTGCGGATCGAGCACCTTCGCCGACAGCACGAACGACACGCGCGCGAACACGTCTTCCGCGAGCAGCTTGACGCCCTTCGGCTGGAGATTGTGAATCTCGACGAAGTTCTTCACCGCCTGAAAGAGACCGTCGCGCAAACCGGATTCATGCGTGCCGCCCGCGGGCGTCGGAATGAGGTTGACATACGATTCGCGCAGCAGCGGGCCTTCCTCGGTCCACGCGACGACCCACGACGCGCCCTCGCCTTCCGCGAACGTTTCCTCGGTGTTCTTCGAGCTTTCCGCGTAGCGTTCGCCTTCGAACAACGGAATCAGCAGTTCGCTGCCGCCCATGCCTTCGAGCAGATAACCGCGTAGACCGTCTTCGTATTTCCACGTCTGACGCTCGCCCGTTTTCTCGATGACGAGCACCACTTCGACACCCGGCAACAGCACGGCTTTCGAACGCAGGAGGCGCTGCAATTCGCCGAGCGGCAGATTCGGCGAGTCGAAATACTTCGGATTCGGCCATGCACGCACGCGCGTGCCGCTCTTCTTCGCGCCGCGTTCGGCCGGGCGCGTCGTCAGCTCTTCGATGACGTCGCCATTGGAAAACGCAAGCTGCGCGACCTTGTTGTCGCGCCAGACGGTGACTTCGAGACGGGTTGCGAGCGCGTTCGTCACCGAGACGCCGACGCCGTGCAGACCGCCCGAGAACGTATAGGCGCCGCCCGCGGCCTTATCGAACTTGCCGCCCGCATGCAGCCGCGTATAGACGATCTCGACGACCGGCACGCCTTCTTCCGGATGCAGCCCGAAAGGAATGCCGCGGCCGTCGTCCTCGACGGTCACGGAGTTGTCCTGATGCACGGTGACGGTGATTTGCTTGCCGAAGCCGCCGAGCGCTTCGTCGGAGGCGTTGTCGATCACCTCCTGAATGATGTGCAGCGGATTCTCGGTCCGCGTGTACATGCCGGGCCGCTGCTTGACCGGCTCCAGGCCCTTGAGCACCTTGATCGATGCTTCGCTGTAGCCGGCTGCCTTGGCGTTCATGACCTGGCGCTTGCCTCGTTCAGTGCCTGTCGCCATTGCGCTGGATTTTTTCGTGGACATAGTTGAACGTTGATCCGGCTCTCGAACGCCTGACGGAATGTCACGACATGACGCCCGATCTGCCGGCAAATGCTTGATGTTGTGCCTGGCCGGATGCGTTGAAAGCGAGGCAAAAAAACGCCCGCCGATCCGAGCCGCGCTAGGAGAATAGCGGTTTTCGCCCGCCGCGCCCACCTCGGCGCGATAAAACGCGCTTCGTTCGCGTACATGCGTTCAGCACACGCACAGCGGGCGCGAGCCGCTATTTGCGCTTCGCTTCGAGCTCTTCCCAGCGCTCGAGGGCGACGAGCAACTCCTCTTCGATCGCCGCGTGTCGCTCGGAAAGACGCGCGCCTTCCTTCGCGTCCTTCGCGAAGATCGAGCCGTCTTCGAGTTGCGCGCCGATAACCTTCTGCTCGTCTTCGAGTTCGGCGATGCGCCCCGGCAGCGCTTCGAGTTCGCGCTGTTCCTTGAACGACAGCTTCACCGTGCGCTGCGCATTGCGGCCGGCGGCGCTGTCTTTCGGCGCATCGTCTTTCGGCGTGTCCTTCGCGGTCTGACGCGCCGCTTCTTCAGCAATGCGCTCCGAACGTTCGCGCTGAACCTGCCAGTCGGAGAAACCGCCGACATATTCGCGCCACTTGCCGCCGCCTTCCGCGGCGAACACCGACGTCACGACGTTGTCGAGGAACGCGCGGTCGTGGCTCACGAGCAACACGGTGCCGTCGTAATCCGCCAGCAGTTCTTCGAGCAGTTCGAGCGTCGGGATGTCGAGATCGTTGGTCGGCTCGTCGAGCACCAGCACGTTCGCCGGCCGCGCGAAAAGGCGCGCGAGCAGCAGGCGATTGCGCTCGCCGCCGGACAGCGACTGCACCGGCGAGCGCGCGCGTTCGGGCGCGAACAGGAAGTCGCCGAGATAGCTCATGACATGCTTCTTCACGCCGTTCACTTCGACCCATTCGCTGCCGGGACTGATGGTGTCGGCAAGCGATTTGTCGAGATCGAGTTGCGCGCGCATCTGATCGAAATACGCGACCTGAATGTTGGTGCCGGTCCGCACGCGGCCTTCGTCGGGCTGCAGTTCGCCGAGGATGAGCTTGAGCAGCGTGGTCTTGCCCGCGCCGTTCGGGCCGACGAGACCGATCTTGTCGCCGCGCATGACAGTTGCCGTGAACCGGTCGACGATCGTGCGTTCGCCGTAGCGCTTGGTCACATCGGTCAGTTCGGCGACGATCTTGCCGGACTTCTCGCCCTGCCCGACATCGAGCCTGACATTGCCCTGCACGTTGCGGCGCTCGGCGCGTTCCTTGCGCATTTCGACGAGCCGCGCGATGCGTCCGACGCTGCGCGTGCGCCGCGCCTCGACGCCTTTGCGGATCCACACTTCTTCCTGCGCGAGCAGCTTGTCGAACTTCGCCTGTTCGATCTGCTCGACTTCGAGCTGTTGCGCCTTCCTCGTCTGATACGCGCTGAAATTGCCGGGATACGACAGCAACCGACCGCGATCCAGTTCGACGATGCGCGTCGCCACGCGATCCAGAAACGCGCGATCGTGCGTGATGAAGAGCAGGCCCGTGCGCAACGTGACGAGCAGATCCTCCAGCCAGTGGATGCCGTCGAAGTCGAGGTGGTTGGTCGGCTCGTCGAGCAGCAGCACGTCGGGCTGAACGACGAGCGCGCGCGCCAGCGCCACGCGCTTTTTCATGCCGCCGGACAGATCGCCTGCGCGGGCATCGCCATCGAGACCGATCTGCGCGAGTGTCGTCGCGACGCGCGTGCGCCAGTTCCACGCGTCGCGGGTATCGAGCGCCGACTGCAGCGCGTTCATGCGCGCGAGCAGCTCGTCGTGCTTCGCGCCTTCGGGCGTATCGGCGAGCGCGTGCGCGACGGCGTCGTACTCGTCGAGCAACGCGCGCGCTTCGGTGAGGCCGGACGCGACGACATCGAACACGGATGCGTCGAGATCGAACTCGGGCTCCTGCGGCACGTAGACGGTCGTGAGCTCGCTCTGACGCGTGACGAGCCCGTCGTCGGGCGCGGCGAGCCCCGCGACGATCTTGAGAAGCGACGACTTGCCCGCGCCGTTGCGGCCGATCAGCCCGACACGCTCGCCCGCTTCGAGCGAGAAGTCGGCGTGGTCGAGCAATGCGACGTGGCCGAACGCGAGCTGCGCGTCCGAGATGGAATAAAGCGACATGGGAAAACCGGATGAATGGCGAAGAATCGGCGCCGAACACGCGAGCAACCGATGGAAGCGGCCATTGTACCGGGCGCGGCGCGCGATCACGCACGCTGCATCCGCCATTGGCCGAACGGACGAGGCGCGCGGCGCCAGCAAGCGCGAAAGGCCGCCCGGATGCGCTCCGTGGCCGCCTTTCCTCGCGTCGTGCCGAAACAACTTACTGCACGTGCACCTTGATCGTCTGGCTCATTTCGGGGCCGTACGAGCGGTGCGCGCCGTCGCCGAACTGCATTGTCAGCGTGTGATCGCCGGGCGGCAGCTTCACGTCGGCTTCGGTCTGGCCCTTGCCGAAGTGCAGCGACGTGTCGTTCGCCGGGATCACGGTGCCTTTGGGCAGCGGCTTGCTATCGATCAGCAGGTGGTGATGGCCGGTTCCATCGGTCATCGTGCCCGCCGGAGCGACCGACATGCCGTCGACGCCGAATCTGACGTGCACGGGGCTCGTGACGGTCGCGCCATCCTTCGGTTCGACGAAATAGACGCGCGCCTGCGCATGCGCCGCGCCGGCGTACTGGGTGAGCAGGACCGCGCCCGTCAGCATCGCGCCCAAGAGCTTTTTCTTCATCGTTTTCTCCACGTTGTGAAACCGGTCGATGGCGCGAGTCGGCGCCGGAGCCTCGAAAAGCATACACCGGGCTTTCGGCACGCCGGAATCGGGACCATCCTGCCTACGGCGATCGGGGAACGATCGCGCCGATTACGGTAAGATGCCGGCTCGCTGCGCCGCGCATCGTCTTCGAACGCACGCGGTCCGTTTATTTCTTTCGAATCAAGAGTCTGTCGTGAGCGAAGTCATCGAATTCAAAAGCTGGGTCTGCCTGATTTGCGGCTGGATCTACAACGAGGAAGAAGGTCTGCCGGACGATGGCATCGCTGCCGGAACCCGTTTCGACGACATCCCCGCCGACTGGCGCTGCCCGCTGTGCGACGTGGGCAAGGCCGATTTCGTCGTCGTCGAGTTTTGATGCTGGCGCCGCGCCTAATTGGCGGCGCGGCGCAGGCCCTGTCAATCGCAAAGTTTTAGCATCGCGACAAGGTGGCGGGTGCGCCATCTGGTTGTGACCAATCTACTTTGCAGATATGACGCTACGGTGCGCGCGGCATGAAGCAGTCGGTCATGGCGCAATTCTAGCGCCGCCAGCCTGCTACTCAACATCACCGCATCGCTTTCTGCTTGCTCGCGCAACGCGACTTCCGTTGCTTTCTGCGCGTTGATGTTTGCAAATTCCTCCCTTAAACGCTCGTGTTCTTGCTTTTCATTTTCCCGCGCTTCCTTCGACTCCGCCAACTCCAGCCGTAACACTTCGGCTTCTGCCGACAGCCGATCAAGCGCAACGTTGCGGTCATTCAGCGCGAGTTCCTCGGCAGCGCTTCGGCCATCCGGTCTTTCCGAACTTGCGTTGTGCTCGATGCCGCAGGTTTCCAGCACCCGAATTCTGGCGTCTCGCTCCGCGATCCACTGATCACGCTCTTTTATCCAGCCGTCCCTATCGCTTATCCAGCGATCACGGTCGAGAATGAACGTTTGCAGTTGTGAGATACGGGTATTTTGCTCAGCGCACTGACGTCTCAGATTGAAGAGCTCATCAAGGAGTTTATTTGGAGCATCAACCTCCAGCGTTCGGCCGCTAGTTTCCGGAACTGGCTTTTTGTCCACGAGCCGTTCACCGCGCCGTTGATTCTGAAACGAAACGAAGTGCTTTTCTGCGATGTCCGCAACTGAAGGGTTCGATAACCGCCATAAGTAGTATTCAGACGAAAACAACAGCGAATACGGTATCAAATAATTCAGGAAGAACCATATCCGAAATAACCGTGACGACTCGCCGGACTCGTCGAAAAAAGTCTGAATAGGGGTGCTACCGAAGAATCGAACCTTTTTGCGCCACAGTACCGCCTCGATCCCGAGGCTCGAATTGATGGTCCATAATTCCTGAATCGCGCCAAGGAATTTCAATGGCGAGCTTCCCAGGTCAACCTTGCCGGGATAAAGCGCCTTTCCGTTCGGATGATATCGGACAAGCGGAGTGTGTTCGGAGGTTGATCTTGACGCGAATTCGAGCAGCGAGAGATTGTTCCATCCTTTGCTGAAGGCGAGCGCGTTAGAGTCCGTTTCCACCTGCAGCGCGACGCCGATCGTATGCGAGCCTTCCGAAGAACGATACATCTCGCGCGCTGCATCCGAGATCAGTACCGATTCGAGAGTCTCGGAAATCGCGGCGTCACCTCGATCGCCGACCCAATCGCGAAATGCGGCTTTCTCGCGCTGCCACCGGATGCCGACTTCAGTATCTCCGTTGACTCCGCTCGTGTCCCAGTAGGCGCATTGTGCGTAATACGGTTTTCGCAGTGGTCCGATCTCATTGAAAACAAGCGCGCAACCGGACTCTTGGGCCGCGCGTCGCATTGACGGACAATTGAGCCATGTGACCGCGACAACTTCTTGATGCAGCGCTTTCAAGCGCGAAAAGGCGTCTGCGAAATATCGATGCAATTCCGAAGAGTCTCGTGTCACGTAAGAGATGAACCGGTCAAGCGGTGCTTTGTCAAGTGACCAGTCCGTCAAACCGTCTTCATAGCAAACCAGCCGGACCCTTTCAGAATCCAAATTCCCCACGTTATACTCGTGAAACTGCTTTGACCAGTCCGACAGTTCCCAACGAGAAAGGTCGGATTCGATATTCAAGTAGTACCGCGGTAAAAGAATGGTCGACTGCTTTGCTCTGAACGCGTGAAGCCATTTCAGGATTACCCAATAGTAATGAGCAGTTCCTTCCACCGGAGCGACGAGTGGAACGAACAGGACGAAATGCGTCATACGATTTGCCGGTCTGATGCTTCGTTATTTTCGATGGGACGTGAACGAAGCGTGCAATGCGTCCTCGCGTCGTGCGCGAGCCATTTGCGGCGCTTCTTCCTCTCAGCAATCCAGCTACTTGTTTTAAGTTAGCGCATTCAATACATCAAAACCAGCCTTCCAGAAAGAGCGAGCTCTGCTGAGCGCGATTTCCTCGTTGCTCGGCCGGCCATTTTTGACGTCAAGCCGTTCGGCGAGGCTCGTTCGTGCGCTGGTGTCGCCTGCAGAATCCGAGTGCGTGAGCGCGCCGAATAACGCCGCCTCGCTCTTGCTCGGACGCTCGACCAGTCGGCTGAACGGCTGCGCCCATGCCGGCGAGATGAATTTCTCGTAGCCGAAAGCCAGGATCGTCGGCAAGACCGTATGCACATATTCGAGCGCGCCAGCTTGAACCTCCGCCGCAAGCTTTTGCACGGCGATGTCTTCGTTGTTCTCCTCGAGTATGGGAACGATCTCCTCTCCTTCACGACGGTATCCCAATGTCGTGCCGTGCGGTGCTACCGTCGCAAACTCCAGAATTTCGACGCCCCCCGCTTGCAAAAGCTCCGTTTCGTGACGGGGATCGCTGTTCTGAACCATGAAACCGAAGTAGGCGTCACTCGGTAGCTGATTGATTCTCACCGATTCGAAAGTCCCGAAATAATAGCCAAACGTACGGAAGTCGCTTCGAGACGTCTGGAGGATACGTGAGAGGCCCCCTTGCATGTTTCCTCCCCAGCCAATGTCAGACACGGCGATTCTCTTGCATCCGATAACTGTCTTCGACAAGTACGCAGATACCAGCGCACGCTGCTCGGCTGCGACGTCCATGAGTTGCGAAAGAAGAATACTGATCAGCCGGTGCATTCGCATGTCGCCGCCTACTACTCGCTCGTCTTCGCTTGCGAAGCCGACCGCCTTTATCGCGGCACGATTACGCGAAACGTCGAGCCCCAGACGTTTGAAATGCTGCTTGACCGTTCTCTCCGTTTTTCCACCGAAAAGATGCCACACACGATCGGGCGGAAAATCGACGAAGCTCGGCAGGAGCGTGGCGGCGCGCGAAATGTAAACGTACTCGCTCGGAATTTTGACACCCATTTGCTCCGCGTACTGCTCATACAGCTTATGGAACAGGTAACTGTCACGCGCGAAGAACAGAACCTTGTCAACGTTGTCCAGCTTCAACTGATGCATCATCCAGATGAAGTAGCCGAGGAACAACGGTCCAAACACCTGTGCGCCGATGTCGAACCATGGCTCCGCCACCTCGCGCTTTCTCTGCATAAGTACTGCCCGCGTCCCGCCGGCGATGAGACTGGCGGTGTGCGGCATGTCCACTGACGACACTATCGGATTCCGTAAGAAATCGGACTCGATGCGGGCGAGATAATCGAAATGCACGCCCTTCACGCCAGCGCGCTTCGCCATTTCTACATCCGCGTGGAGGTTGTCACCGAAGTGCAGCATGCCCCGCGTCGTGCCGCCTGCCCTTTTTGCAGCGATCGCGAAAAGAGAGCCTTCGTGCTTGCTGGCTCCCTCCTCGCAGGACACCACCAGTTCTATCTTTCCGTATCCGCATGCCTGAATGAGTTCGAGAATGACCGTCGACGGGAGATACATGTCGGAGCAAAGCACCACGGGCTTGCCAATGGCTTGCGCGTATTGCACTAGCTCCCGCATGACTGGGTTGCAATAGACGATTGCCCGCTCCACCTGGAGTTCTACCACCTTGAACCGGTCAACCAGGCGATCCGCTCCCAGTTGCGATGCCAACTCTTCATAGATCTCGTCGTAAGTCACTTCGTAGGAGTTGCGGAGCCTGTAGTACTTCTCGCGCGTCTGAATTTCTGCGAGAAGTCGATTCGCCGGAAACGAGTCGACCATCCCGTAATCCAATTCAGTGTACTCATCGTGCCGCAATTGAGCCGCCACCAAGTCGAAAACGTCAGCAGGTCTTGCAACCAGACGATGAATGAGCGTATCGAACACGTCGAACGACACGATTCCTGCTTCGTCGATCAGACGTTTTGCGTCCTCAAAACTGCAATTCTTGTTTATGCGCCACATATCTATCGCTGCAGGAGTAACCAGGTTTTTGTTCGGTCCACGGCTTGCCGCAAGCCGACCGAATTCGCCGTCCGCAAGAACTGAAGCAAGTAATGAAGTGCGCGGCCAGAGCGCAGCCACAAATAGCCGAGCTTGAACACGTTTCGCACTGGACGACGTGAGACTCTGCCGGACACGTTCGACAGCTCCGCCCCCAAGGCCCCTATGTCGCCGTGTAATCGTTCGAGCATCGCTCGGGACGAGTTGCTGCTTTGCGTCGCGTACCACGACAAGTGCTCAAGAACCGGTCGAATGCTGTTCAGAAACCCAAGGCCGACTGTTCCCGATGAAATGTCGGCTCTAAGCCAGGCATTTCCCAAAATCGTTGCTTCTGCGACGGTCCCGGCAAATGCACGAGCGGCGGCCGAACGGTTTGCATAGGGGCCGCGTACCGAGCTTCGGACGTGAGAAAACACTAGCACCTGCGGAATAACATAGATATCTCTTGCCATGAGCAGACGAAGGTGAAAATCCCAGTCTGACATTCCGCCGAATAGCGAATTGAAGCGAATTTTGGCAACCGCACTTTTCTTTACGAGTAGCTGAATGTTCTTGAACTGATTTTCGACCACCATCGCATTAAGCGAAATAAATCCCGCGCTCATATGCGGCCGCATCAGCTCCGTGCTTTTGACACGCACCACGTTACCGTCGATTTCCTCATCGACGCGTTTTCCCAAAGCTATCACGGCCACCGTTGCCGGATATATTTCCGATAATGTTTCTAATTGCCTAACGCAGATTCCCAGAAAATCCGGGGCCCAGCTATCGTCATCGTCGTGAAATGCGATATGCTCTGCGCCGCTCAGACGCTCCAGCGCCGCGTTCGTTGCATCTTCCGCGCTGAGCTCCTTGTCCAGATGCACTATCTCGATAGCTAGACCGTCGGTGGCTCCCAAGCTTTCCAACACGCGTTGAACGACTCGCGGATCACCGGTATTAGCAATGACGACGTGCCATTTTTTCCACGATTGCCGCATGACGCTTTTCAGCGCTCTACGCAGAAGGACTGGCCGGTCCTTCGTACGCATCACAATCCCGATCATGACGATTCCTTGACCGCTGACTTGTAGAGGTTTCGCGACATCGAGAAATCCGATGCCGAGATGGGACGGGTTGAATTCATAAAGTGCGAACCATTTGCTTTTATGCGCCTTAAGGCCCGAACCAGCCGGATGTCTAACTGGGTCTCAAATTGACGATCCGAGCCATGCGCGATAATTGCCGAAAATCAACGGACGCTTGCCCTTCAGCCGACCTTCGGAATTAACCTTCGCATCTTCCGCTAAGGCCTGAACACTATAAGTGTAATCGCCGATGCTCACAGGTCGATCATGATGCGCTGAATACAACGATGATTTAGGAAATTTCGGCGTTTATTCTGTGATAAATTGTTTTCCGATGTACAGGTTTAGATGCGCAACTGCTATTTGTATAAAGCCTATTATCAGGATAATATCGCGAATTAGATTGCAAACGTTCGAGGTTTTCGGCGCGTCAACTTATCGATCCCGGCGAAAGGCATAGGGTTCGCGCATGACACCGCGCGCGCCGAGGTTCAAACAATGCGAAGAACATTGATCCCCTGGACAGAATGCCAACGCGTTAAGTCAGGGGATTGAACTTGATCCAGTCAGCGCGCCACCGCGATCAACTCGCGGCTCACTTCATCAACCGGCGCGCGGTTCCAGTCTCCGAACCAGTCGATTTTTGCGAAACCCGCATCGGTCAGCAAGCGCGCAAGTTCGTCACGCGTGCGAAAGCGCAGCTCGCTCACGGCGCTCAGCGTTTCCTCCGGCGCATCGGGCGTCGGCATGAAGCGGTAATGCGTCGTGAACGCGACGCGTCCCGTCGAAAGCGGATCGGGCTCGGCGTGCCGCTCCTGCCACACTTCCACCGCGCGTCCATCGGGCGCGCTCACGCATCTCGACGAACGCTCGCGCGTCCAGTTGTCCCACGCGCGCGCCGCCGGATGGCGGCTCTCGAACGCGATCGCGCCGCCCGGCCGGATCGCCCGGCGCGCGGCTTTGAGCGTCGCGAGAAACGCGTCATCGTCGAGAAAGACTTGCGCGACGTGGCCCGTCATCACGAGCAGATCGGCCGCGCCGACGAACGGCAGCGCGCTCGCGTCGCCTTCGATCCACGTCACCTCGTCGCCGTCGGGACGCGAGCGCGCGACGTGCAGCATCTGCGGCGACGGATCGATGCCCGTCACGCGATGGCCGCGCTTGGCCAGCTCGCAAGCCAGCAACCCCGTGCCGCAACCCAGATCGACGACGTGCCGCGCCGATTGCGCCAGCGCGAGATAAAACGCCGTGTCGGCGGCGAACGGATTGAGGACGTCGTAGAGCGCGACGAGGCGCGGATCGTCGTAGAGCATCAGCGGGATTCGTAGGAGAGCGCGTCGCGCATCGGCTGGCTGCCGACCATGATCGGCCCGGTGAACGGCGTATCGAGATCGAGGATCACGAGCACCGCCGACGCGATCGACAGCGCGCCGAGCATGATCGTCACGAGCGAGAGCGCGTTGCGCGGCGCGATCAGCCCGAAGCACAGAAAGATGATGAGCAGCCAGCCGACGAGAATCCGGTCGAACGGATACGAAATCGATCCGTGCGCCTCCTCGATCAGCTTCCAGCGCAGCGCGATCAGCTGCTCGAAGCGCGCGGCGGCTTCGACCGCGAGCTGGCGATGATAGTCATCGCGCGGAACCAGCAAGCGCACTTCGCGCTGCGCCTCGCTCAGCATGGCGCCGAGCGTGCTGCTCGCGAGACTGTCGTTCTTGTTCGGTGCCTCGACCGCCGGATATTCGCCGGGCGGCCGCGGCTCGCTCGGCCACGTGCTCGCCACCGCCGCCGCCGTGTATTTGCGCAGGAGTTGCCGCGCGTGACCGAGTTCGGCGCCGTAGTCGCGCATCGTGCGATCGAGTTCGATGATCGAGGACGCGTAGCTGCGCATGTCGTTGTTGGTCGTGTCGAAAACCGTTTTCGCCGATGCGGTCAGAAGGCCGAGCACGAGCGCCGCGAACGTGACCAGCATGCCGACGAGCAACTGGACCAGTTGCACCGTCTCCTGCGCCTTGTGTTCCTCGGGCAGAAGCGGCCGCACGATCGCGCCGATGCCCGTGCTGGCCAGAAGGAGAACGAAGACGAGCACCGCGGATTGAATTTCCGTCATGAGCGCGCGAGCCGTGATGGCGTGACCGGAGTGGACGCATTATCGACGGGAAAGCGCGCGCGGTCCAATGCGGACCGGATACGGCGAAGAAAAAGAAGGGGGGAAAAACGGCGTGCGGGAATCGTGGTCCCCCCGGCAGGAATCGAACCTGCATCTAGCGCTTAGGAGGCACTCGTTCTATCCATTGAACTACGGGGAGCGGACCGCGCAGGGCCGACAGCGTCGGCGAAGCGAGCGCAGAGTATAGCAAACGCTTTCGTTCGCCGCGTATCCGAAAAATCGGCGAAAACCAGGGTTTGCACCTATCAAGTTCCGCCTGATCGCGCCGCCATCGGAGTAATGGACCCATTTCCCGATACAAAGCCGCAGGGCGCGTTTTCGGCGTTGCTGGCAGACCAAGACCTGACGCACCTCGAACTGGTGCTGCGTCGTTCATTGTCGTGCGATCTCGGCGGCCCGCTGCTGCCGCCTTCGTACTGGCGCGAGCGGCTCGCATCGATCACGCGTCGGTCACATCTCTCTCATACGCAGATCCAGACCGTGCATCGGCTGTTTCTGCACATCGACGCGTTCGAGGCCGCCGTCCGCGCCCGCGAAGAAGAACTCAGGCGCGAGCGCGAACTCGCCGCGGGCAGCGGAAAAACCGCAAGCGCCTGAGCGTCTTCAGGCCGACTGACGCGCGCGCTGTTGCGCGTGCGCGGCGAGCCGCACCGCCGCGTTGGCCGCGCCGTAGCCGTCGTAGCCGCCGCGCCGCTCGATCACTTCGAGGAAGAAGCGCTGATCGAGCTGCTCCGTGTACGCATGGAAGAACTCGCCACCGCGCTCGTCGCGGTCGTAGAGGATATTGTGCTCGCGCATCTGATCGATCTGCTCGTCGGGCAGGCCGAAACGCGCGACAAGGTCGTCGTAGTAGTTGCGCGGGATTCGCAGGAATTTGACGCCATCGGCTTCGAGGCGCGGAATCGCGTCGAAGATATCGGGCGTGCTGAACGCGACGTGATTCAGACCCGAGCCCCGATACGTCGACAGCGACTCCGACACCGCCGTATAGCGATCCATCGACGCATTCAGCGCGATTCGCACCGAACCATCGCGGCTTCGCACCGCGCGGCTGCGCACGAGCCCGTACGGATCGGGCACGAGCACGGCGGGCTCGGTCTCGAAACCGAACGCGCTGCGAAAGAAAAGCACCCAGGTATCGAGCGCATCGGCGGGAAGCGACAGGCACACGTGATCGATGCGCGACAGCGGCCCGACTTCGTACGGCCCGTCGATGTCCGTCAGGATGAAATCCGATTCCCACAACGTCGGGCCGCCTTTCGCTTCGTCGACGAAATAGTCGAGGCTGCCGTCGGGCGACTGCACGCCCGGCACCACGCGCTCGTTCGGACCGACGCGCCCCGAGAACGGCTGCGAGCCATACGCGGCGGCGCGCTCGAACGCCTGCTTCGCGTCATCGACGTGAAACGCCGACGCGCACAGCGACAAGCCGTGCTTCTGGAAGAACGCGCTCGCGAAGGAATCGGCCTCGGCGTTCAGCACGATCGAACCCGCGCCATGCCGATACAGCGCGACATCCTTCGAGCGATGCTTGCCCGCGAGCCTGAAGCCGAGCCGTCCGAGCCATTGCGACAGATGCTCGCGCGTCGAATCGTCGACGGCGAATTCGAGGAACTGAAAGCCGATGTGCTCGGGCGGCGCGGGCGGATTGAACAGCTCCGGCGGCACGGCCTTGCCTTCGGAAACCAGCAGCTCGCGCGTCTGCTCTTCCAGAAAGCGCAGCGAGCGATAGCCGTCCGCCGCCGTGATCGCGGTCGGCGCGGCGCGAAAGCCGTCGTTGAAGATTTCGAGCGACAGCGGCCCCTTGTAGCCCGCTTCCAGCACGCGCGCGGTGAAGCGTGCGACATCGAACGCGCCTTGCCCCGGAAAGCACCGATAGTGACGGCTCCATTCGAGCACGTCCATCGCGAGAATGGGCGCATCGGCGATTTGCACGAACGCGATGCGCTCGCCCGGAATCGACGCGATCTCGTCGACGGAATCGCGGATCGACAGCGTGTGGAACGTATCGAGCGCGAGGCCGAGACTCGGATGATTCACGGCATCGACGAGTTTCCACGCGTGCTTGTACGAGTTGACGTAGCGGCCCCACGCGAGCGCTTCGTACGCGACGATCACCCCCGCTTCTTCCGCGATTTTGGCGAGCACGCCGAGCTGGTCGACGATGAGCGCGTCGTCGCGAATCGTATCCGGCGACACGTTGCTGCAGACGAGAATGCGGTCTGTGCCGAGCTCGTGCATCAGCTCGAACTTGCGCTTCGCGCGCTCGACGTTGCGCGCGAGACGCTCGGCGCTCACGCCGTCGAAATCGCGGAACGGCTGAAACAGATAGATCTCGAGGCCGAGATCCGCGCACATGCGGCGCACGTCGGCGGGCGTGCCGTCGAAATACAGCAGGTCGTTCTCGAAGATCTCGACGCCGTCAAACCCGGCGGCCTTGATAGCGTGCAGCTTCTCGGGAAGCGTGCCGCTGATGGAAACCGTCGCGATGGAAGTGCGGATCGAACGCAGCATCGCTGCCTCCTCGTTGCAATTCAGTGAATGCGGGATGGATCGAGCGGTGCCTTCCAGTGTAGGACGTCCGCATGGCGAACGCGCGCAATCCATGTCATTCTGCGAGATAATAACAAACTAACTAGACCGTACAAATCAGTGGAAACACGAACCGACAAGCCTCGCGCGGGCGTTCACACTGCGACGTATTCATCTCGCACTGCAGCATGCAGTGCTCATCCATGCCGGAGCGCTCGCATGACCAACAAGACTTCGTATCTCATCGGCCTGATCGGATCGGGCATCGGCGGCTCGCTCACCCCCGCCATGCACGAAAAGGAAGGCAGCAACCTCGGACTCAATTACGTCTACCGGCGCATCGACCTGCAAGCGCTGGAACTGGAGCCGTCCGCCCTGCCCGATCTGCTCGATGCCGCCGAGCGCATGGGTTACGACGGCCTGAACATCACGTATCCGTGCAAGCAAAGCGTGATCCCGTTGCTCGATGACCTCGATCCCGACGCGCGCGCGCTCGGCGCGGTCAACACCGTCGTGCTGAAGGACGGCAAGCGCATCGGCTACAACACGGACTGGTCGGGCTTCGCGCGCGCGTTTCAGCGCGGTCTGCCGGACGCGCCGCTCGAACGCGTCGTGCAACTGGGCGCGGGCGGCGCGGGCGCGGCCGTCGCGCACGCGGCGCTCACGATGGGCGCGCGCGAACTCACGCTCTTCGATTCCGACGACGCCCGCGCGGCTTCGCTCGCCGCCGAGCTCGCGGCGCGCTTTCCGGATCGCGTCGTGAAAAGCGGCGGCGACTTGCGCGACACGCTCGCCGGCGCGAGCGGCCTCATCCACGCGACGCCGACCGGCATGGCGAAACTGCCCGGCCTGCCGTTGCCGGCCGAGTATCTGCACAAGGAACTGTGGGTCGCGGAAATCGTGTACTTCCCGCTCGAAACCGAGCTGCTGAAAGTGGCGAAGGCGCTCGGCTGCCGCACGGTGAGCGGCGGCGGGATGGCGGTGTGTCAGGCGGTCGATGCGTTGCGCATCTTCACCGGGCTGGAGCCGGATGCCGAGCGCATGTTCGCGCACTTCCAGAGCCTGCTGGAACGCTGATGCATCGGCAGCAATGAAAAAACGGCGACCTCGCGAGAGCGTCGCCGTTTTGCTTTGCGCGCGGGGAAATCAGCCGTCGCGCCGCATGAACCGCAGCACCGCATCGACGATCATCTCGCGATGACGCGCACGCGAGCGCGCGCCCGACGGATCGCGCCCGAACGCCGCGCCCCAGGTATGACGGTTCGCCACGCGATGAAAGCAGAACGAGCTGATCATCAGATGCAGGTCGATCGGATCGACGTCTTCGCGAAACTTGCCGGCAGCGACGCCACGCGCGATGAGATCTTCGATCGTCTTCACGACCGTCGAATTGCGCGCCTTGAAGGTCTTCGATTGTTCGATGTACTTCGCGCCGTGGATGTTTTCGATTGTCACGAGCCGCACGAAATCGCGATGCTTGTCGTGATAGTCGAACGTGAAGCCGACGAATTCGCGCAGCGCTTCCTCCGGCTCCATTTCCGCGAGCTGCAATTCCTGTTCGAGCGCGCGGATATCGCCATAGACCTGCTCCAATACCGCTTCGTACAGCCCTTCCTTGCTGCCGAAGTAGTAATACAGCATGCGCTTCGTGGTGTTGGTGCGCTCCGCGATGGCATCGACGCGCGCGCCCGCGAGTCCCATCGCCGAGAACTCCTGCGTGGCGATGTCGAGAATGTTCCGCTTGGTCTCCTCAGGATCGTACTTGCGCCGCCCCTGCTCCGTGGTCGACGAGGGCGCGGCGCTAGCGGCCTTGCTTCCTTTTTTCATTTTTCTGTCTGAGAACGGCGTTGAAAATCGATTCTAGCACGCGATATTGACGCATCCTCGCCATAACAGACGTTGCGCACGGAGGGCTTCACCTATAATTTTTTGACCCCACGAACAAAGCGAAAAATCACATGCCGACGAAGCGCTCGACCCTACTCGTTCCCGCCGTTCTGACCACATGGTGCCTGTGTGCGATGGCGCAGACCGCGATGCCGCCGGGCCATCCGTCATCGAAGGAACTGGCGGCTGCGGAAGGCGTGATGACGAGCGCGAACATCGCTCGGGGCGCGGCGGATGTCTGTCATATCGACGCCGCCAAGGTCGCGCGCTTCAAGAACGTCGTGCGGACAAGCTATCCCGACGCACCCGATTTCGATGGCGAATGGAAGCTCGGCCTTGCGCAGGCGCAACCGACCGTCGATCGCTTCGACAAGCTGAAGACGAGCAATCCCGCCGAGTACAAGAAGCAGATCGGCGAAGCGTGTCCGGCACTCAGCCGCGGCATCGACGAAGTCGCACAGTCGCAGTGATCACTCGCTCGCGCCGTCGTAATGCGCGCGTTTTTCCGCGTACATCGCGGCATCGGCGCGTTGCAGCATCGGTTCGAGACGCTCGCCTTCGTGCGCGGTGGCCGCGCCCGTCGCGAAGGAAAGCGGATTGCCCGAATAGAACTGATTGTTCACTTCGAGCAACTGGCGAATGCTCTCGATGACCGTCTCGCCGCCGCGTTCGTCGGTGCCCGGCAAGAGCACCATGAACTCGTCGCCGCCGATGCGCGCCGCCTGGAACGGCTTCTCCACCGCCTTGGCGAGCACTTCGCCGGCGCGCCGCAGAAGCGCATCGCCGGCGGCGTGGCCGAGTTGATCGTTGACGGCCTTAAGGCCATTCACGTCGATGGCGATCGCCGTCACCGGGAACGGGCCTTTGCGTTCGAGACGATTGATCTCATCGATATAGAACGAGCGATTCTTGAGCTTCGTGAGCACGTCGTGCTTGCCGAGAAACTCCAGATACGCCTCGGCCTTCTTGCGCGCGGTGATATCCGTCAGCGCGACGAGCACGAGATCCCAGCGCGCCTCGTGCCCCGGAAACACCGAGAACTGCAGATGCACGTGCACCTCGTGGCCTTCGAGCGAATAGTTCAGCACTTCGCGCTGCTGGAAGAGCTTGCCGTCCCACAAATCGATGAGCTGTTCCTGAAAGTACTGTTGCATGTCGTCGCGGAACACATCGGACAGGCGCGCGAGCAGCGTCGCCTTGTCGGGCGCGGCGAACATCCGCAGCGTGTGCTGATTGACGTCGAGAACGTGAATCTCCTGCATGCAGCGCTCGACGAACTCCGGGTGCACGTTCGTGAAAGTGCGAAAGTCGACGATGCCGCGCTCGCGCACATCGTCCAGCAACGACTTGACGGAACTGAAATCCTCGACCCACAGCGACACCGGCGAATGCTCGAAGAGCCCGCGTGCATAGAGCTCGCTTGCGGCGGCGCTGCGGCGCATCGCTTCGAGCTCGGTGATGTCTTCGATCGTGACGAGCACGCGGCTCCATGTGTCCTCGTGTCCCGGCAGCACGACCGCCTTGAGCAGCACGTCGAGACGCTTGCCGTCGAGCGTGTAGTTGACCGTCTGACTGACGAAGCGCGATTGACCCGCCCAGAGTTGCTCGAGTTCGTCGACGTGCGTGGTGAGCATGTCGTCGCGGAACACGCGATCGAGGTTCTGCACGAGATGATCGACATCCTTCGCGTGAAAGAGCGACAGCGTGCGCCGGTTGACCTTCACGACCCGAATGCGCGACGAGCACTCCGCGATACGCCCGGGATTCTCCGCGAGAAACGACCGCAGATCGGCGACGCCCGCCGCGCGCCAGCGTTCGAACTGCTCGCGCACGGCGCTGAAATCTTCGAGCCAGAGCGAAACGGGCGCGAGCTCGAACATGTCGGCGTCGTCCGCCGGCATGCTCGCCGGCACGAATTGACCGGCAGCGCGGCGCGGGTCGTTTGGCATGGTCGTCCTTTCGGCTCGCGCCGGCTGAATTCATCTCATTATTGTAACGCGCGTCATATTTCGAGGGCTCGATCGCCCGCTTCCGGCCGTCTTCGCGCATTCCGTCCAGCGGCATTCGCGCTCATGCGGGATATCGGGGGCGGATGCTACACTCGACTGGCTTCGTCCTTGCCGCCTCGGGCACGTTTGCTGCACCGGCTCACGCGAGGCTCGCGGCGCCACGCAGTCCGATGCGCCGTGCCGCATCCATCCACATCGCTATAAGAAGGAGGCTCGACTCTCATGGCTGATTTCCGCATCTGGTCCGACGAATTTCCGGCGAACGGCTTCATGACGCGCGCGCAGGAATTCGACCAGCAGGCCTTCGGCGGCTCGGGCGAGAACGTATCGCCGGCGCTGCAATGGGAAGATCCGCCCGCCGAAACGCGCAGTCTCGCGCTCACCGTCTACGATCCCGACGCGCCGACCGGCAGCGGCTTCTGGCACTGGATCGTCGTCAACATTCCGCCCGACGTGCGCTCGCTGCCGCGCAACGCCGGCAAGGCCGACGGCAGCCTGCTGCCGCCAGGCGCGCTGCAGTTGCGCAACGACTACGGCACGGTCGGCTTCGGCGGCGCGGCGCCGCCGCGTGGCGACAAGCCGCATCGCTACATCTTTCGCATCCACGCGCTCTCGGCGGAAAGCCTGCCGCTCGATGGCAACGTGACCAATGCCGTCGCGCGCTTCATGACGCATCTCAACGAGATCGATTCGGCAACTTACACCGGCCTCTACGAACTGAAGTAAGCACGCGGGCGAAGACGCGGCCCCGCGTGGCGGCGTCTTCGTCCTGGCCATTCGAAAAAACGGCGCGACACACGATGCGCCGCCCGCCACTTCCCGCCCATCGATGGACTCCGATAAAGGTCTGCCGCTGCCCCAGCGATACTGGGCCATTGCCGTCGTCGCGCTCGGCATCACGCTCGCGGTGCTCGACGGCGCCATCGCCAACGTCGCGCTGCCGACCATCGCGCGCAATCTGAACGCGTCTCCCGCCGACTCCGTCTGGATCGTCAATGCGTATCAGCTCACGATCACCATATCGCTGCTGCCGCTCGCCTCGCTCGGCGACCGCATCGGCTACCGGCGCGTGTACATGACGGGGCTCGCGCTCTTCACGCTGTCGTCGCTCGCGTGCGCGCTGTCGGGGTCGCTCGCTGCGCTCACCATCGCGCGCGTCGTCCAGGGCTTCGGCGCGGCAGGCATCATGAGCGTGAACACGGCGCTGGTGCGCATCATCTATCCGCAGGATCAGCTCGGTCGCGGCGTGTCGATCAACGCGACGGTCGTGGCGATCTCGTCGGTGATCGGGCCGACCGTCGCGTCCGGCGTGCTTTCGGTCGCGACGTGGCCGTGGCTCTTCGCGATCAACGTGCCGATCGGCGTCGCGGCGTTCGCCATCGGCTGGAACGCGATGCCGCGCACGCCGGGGCATCGGCAGCCGTACGACTACATCAGCGCGATCATGAACGCGCTCTTTTTCGGCCTCGCGATCGTTGCCGTCGACGGCATCGGGCACGGCGAGCATCGGCCGTATCTCGTCGCCGAATTCATCGCGACGGCGGTCATCGGCTATTTCTTCGTCAAGCGGCAACTGACGCAAAGCGCGCCGCTTCTGCCCGTCGATCTGCTGCGCATTCCGGTGTTCGCGCTGTCGGTCGGCGCGTCGGTGTGTTCGTTCTGCGCGCAGATGCTCGCGTTCGTTTCGCTGCCGTTCCTTTTGCAGAACAATTTCGGCATGGGCCAGGTCGAGACCGGGTTTCTGATGACGCCGTGGCCGCTCGTGATCGTGTTCGTCGCGCCGCTCGCGGGCGTGCTCGCGGACCGGTATTCGGCCGGCCTGCTCGGCGGCATCGGTCTCGCGATACTGACCGTCGGACTCGTGCTGCTCGCGAGCGTCGGCGCGCATCCGACGGCCCTCGACGTCGCATGGCGCATGGCCGTGTGCGGGCTCGGCTTCGGGCTGTTCCAGTCGCCGAACAATCGTCAGATGCTCGCCTCCGCGCCGCGTCATCGCAGCGGCGGCGCGAGCGGCATGCTCGGCACCGCGCGCCTCACCGGTCAGACGCTCGGTGCCGCGCTCGTCGCGCTGATCTTCGGCGTCGCGCCCAAGCAAGGCCCGGTGATCGCGCTCGGCGTCGCAGCCGTGTTCGCGGCTGCCGCAGCGGTCGTCAGCGTGCTGCGTCTGATGGGCAAACGCAGCGTCGAGCCCGCCTGATCCGCCCTTCCCGCTCAAGGCCGCCCGGCCGTTCCGCTGGGCACAGCCTTTGCTGAACTTCGACCATGGATTCCGCACGCGCGGAAGAGTCGAAATCAGCAATAAGGAGTGTGTTCATGGCCAATTCCCTCAACGGTTGCAAGGTCGCGATTCTCGCCGTCGACGGCTTCGAGCAGGCCGAACTCGTGGAACCGCAACGCGCGCTCAAGGAAGCGGGCGCGCAGGTGGACGTCATATCGCAGAAAGCCGGTCAGATTCAGGGCTTCAAGCATGTCGACAAGGGCGACAAGGTCGATGTCGACGTGACCTTCGACGCCGCCAATCCCGCCGACTACGACGCTATCGTCCTGCCGGGCGGCGTCGTCAACGGCGACGCGATCCGTCTCGACGCGAAAGCGCAAGCCTTCGTCAAGGACGCCGACCGCGCGAAGAAGCCGATCGCAGTGATCTGCCACGGCGGCTGGCTGCCGATCTCGGCTGGCATCGTCGCGGGCCGCACGATGACGAGCTGGCCGAGCCTGCAGGACGACGTGCGCAACGCGGGCGGAACGTGGGTCGATCAGGAAGTGCAGATCGACGGCAATCTCATCACGAGCCGCAAGCCCGACGATATTCCGGCGTTCAACAAGGCGCTGATCGACGCGCTCGGCAAGGCGCGCGCCTGAGCGCATGTTTATCGGAGGCTCGCCGATGCCGAGATACTTTCCATCCGTGACGCGCGCGATCGTGCTGTCGCTCGCCGCTGCTTTCGCGCCGCTCGCGCAGGCACAGACGCCAAGCGAGAAGCTCTCGCCCATCGATCAGCAATTCCTGCAGGACGCGGGTCAGGCGGGCGCAACCGAACTCACGGCGAGCAAGCTCGCGCTCACGCATGCGAGCGACCGGCAGGTGCGGGAGTTCGCACAGCGAATGATCGTCGATCACACGAAGCTCGCGCGCAATCTCGACGTGCTCGCGAAGCGTCACGGCATCACCGCGCCGCCCGCCGCCGATACCGCCGTGATCGGCAGCCTGCAAAATCTCCAGGGTGCCGAGTTCGACAAGGCCTATATTGAAAAGGTGGCCGTGGGCGGGCATCAAAAGGCCGTCGAACTGTTCAGAAAAGAGAGCGAAACCGGCAACGACACCGCGCTGAAAGCCGCGGCGACCAAGGCGTTGCCGATCATCAGCCATCACTACGAGATGGCGCAGCAGCTCGCAAAAGCGAAGGCGGCGTCATGAGGATCGCGCACGTCGCCGGTCGCGCCGCCTTGCGTTCCGTTTCCCGTCCCGCTTATGAGGACTCGACCATGCACATCACGTTTGCCGACGAACCGCCTGTCTACGACGGCGACGATCTCGCGATTCACTTCGCCGCGCTCATCGACGGCGAGCCGGTCGTCTGCTCGATCACCGCCGAAGCCCTCGAAGATCACTTCGGCGCGAAATCGCCGCGCGAGGACGATCTGCTCGCCGCGTTCGAACAAGGCGCGTCGCGCATCCGCGCGGTGTGCGCCGAAGTGCTCGACGACAACGGCGGCCAGCCCGCCGTGCTGAGGAGCGGATTGTTCCGCGTCGCCGGCCTGGAGCCGGAGTGAGCGGCCTTGCCGTCTGAACGACGCATTCCCAAAACCCAAGCCAACAAGGAGGGAACATGTCCCTGATCATTGCGGGCCGATTTCAGACTTTTCGCGCGGCCGAAACGGCAGCGCAGAAGCTCTTTGCGCGCGGCTTCCTGGAAGAAGACGTGACGCTTTTCTTCGTCAATCCGAGCGGCCAGCACGCACGCCATCCGATCGGCGGCGATGTCGGCACCGATGCGGGTGCGAGCGGCGCGCCCAAGGGCGCCGGCAAGGGCGTGACGATCGGCGCGGTGGTCGGCGCGGTCATCGGCGCCGCCATCTTCGCCGTCTTCAAGGCGCCGCTGCTGGTTTCGGTGATCGCGGCGGGCGTCGGCGCGTACGTCGGATCGCTCGTCGGCGCGATGTCGCATACGAAGAAGAAGCCGCACGGCGCGGCGCAAGCGGAAGAGCCCGCGCGTCATGCGGGCGTGCTGGTGGCCGTGCACGTTTCGCCGGAAACGCACGATCAGGCCGCGGCGGTATTGCGTGAAGCAGGCGGAATGGACATCGAACGCGCGTCGGGCCGCTGGCAACAAGGCCGCTGGAGCGACTTCGATCCGCTGAAGCCGCCGCAACCGGCTGGCGAGTTCGCGCAATCGCGCGTGTGATCGTAGTTTCGCGCCGTATCGATGAAACGCCCGCTTCGCGCGGGCGTTTTCGTCTGTGCTAGACCCAGGGCGCGTTCGGCCGATTCGGCTGCACGTTGGCGGGAATGGCGCAGTCGGCCGGCAGCACGCGCCCCTTCTCCGCATGTGCGACGGGCGGCTCGCAGATGCGTCCGTATTCCGCGCGCGAAACGTGTGTCGAGCGCGCGTGCGCGTCGATGCTTTCTTGTCGGACATGCAAGGTCAGCGCCGATGCGGCGACAGCCGCCAGCACCAGAAACTCGCGATGCGCGAGCCGGTTGAAAAATTTCACTGCGTTCTCCTGTTGCCTTGTCGCGCGCACGTCCCGAACCGGTCGCGCGCTGTAGTGCGGTGACGGCAGCAAGGCGTATGCCGCGCGGCCCGCGATCGGGCACGCCGCGTGCGTCATGAATCCGCGAGCCGCATCCCGCAGGGGTTGCGCAGTGGCAATGTCCTAACGAAAAGGAGGTCTCATATGAGCACGAATGTCGTATCGGTACTCAACGATCTGGTCGAAACCTCGAAGGACGGCGAAAAGGGTTTTCTCAAGGCCGCCGAGGATACGCGTGATTCAAGCCTCAAGCTGCTGTTTCAGAATCGCGCGCAAAAGTGCGCCGAGGGCGCGCGCGAATTGCAGGACATCGTTGCACGCCTGGGCGGCAAGCCCGAAACCGGCGGATCGGTGTCGGGCGCGCTGCATCGCGGCTGGGTCGACGTGAAGTCGGCCGTAACCGGCCATAGCGATCACGCGATCCTCGCCGAATGCGAGCGCGGCGAGGATGCAGCGAAGAAGAATTATCGCGAGGCGCTCGACAAGGACCTGCCCGCCGATGTCCGCGCCGTGGTGGAGCGCCAGTATCAGGGCGTGCTGGAGAACCACGACCGCATCCGCGATCTGCGCGATCAATACGCAGCCGCGAAGTCCTGATGCTGACGCGGTGAAGCACGCGGCCCGGCTTTCCGGGCCGCTTCGAAAGCAAACGGCCGCACGAAGCGGCCGTTTGTTCGTCAAGCGACAGTACGACGCGGGTTACTGCGGCTGACCCTTGTCATTGGTGCCGAGCGCCGAAGCCGCTGCCGCTGCGGATGCGCCGTGCAGCTTGTGTGCCTTGTTCTGCTGATGCAGATTGGTGCCCTTCTGCTTCTTCGCCACCGGCGCCGAGGCTGCCGCATCGGAGGCTGCCTGGGCGAATGCCGTCGTCGAGAATGCCAGCGCGAGCGCGCCGATCAATGCCATCTTTTTCGTCTTCATGAAGAGCTCCTTTTTGCCGGGGCCTCTGAACGCCGGGCTACTGCGCATTCGTGAGCCGCCTGTTTGAGTGTCGACCTGAACGGCCGTCTCGTTTTTGAGTTTCGAAGTGCTGCGAGGTGCTGCGCACTGGTGAAGCGTCTTGCGAGAACTTGCGACTGAAGCACCGGACGACGAAAACGTGAACCGATGCCTCCAAGCGAGAACCCGCGCTTCGTCCGAGTCATCGCCTTTTGCGGCGAATCGTCGAACCCGCGCGGGTTCCGGTACTGCTGGCACTCAACCGCGGCCCGCCGAGGCGAAGCCGGGCATACGAACTATGCCATTACTTGGCGGCAATTTTAAGATGGTTCTTCACGGAAGCAACACCCGAGACGTTCGAGACGACTTCTTCGGCGGCGGTCTTGTCTTCCGCCGACGGCACCGTGCCCGTCAGGGAGACGACGCCCGCGTGCGTCTTGACGTGGATATGCGTGGACTTGACGTTCTTCGCGCCGAGCAGTTCGGCCTTCACTTTGGTGGTGATCGCGCTGTCGTCGACCTTCTGGCCCATCGACGTGCCGGAACCGCTCGTCGACGACGCTGCGTTGGTCTGTGCGCCGACGTTGAGCGCGAACACCACGCACGCGATACCGCCGGCTGCCTTCAGGATTTGAGTCGTCTTCATGTCGATACTCCCTTTTTTCGATTTTGGTCTGACGCCGCGTTCACGCATTCCGTGCTAGACGCGGCTCTTCGATGACGTCCGCGCCGTAGCACGCGGATCGTGAACTTCGATCCGCAACTTGCGTGCCAGATCCGGCGGCCGCGCGAGCCGACCGACGCCGAAGTGTCCTGAATGCCCCGCGCGGCAAGGCCTGAGTGCGTAGGCGAACAAATCTTCGCCGTTCATCGGAAGGCTTGCCCGCGCGCAACGCGACGCGCCTGAATCCCGCAGCGGTTTTGTCTGAGCGCGTGTAAAAACTGCGTGAAAGCGGCCTTGGAAAGGCTTCAAAAGAAGGGTGCCGGTGAGGAAAAACGTAGTCCCTGCACGACCTTAACGTTCGATGGCATGGCTGTTGCTTTATTAGTCGCAAACCTGCCCATCACGTCTGGAACAATCGAGGATTAGCAAGCAATGCCGCCTACACTCGAACTACGCGCGAAGCAAACGCTCGCACTCACGCCGCGCCTTCAACAGTCGGTTCGCCTTCTGCAACTCTCGTCGC
Source organism: Caballeronia sp. NCF2 (assembly GCF_023631205.1). Lineage (NCBI taxonomy): Bacteria > Pseudomonadati > Pseudomonadota > Betaproteobacteria > Burkholderiales > Burkholderiaceae > Caballeronia > Caballeronia sp. NCF2. Next base: position 225,320 of record NZ_JALQDN010000006.1, on the reverse strand, counting down.
TCGAGTTCCAGCAGGAACTGCGAAACGCACTGGATACCAACCCCTTTCTCGAATACGACGAGTCCCAGACCGAGGACAACGCGCTCGGCGCCGACAACGGCAGCTCGATGTCCGACTCGACCCTGTCGACCACATCCGACAACGCCACCGAGACGCCGCTCGCGCCCGAAGCGAGCATGGAAGCCGAATCGAACGTGGATTCCGGCTCGCGCGACGATTCCGTCAGCGAATTCTCGTCCGATCCGTTCGGCCGCGGCGCGTCGCGCAACAACGGCGACGGCGAAGGCTCCGATCCCGCCGACTGGGTTCGCATCGAACCTTCGTTGCACGAAACGCTCCACGACGCGCTGCGCCTTTATCAATTGAACGAACGCGATCGCGCCATCGCGCAGCTCATCATCGAAGCGCTCGATGACGACGGCTATCTGCGGCAGGACTTGAGCGACCTCGCGAATGTCGTGGAGATCGAACCCGCGCTTCACGAGGACGAACTCAACATCGCGCTGAAGCTCGTGCAATCGCTCGACAAGCCGGGCGTCGGCGCGCGCAATCTCTCGGAATGCCTGACGCTCCAACTCCAGGCGCTCGACGAGGACACGCCGGGCCGCGCCGTTGCGATGGAAATCGTCGCGCATCATCTGGAGCGCCTCGCGCGCCGCGAGCAGGCGGAACTGCAGAAGAAGATCGGCTGCAGCGCGGATGAACTGCGCATCGCGTGCGCGCTCGTACGCCGCCTCGATCCGAAACCGGGCGAGAACTACGGGTCGAGCGAGGACAACTACGTCGTGCCCGACGTCATCGTGCGTCAGGTGAAAAAGCAGTGGGTCGTGACGATCAATCCGGCGGTGTTGCCGCGTGCGCGCATCCATCGGATGTACGCGGAACTGTTCGCGCAGTCGGCCGGCGCGAGCCGTTCGCCGCTCGCGCAGCAGTTGCAGGAAGCGCGCTGGCTGATTCGCAACGCGCAGCAGCGCTTCACGACGATTCAGCGCGTGGCCGAATGCATCGTGTCGCATCAGAAGGCGTTCTTCGATTACGGCGAAATTGCGCTGAAGCCGCTCGTGCTGCGCGATGTCGCCGATGAACTCGGCCTGCACGAATCGACCATCTCGCGCGCGACGGGCAACAAGTACATGGCGACGCCACGCGGCATCTTCGAGTTCAAGCACTTCTTCCCGCGCGAGCTGTCGACGGAAAGCGGCGGCACGTGTTCGGCCGCGGCCGTGCGCGCGCTGCTCAAGGAAATGATTTCGAAGGAGAACACGCGCGATCCGCTCTCCGACGTGAGTCTCGCGAAGATGCTCGCCGATCAGGGCGTGATCGTCGCGCGCCGGACGGTAGCGAAGTATCGCCATCTGATGAAGGTGCCGCCTGCGGAATTGCGTCGTCAGGCGTAAGCCGTTTCACGCATCACAGCGGGTAACTGCTGAAGAGGCCGTCCCTTCGCGGACGGCCTCTTTCATTGATGCTCAACGCCAGCCCGATGCGCGATGCGTGCGCTTCCTCGCCGCCGTCGCCGCTAGCTCCGCGCCTAGCAGAAACACCGCCGCCGAGTAGTACAGCCACATGAGGATGATCGCGAGCGAACCGGCCGCGCCGAACATGTTCGCCGTGCCCGCGTGCGCGAGATAGAACGCGAAGAGGCGCTTGCCGGCTTCGAAAAGCATCGCGGCGGCGGCGGCGCCGAGCGCGGCATCGCGCCAGAGCATGCGCGTCGTCGGCAGGAATTTGAGCAGCACGGTGAAGGCGATCATCAGCACGCCGAGCGATATCGCGCGTCGCGTCAGCCCCGAGAGCACGACGAACGGACTGCCATCGCCCAGCACCCAATGTCCGAGCAACTCGACGAGCGCGTCGAGCACGAGCAGCACCGCGACCAGCAAACCCGAACCGACCACGAGCCCGAACGACATCAGCCGCACGCGCAGCAGCGTGACGATGCTTTCGCGCGTGCTCACGGCGGGCGTCGGCCAGATGACGTTGAGCGCGCTGTGCAGCGACGAGAATGTCGCCGATGCGCCGATCAGCACGCCCGCGAGCGACAGGATCGCCGTGCTGCGCGCGATGTCCGCGTGCCACGCGTTCGCGACGATCGCTTCCAGCGCGTGCGCCGCATCGACGCCGACGACGCCGCTGATTTCGTCGAAGAGCCTGCCTTGCACGGCATCGGCGCCGAAGAAGACGCTCGCCACCGCGATCACGATGACGAGTGTCGGCGCAAGCGAGAACGCGGCGAAGAACGCGATCGCCGCCGAGAACATCAGGCAGTGGTCCTGCGACCATTGCATGACGGGATCGACGATCCACGAAAGCCAGCCGAAGCGCGACGTGCGGCCCGATGCGACGGGCGCGGATTGTGTGGCGGAGACGTCCTGATCCATCGTGAGCGTGACTGGGAGCAATCCGACGATGTTAGCCCCGCGATGCGAAGCGCGTGTAAAAAGCGGCGCGCTCCGTCCGGAGCGCGCCGCTTGCAGTGTGCCTCAGCCGATGCGTGTCAGGATCGATCGGCTGCGGGGTCGGCGTCCTCGTCGGGGAGATCGCGCGTTTCGTCCTCGATTTCGTCGGGCAGGATGTCGGCATCGGCTTCCAGATTGTTGTCGCCATCCGCCGATGCCGCCTCGCCCGTGCCGAAGCGGTCCGTATCGCTGTTCAGCTCCGCCTCGGACTGCCCGAGCGCGTGGGCGTCGAGCTCGTCCTCGATGTCGCCGGGATAGCGCTTTTCGCCCTGCACGTCGGAGCCGCTATCCGACGAGTCGCTCGGGCCGAGCGCGCCGGTGCCGTGTCCCTTGCCGTATTCCGCGCCGTCGTCTTCGGGCGGGTTCAATGTGCTTCCGCTCATCATGACCTCCTTCGTTCGTGTCCACGATGAATCCGCAAGTCCCGTTCCGCGCGTAAAAAACCCGCGCTTCTTTCGAAGCGCGGGTTCTTCTCTATCGGCGAATCGGAGCGTTCAGGCCTTGGCGGCCGGCCGCTTGGCTTCGGACGCGCCCTGCTTCACGGTCTTGACGGTTTTCTCCGTGACGGAAGTCGCCGTCGCGACGCTGCGCAAGTCCGACAGGAACGAATCGCGCCAGACCGAAAGATTATTCTCGCGCAGCGGCGCCATCATGTCGGCGTGACGCGCCTGGCGTTCGGCGAGCGGCATCGACAATGCGCGCTCCAGCGCTTCGGACATCTGCGACAGATCGAACGGATTGACGACGAGCGCGCCCGGCAACTGGTCCGCCGCGCCTGCGAACTGCGACAGGACGAGCGCGCCCGGATCGGCCGGATCCTGCGACGCGACATATTCCTTCGCGACGAGATTCATGCCGTCGCGCAGCGGCGTCACGTAGCCGACTTGCGAGAGCCGGAACAGCGCCATCAGCAGATTGCGCTCGTATTTGCGGTTGAGATACTGGATCGGCGTCCAGTCGAGCTGCGCGAAACGTCCGTTGATGCGCCCCGCCTCGCCTTCCAGATTCTGTCGAATGCGCTGATAGGTCTGCACGTCCGAGCGCGTCGGCGGCGCGATCTGCACGAGCGACACGCGCCCATGCCAGCCGGGCGCATTCAGCAGCAGGCGCTCGAACGCCTGAAAGCGCTCGACGAGACCCTTCGAGTAGTCGAGACGATCGACGCTCATGATGAGCTTGCGGCCGCGCATGCTGTCACGCAGGCTTTTCACCGGCTTGCGGTTCGAGAACTGCTCGGCGGCCTTGGCGATGGCGTCCGGATAAATGCCGATTGGATACGCGCCCACCTTGAGCATGCGGCCGAAGGCCTGAAGCATGCCGTCGTCGTCGTTGTAGTGGCCGCGGCTCGTGCGTTCCACGTAATCGATGAACGACTGCTTGTCGGCATCCGTCTGAAAGCCGACGACGTCGTACTGGCACATCGCCGCGATCAGTTCCTCATGCGGCGGAACCGTACGCATCATCTCCGGCACCGGAAACGGAATATGCAGGAAGAAGCCGATCGGATTCGCGACGCCGAGCTTGCGCAGTTCCTGCGCGAACGGGAGCATGTGATAGTCGTGCACCCAAATGATGTCGTCGGGCTTGAGCAGCGTCTTCAGCTTGGCCGCAAGACTCGCGTTCACGCGCATGTAGCCCGCGTACTCCTCTCGATCGAAGCGCGAGAGGTCGTTGCGATAGTGAAAAGTCGGCCACAGGGTGGCGTTCGAGAAACCTCGGTAATACTGGTCGTAATCGCGGCGCGTCAGGCCGACGGTCGCGTAGGTCACTTTTCCGCTGTTCTCCAGAACAGGCGCGCCCGATTCGCCGACGATCTCGCCGCTCCATCCGAACCACACGCCCCCAGTCTCCTTGAGCGCGTCCAGAACGCCGATCGCGAGGCCGCCCGCGCTGGGCTTGCCTTCCTGGATCGGTGCGACGCGATTCGATACCACGATCAATCTGCTCATTACAGCATCACCTCATCAGTTGTCGTTGCATGCTCGAATTGGCGATCAAGGGTATGCAAAAGCTGTGCCTTTTTGTTGGTTTTTGTAAACGAAAGTTTGTATGAAGATGTTACGGACGAACGAAAACACGCGGCGAAGGCGCGCCGCGTAGAAATTTTTGTTCTTTTGCCGGATGCTGCCGCCGGCTGAAATCACGAGTCCTGCTCGGAGCCCAAATCGCGCTGATAGTCGATTCCTTCGCGCCGCACGCCGCCCTGATTGTGTTCGCCATCGGGCGGTACGCCAGGCGCGGGGCGGTTCTGCGAGGCGGGATCGTGTTCGGCGGAAGGTGCGGACGCGCTCTGCGTGCCGGCCGACTTGGCGGCTTCGGCGCGCGCTTCGCGCTTGGAAGAATGACGCGCGGAGCGTCGAAGTGCGGGATGCCTCATGATGCCTCCAGGTAAGAAGGCCGTCGCGATAGTGACGTCGGCGGCGTCGGACCGATGCGCTGCGATGAGCGCGGCTTCAGAAAAAACGACCGGCGACAGAACGTGTCGCCGGTCATCGTTGCGTCATCCGTTGTAATCCCTACGTCCGGGATGGAAACTTATTCAAACCTTGCACGAATTCTGGGCATTGTCCAACGTCTGCGGTTCAACATCGTTCTGACACGCTATTGCACATGCGGCTGATCGCCCGGTCCAGGCGGCGGATCGCCGATCGGCTGCGACGGCGGTTCGGGCGGCTCGCGCGTCGGGTCCGGATTGGTGTCGGGCGGAATCGGCGTGGGCGGCGGCTGGTCCGGCGGCGTCACCGGCGGGTCCGGCGGCTGCGGCGTCTGAGCTTCGAAACGGGCATCGTCGGAAGCGCGGATCGACATGTTGAGTGACATGATGGGCTCCTTGCGGTCTTGTGATCGTACTTTTCCCATCCGCGACACGCACTGGCGCGACTGCGCGGATGTCATTCGATCGGCAGCAAGGGCCATGCCCCTGAGACACATCGGCTACGTTCGCTTCTGAGACATTATCGGCGTAGAAAACGCGCCTGCCAATGAAAAACGCCTGCGGTTTTACAAGCCGCAGGCGTCGATTTGTCTAAAGATACGCGAAGTTCAGGAATTTTCGCTGTCGGAATCGCTTATGTCGCCGCCTTCGCCGACGGCAGCCTTGTTCGCATCCTCGCCGTACTCGACGAGCCGGTTATAGAGCGTTTTCAGGCTGATGCCGAGGATTTCCGCCGCGCGCGTCTTCACGCCGCCGCACTGATCGAGCGTCGCCAGAATGAGCTGACGGTCGGCCTGCGCGAGCGACGTGCCGAACGGAATCGTCACCGCCGTGCCCGCCGACGGCTTCGAAAGCGAAATCTGCAGCGGCACGGTCGCGGTGCTGTCCGAGTCCGACGCCGACATGATGTACGCGCGCTGCACGTAGTTCTTCAGTTCGCGCACGTTGCCGGGCCAGTTGTACGACGCCAGCATCTCGCGGACGGCGGGCGGGAAATCCTTTTTCGTGTTGTACCGGGCGTTCAGTTCGTCGAGAAACGCCTGGCCGAGCAGCTCGACGTCCTTGCCGCGCTCGCGCAGCGGCGGCAGGTTGATCGGGAACACGTTCAGACGGTGATAAAGGTCGAGGCGCAGCTTGCCTTCGAGCACGGCCTGCTCGGGATCGCGATTGGTCGCGGCGATCAGGCGCACGTCCGTCTCGATTTCCTTGGTCGTGCCGACGCGCATGAACATGCCCGTCTCCAGCACGCGCAGCAGTTTCACCTGAAGCTCGATCGGCATTTCCGTGATTTCGTCGAGGAACAGCGTGCCGCCGTTCGCGCGTTCGAAATAACCCTTGTGCTGCCGATCCGCGCCCGTGAACGAGCCGCGCTCGTGGCCGAACATCTCCGATTCGATCAGGTTCGGTGAGATCGCGCCGCAGTTCACCGCGATGAACGAATGCTTGCGGCGCAGCGAGAGCTCGTGCAGCGTCTGCGCGGCGACTTCCTTGCCGGTGCCCGACTCGCCGATGAGCAGCACCGATGCCGCCGTCGGCGCGACGCGGCCGACCTGGTCGTAGACGGTCTGCATGGCAGGTGAATTGCCCAGCATCAGACCGAAGCGGCCCATGCGGCGCAATTCGCCGCGCAAGGTGCCGATTTCCGCTTTCAGGTCGCCGGCGCGCGGCAGGCGCGAAAGGATGGCCTTCACGCGCTGCATGTTGATCGGCTTGACGAGGTAGTCGGCGGCGCCCATCTTGAGCGCGCTGACGGCGGATTCCACCGTCGCGTGTCCCGTAATGACGATGAACTCGACGCCCGAGCGCGGATCGAGATCCTCGAACAGGTCGACGCCCGTGCCATCGGGCAGTTTGAGATCGGTGAATACGACGTCCGGCGTTTGCCGCACGAGCTGGATGCGCGCCTCGCGCAGATCGCTGGCGGTGGCCGTCGTCAATCCGTCTTCGCCGATGATCGCGGCTAGCGCCTCGCGGGTACTGGGATCGTCATCGACAATCAATACGTGTGGCATTGCGTTTCGAATTCTTCCTAAGCGTTTCAGGGTCACACGCCAGGTGGCGGCGTGGTCTTCTCCGCGCGGCGGCGCTGCCGCACGGGCCGGTGCGATTCGCGGTTACGGCCGAAAAAAGATAATCGGCGTCACGCAGAATGCGCGAAAAATAAAATAATTTCCGATTTCTGCACGCTTGATTCGGCCCAAGTAAGTTTTTCCATTTAGGCAACTTATGGCCGAAGTTTCACTGATTATAAGCGTTTATCAAGATGAAAACGCACGCTGGTCCAGCGTGCGTTTGATTGATCGGACCATTAATTCGGCCGAATGTCTGAAGTGAATCAACTCCGCGGAAAATGCCATGCATCGGCGGTGCCGCCGACCGCACCGTGGCCATTTACGGCCTGCCCGCTCGCGCCGGTGGCGGGCGTGAGCACCTTGCCGCCCTCGTCTTCCCAACGGCTCAGATCGCGTGCAGTGCGCCGCCCGGCGTCCTGAGACTGCACCCACTTCCATGCGAGAACGCCGCCTAGCGCGAACAGCGCGCCGAAAATTCCGATTGAAGGCCGTGCCATTTGTGTTCTCTCCTTCGTCTAATGAAAATCGCCGCTGTCAGGAAAGCCGGCCGGAGCGATAAAGCTGTAAATCACCGCGAAACCAGAAGTCCCACCAGAAAACCGACGCCCGCCGCCATGCCGAGCGATTGCCAGGGATTGTCCTTCACGTATTTCTCGGTGCAATCGACGCCTGCGCGGTATCGGCTTTGCGCACTCGCCTGTGCATCTTCGAGCGCGCCGCGCGCCGAATCGACGTGATCGCGCAGACGCGAGCGCAGCGCATCGACGCCCTCGCCTGGCAGCGTCGCCGACAAGCGCAGCAATTCCTCGGCGTCGTTCAGCAGCACCTTGATGTCTTCGATGATCTTTTGCTTGCCCAACGCAAGCTGGACAGTCGTTTGACTCATGGAATGTAGTCCTCGCCCAAGTGGGTTTGTCGGGATCGTCGGCGCGCGTCAGCGCGTTTCGGCGACAGGCACGCCCGCGACGCGGAGGCGCTCGCCCGCCGCGCTGCGCGCGCGCAGGCTGCGCACGACGCCGCTCGCCATCAACGCGCCGCCCATCGCGCCGAACACGAGGCTCGTCACGTTCGCGGCACGCGCGAGCGCTGGCGTGCCCGCCGCATAGCCTAGCACCGCGCACATCAGCGCGGTCACGAGCGCGACAGCGGCCCAGTGATAGATGTCGATCGGCTCGCCGGCCGTGAGTTCCTTCCGGGTCCGGGCCGGCCGCGTGGGAATCGAGCGCGGATGTGCGCCCCCGTCGAAGTTGAAAATGTCTTCCATGATGCGTTGCCTCTCTCGCCCATCCTCGTGTGTGCGCCTCCGAGACCGCGCCCGTCGGCAATTTCTCGAATATGAGTCACGATGTGAGCCCTATCTTGCAGCTTTCGTGCCAGATCCGGCGACATCGCGCAGGACTGCCGATGGGAGGCGAACCCGCCGACGATCGGGTAACAATTACGCCGTCGCCTTGTAAATTTTCAGTACGGCAAGGAGAACCTTTCCGGAAGCGCCGCGAGGGCCCGCGCGATGCAGACAAAATGCGCTGAACGGCCGGCCCGCGCATTGCCGCAATGTCGTTGCGAATGGTTAAATAGCGTTTATGAGATAGGTGCGTTTGCAACGAACCGGCTCTGAACAAGCAGCCGATGCAGACGCGCCTGGACCGACGCTCAACCAGGAACGACGCTCACGGATCGCGTGAGTCTCAAGGGCAGCGCGCAAGGGCGCGTCATATGCCGATGCGCGCGGTCATCCACGGTTGCGCCGCTCGCGCGCGCCGAGCCGCGCCAGGCCGATTGCGACCGGAAGCGCCCGCGCGAGTCCGCCGCCCGCCCACTACATACGCAGCACTCAGGAACGATCAGGACACATGGCGTCAACCGATCTGGATCAGCCGCCCGCCGCGGTCGGCGATACACCCGCGCAAAGAAAACGCAACACGGGGGAAGTGCCGGGCTTGAAGTCTTATGGACTGCTCTATGGCTCGTCGCCCGTGATGCAGGAGTTGTACGCGCAAATCGAGCGCGTGGCCGCGACCGATGCGACCGCGCTCATCATCGGCGAGTCGGGCACAGGCAAGGAGCTCGTCGCCCGTACGATTCACGACCACAGCGCGCGCAAGGACGCGCCGTTCATCGCGGTGAACTGCGGTGCGATTCCCGACAATCTCATCGAGGCCGAGCTCTTCGGCCACGAGAAAGGCAGCTTCACGGGCGCGGTGCAGGGACGCATCGGCTATTTCGAGCATGCGAACGGCGGCACGCTCTTCCTCGACGAAGTGACCGAGATGTCGCCCGTGCGCCAGGTCAAGCTGCTGCGCGCGCTGGAAACAGGCACGTTCTTTCGCGTCGGCGGCAACGATCTCATCAGCTCCGATGTGCGCGTGATCGCGGCGACGAACCGCGATCCTGTCGCGGCCGTGAAGGAAAACGGCCTGCGCGAGGATCTCATGTACCGGCTCGCCGTATTCCCGCTGCGCGCGCCGCCGTTGCGCGAGCGCGACTCGGATCGCGAACTGCTCGCACAGCATTTCCTGTCCGAAATGAACGCGCAGGAGGGCACGAACAAGGTCTTCAGCAAACGCGCGCTCGACGTGCTGCGCACGTATTCGTGGCCGGGCAACGTGCGCGAACTGAAGAACACGGTTTATCGCGCGTTCATTCTGGCGGAGAAGACGGTGGAGATCGCGCATCCGCATCTCGCATCGCGCGTGAAGAAGCCGGTCACGCAAGGCGACGCCATGAACGTCTGGGTCGGTACGCCGCTCGCCGATGCGCAGAAGCAGATCATCCTCGGCACGCTCAAACACTGCGGCGGCGACAAGCGGCGCGCCGCGAAAGCGCTCGGGGTGAGTCTGAAGACTTTGTACAACCGCTTGGGCGCGTACGAAAACGAGGACACCGAGGGCAGCGACGCGTCGTCGAATAGCGAAAGCTGAAGCGTATCCGAGGCGATATCCGCATGACCGGGAAGCGAGCGCAGACATCCGCGCTCGCTTTTATTTCGCCCTCGGTGCGGTACGTGGATCGAAACGTGCTCTTCACGCTTGCAATTTCTTGCAATTTTCTCAAACCGGTAATTAGAAGCATGCTTCAAAATGCGCGGAGCCCGCGTGCGCGTTTCGTCGCTTCGCGTTGCCGGGCGGTGACTTGAGGGCGGAACCTCAAGTAGATTCGAGGCCCTCGAACCCCGATCGCAAGCGTCGGGAAACGGAAGACGAAGGAAAAGCAACATGCAGATCAGGGTTCATCGGAGCGGGTCGCGTGCCGCCGCGCTCGCCGCGATCGTTTCGGGCGCCATCGCTTGCGTGAGTCTCAGCGGATGCAATTCGCTCTACAGCGAAGGCGCGACGGCCGGCGCCGGTATCGCGGGCGCCGCGGTGGCAAACAGTGTCACCAGCAACGCCGCCGTCGCAACGGGCATCGGCCTCGGCGCGGTCGCCGCCGCGCGCGCGGGCGTGCAGTACACGCAGCGCGTCGCGCATACCTACTCGCAGGATCAGATTGCGACCGTCGCCGGTCCGCTCGCGGTCGGCGCGGTTGCGCCGTGGAAGGCCGTGCATTCAGTGCCGATCGAGGACGACGAAAAAGGCCGCGTGACGGTGAGCCGCACCATCAGCAGCGGCGTGCTCGAATGCAAGGAGATCGTGTTTTCCGTCGATCGCGACGCGACCAAGGACCGCCCCGCCGACAGCGCGTTCTACGTGGCATCGGTATGCCGCGACGGCAACAAGTGGAAGTGGGCGTCCGCCGAACCGGCTACGCCGCGCTGGGGCGCGCTGCAATGACGCTGTCTTTCGACGTATCTTTTGCGCTGCGTCTTGGGCTCGTCGCTGCCGGCGCGGCCGCGTGCCTGACGATGAGCGGCTGCGCATCGATCGGCGCCGCGACGGGTGCGGTGGCGGGCGTCGCGACCGGCGCGTTCACGACGAACCCGGCTGTGGGCCTGGGCGTCGGCATCGCGGTGCAGGCCGCCACCGACGAACTCGTCGCGCGCACGATGAAATCGCTGCATCAGGATCAGCAGGTCATGATCGCGGTGACGGCGGGCATGTCGCAGGTCGGCGAAACGCGGCCATGGAAGGTCAAGCATACGTTGCCGGTCGAGAACGGCCACGGCGAGGTGCGCGTGCTGCGCGAGTTCAATAGCGCGCTCGCGAGCTGCAAGGAATTCGCGTTTTCGGTCGTCGATGGCGACGATGCGAAAGCGCCCGCCGAGTGGTTCGTCGCTACGGCCTGCCAGCAATCCGAAGGATGGAAATGGGCGTCGGCGGAACCGGCCGTCGAGCGTTGGGGGAATCTGCAGTAGGTTTCCCGCGGCTGGATATCGAACGCGCGGCGCTCGTCACGAGCGCCGCGCTTTTTTGCGGTCTCAGCCGTTCGCGATCGCTTCGAGCGCGACCCGCGCCAGAAAGCCGCTGCGGGTTTCGTGGCGCGCCTCGACGTAGCTGTCGATCTTGCGCAGCACGAATCGCGGCAGGCTGATGTTGATGCGCTCGGGACGCGAGTCGAGCTTCGAGAGATCGACTTCGACGTAGGCCCAGATTGCCGTGGCGAAGTCGGGGTTCGGCATCAGATCTTCAATCGGGGAAGGCACCAGCGAAACGTCCAAACCGTCCTCTATAAGAATCGAGACGTGGCTGTAGATTGCCTCCTTCGTATTTTTAATTGCCTCGTCGACCGTCTCTCCCGCAGAAAAAACGCCGGGAATGTCAGGCACGGTAACGCCGTAGCAACTGTCCGGGTCTTTGTGAATGGCGACTGGGAATTCCACTTTCGAATCTCCGTTATGAAGAGTACAGCCGGTTGAGCAACCCGGCCGTCTTGAGGACGCTTCTTACCGTTCCAATGGAAAGATCTTTTCGGGGATGAGGCACCGTGACCAAGCTCATATTTCCCCGACGTTTGAAATGATGGTGACTGCCGACAATTCGGTCCAAGTGCCACCCGTCATCCAGCAGCATTCGTATCAAGCGCGATGAATCCATCTCGTCTCCGAACGCTGCGTGTGTAGCTTTACACACGCAGCAACACTGTTCAAGACGAAAACGGTACGATTCAACGCACCGCGCGAACATTCAGCCAAACGGCCAACGCGCAAAGAAAAAGCGCGGCGCCGTCGCCGGCAACCGCGCTTCGCGTGCTTGCATCCACAGGAAACTCAAGCCTCCACGTCCTCCAGGCTCAGCATCTCGGTCTGATCGTTGTACGAGAAAATTTCCCCGTAGCGGCCCCAGTCGATAACCGCATCGAGCGTTTCCTGCGCGGCCTTGTCGGAGAGAAAGTCCTCCAGTTCCTGCTCGAAGCGCAAGCGCGGCGCGCGATGCCCAGGCCGCTCGTTCAGCACCTTCTTGATCCGCGCCGCCAGCGGCACGTGCCGCAGCAGATGCTCCGCGAACATCATCTTGCGCTCCTGCGTGCCGAACTCCGCGAACACGCGCGCCTGCGGCGTCAGATAGATGTCGCCCTCGCGCACGTCCGCGAAACCGAGATGTTGCAGCACTTCCGCGATCGGGAAGAGATCGTCCACTTCGAGATGCAGCGACCGCGCGATTTCCGGCATGTCCGCGCGGCCGTGGTACGGCTCGGCCGCGAGCGTTTCGATGAGACCCGCCATCAGGTTCGTCGAGACTTCGGGCAGCCAGCTTCCCAACTCCAGCCCCTTCTTCTTCGCTTCGCCCATCTGCCGCGCGGTCATCTTCGCGTAGATATCGTCGACGAGACGCCGGAACGCCGGATCCAGGCGATTGCGCGGATGCTTGAACGGCACCTTGATCTCGGCCATCACGCGGCCCGGATTCGACGACAGCACGAGAATGCGGTCGCACATGAACACCGCTTCCTCGATGTTGTGCGTGACGATCAGCACCGACTTGATCGGCATGCGCCCTTGCGTCCACAAATCGAGCAGGTCGGTGCGCAGGTTTTCGGCGGTGAGCACGTCGAGCGCGGAGAACGGCTCGTCCATCAACAGCAAGGTCGGATCGACGACCAGCGCCCGCGCGAAACCCACGCGCTGACGCATCCCGCCCGACAATTCACGCGGATACGCGTTCTCGAAGCCGTCGAGACCGATCAGGTCGATCGCGGCCAGCGCGCGCTCGCGCCGCTCGCGCGCGGCCACGCCTTGCGCTTCCAGACCCGCTTCCACGTTCTGCAGCACGGTCAGCCACGGAAACAGCGCGAAGGTCTGAAACACCATCGCGACGCCCTTCGCGGGACCGCGCAACGGCTCGTTCAGATAAGTGACTTCGCCGCCCGTCGGCTCGATCAGCCCGGCGATGATGCGCAGAAGTGTCGACTTGCCCGAGCCCGAACGTCCGAGCAATCCGACGATCTCGCCTTCGCGCAGCGAGAGATTCGCATCGTCGAGCACGAGCAGTTCGCCCTGCGTCTTGTTGAAGCCGCGGCTCACGTTCGCGACGCGCAGGATTTCCGCGCCGAGACGCGGCGGCGTGCCCTGGGGTCGCCGCGAGTCTTGCGCAGCGGACGTCTGCGTAGTTTTCAGGTTCTGCATCGGAACTCGTCCTCAATCCAGCCGGAGTCTTGCTTCGGCGTAGGCGTATAGCGGGCGCCACAACAGTCGGTTGAACAGCGTGACGAACAGCGACATCACGGCGATGCCAAGAATGATTTTCGGATAGTCGCCCGCGGCGGTCGTCTGGGCGATATACGCGCCGAGACCATGCGCGACAACCTCCGTCTTGCCCCACGACACCGCTTCCGCGACGATGCTCGCGTTCCACGCGCCGCCCGAAGCGGTGATCGCGCCGGTGATGTAGTAAGGGAAGATGCCGGGGAGCATGCACTTCTTCCACCACTGCCAGCCGCGAATCTGGAAGTTGGTCGCGGCCTCGCGATAATCGTTCGGGTAGGAAGACGCGCCCGCCACCACGTTGAAAAGGATATACCACTGCGTGCCGAGCACGATCAGCGGCGAGAGCCAGATATCCGGGTTCAGATGCCAGCGCACGATCACGACGACGAACACCGGAAACAGCAGGTTCGCCGGGAACGCGGCGAGGAACTGCGCGAGCGGCTGGATCTTCTCGGCGAGCGCCGGGCGCAGGCCGATCAGCACGCCGAGCGGCACCCAGATCACCGAAGCGATCGCGATCAGCACGACCACGCGCAAGAGCGTGATGAAGCCGAGCACGAACACGTGGCCGACTTCGCTCCACGTGACGCCCGTCGCGACGAACGACGCGACCTTCCACACGACGAACACCGTGACTAGCAGCACGGCCGTGCCCCACGCGATATCGCCCGCGCGCGTGGACGGCACCTTCGCGCGCAGCGGCAGGCCGACGTTTTCCAGCGCGCCCTGCAGCGACGGCAGCTTGATCGGCACGCGCGCCGCCTTCGCGAGAATCCAGCCGGCCGGAACCAGCAGACGATGAATCAGGCGCGTGCGGCGGATCAGGTCGAGCAGCCACGACTTCGGCTCGTCGCCGGAACTCGTGTTCTCCATGCGGAATTTGTCCGCCCACGCGACGAGCGGGCGGAACATCAACTGGTCGTAGGCCAGGATGACGACGGTCATCGCGAGAATCACCCAGCCGATCGCGGAGAGATTGCGCTCGCCGATGGCGGTCGCGAGATACGCGCCGATGCCCGGCAGTACGATCGTGCGGTTGCCGACCGTGATCGCCTCGGAGGCGACCACGAAGAACCAGCCGCCCGACATCGACATCATCATGTTCCAGATGAGGCCCGGCATCGAGAACGGCACTTCGAGCTTCCAGAAGCGCTGCCAGTTGGTGAGATGAAAACCGCGCGAGACTTCGTCCAGATCGCGCGGCACCGTGCGCAGCGACTGATAGAAGCTGAACGTCATGTTCCACGCCTGGCTCGTGAAGATCGCGAAGATCGCCGCGCATTCGGCGCCGATCACGCGCCCCGGGAACATGGCGAGGAAGAACGTCACCGTGAACGAGATGTAGCCCAGCACCGGCACCGACTGGAGAATGTCGAGAATCGGCACGAGCACGATCGACGCGCGCCGGCTCTTCGCCGCGAGCGTGCCGTAGATCAGCGTGAAAATGAGCGACGCGACCATCGCCAGCAGCATGCGCAAGGTCGTGCGCAACGCGTATTCGGGGAGATTCGCGGGGTCGAGCGAGATCGCCTGGGTCTGCAGGGTCGAGATCGGCGCCAGGGTCTCGTGGAAACCGACTGCGGCGAGCGCGATGATGCAGATGATCATCGGGAACGCGACGAAATCCCAGCGGTTGGGCAGGATCCGCCACGCCGACGCATTCGCCGTGCGATTCAGATTGAAACCAAATTCCATGCAAGGCCCTCCCCGTAAGGCTTTGTTCCGACCGCGCCGGGCGCGGGATGTTGCTTCTGACGGCAGATAACCGTCAGGCGGGCAAGAAGCCTCTGCCCGGGACGACCCCATGCTCAACGCACGGAGCCGCCGAAACGACGACACGTTCAGTTCGCAGCGCGGCGCCAGGCAGTCGCCGCGTCAGACGATCCCCGTTCTGAACCGCGCGACACTACACCAACCCGCGTGACAGGCACAACCTTCATGCGGTCCGGCACGCGAATCATGCGATGTTTCTGTTGCTCTTCGGCACGGCACGGGCAAAATGAAGGGCAGCCCGCGTCGAATGCGCCCGGCGCTCGTGCTTTCGCTTCCTTTCAGTTTGGCTGCGGCTCGCCGCTATTCGACGAAGAAGCGCCAGCGCGTGCGCCCGGCGCGCGTCCGTTGTGTTGGACAGACGTCGCACGCCGTGACATGGCGCTTGATAGGCGGCAAAAAACATCGTCCAATCTGGGCTTATCACAAACAATAATTTGAGCGCCGATGCGATGCGAGACGCCAGATCCGAGCCGAATAACCGCCTGAGCCGCGCCCGCCGCCCCGTTGCGAGCACAAGCCGGAATACGGCAGACATCACGCGCTGCAATCCACACGCCCGCGTCGACCGCCATGTGCACACCGCGCCGAATGGCCGGCATGGCGCATGCGACCTTTGTCTCGCGTGAACCTCCCATGCGCGCGCGTCCGATGAACAAACTCATCCTGCACCGTGTGATCGCGACGCTCGGCATCGCCGCGTTGGCGTGCGCGTGCTGGGTGGCCGCCGGCTTGTTGTCGGACCGAATGGTACAACAGGAGATGACGGCGACGGTGCGTACCGAGCGTCAGATGGCGGGGTCGATCGTCGACAACATGGCGCAGATCATCGCGAGCGATCTGGCGATGTCGCGCGCCATTCCCGCCACGCTCGCGCAGATGGACCTCACGCAGCGCGCGCTCGCGGAGTCGCGGAATTATGCCTCGAACCCGGCCGGGACGGAACTCGAACGCCGCAAGGACTGGACCGCGCGCCCCGCGCTCGAAAAGGTCAATCACTTCCTGCACGACGCGCAGGGCTTCTCCGGCCTCGACTCGATCTGGCTCGTCAACGAGCGCGGCTTCTGCATTGCGTCGAGCAACGCCGCCGACGACGACAGCTTCATCGGCTACGACATGAGCGCCCGGGGCTATGTCGCCCGCGCGCTGCTCGGCGGCTTCGTCGAGATGTACGGCGTCGGGCGGCTGTCCGGCGAGCCGGGCATCTTCATCGCGGCGCCCGCTTACGAAGACGGCATCCTGGTCGGCGCGGTGATCGCCAAAGTGAGCATCGACCGGCTGCGGCACTGGGTGTCGCGCGCCGGCACCTTCGTGACCGATGAAAACGGCGTCGTCGTGATGGCGCACGACGGCCGGCTCGAATACCAGGCGATGCCCAATGCGCCCATCGCGCGCATGACGGAGCGCGAACGCGTCGAGCACTATCGGCGCGAGTCGTTTCCGGAGCTGCGCATCGCGCACATTGGCGAGCAGATGCGCGCCTCGGAGCACTGGCTCGCGCCCGCGCTCGCGCAAACCTTCTACGCCGCGAACGGCAGCAACGTGCCTTCGCTCTACGACGAGCGCACGGGTCTCAATTCGGGACTGTCGGCGCATATCGTGCATCCGCTCACGAGCTGGCCGGAGATCAGCCGCAATCACAGCCGCGACCGCTTCCTCGTGTTCCTGACGATGCTCGGCGTCGTGACGCTCGCGATCGTGATCGCGACGTCGTATTCGCGTGAGCGGCGCCTGCACCGCGCGACCCGCGATCTCGCTGAACAGCTCCAGTCGGCCAATACGCTGCTTTCGGCCGAAGCGCGCCACGACGCGCTCACCGGCGCCCTCTCGCGCCGCTATTTCCTCGACACGCTGCGTCACGAAGTGGAGCTCGCGCGCTCGGTCGGCACCCCGCTGTCGGTGGCGATCGCGGATCTCGATCACTTCAAGCAGATCAACGACCGCTTCGGGCACGCGTCGGGCGATCGCGCGCTGGAGCATTTCGTCGAAGTGTGCCGTGCGCAGCTTCGTCCGAGCGATGCGATCGGGCGGCTCGGCGGCGAGGAATTCGGCATCCTGCTGCCGCAAACCCCGCTCGCCGACGCGCACGCCGTGCTTGAGCGCCTGCGGAAGCGCTTCCATCACGAGCACTGCGCGCATCTGCCGGACGACGCGGCGCTGTCGGTATCCATCGGCATCACGGAGCTCGCGCCCGACGACGCGCTCGAATGGATTCTCTCGCGCGCCGACCTCGCGCTTTACGAGGCGAAATCGCGCGGGCGCGACCGCAGCGAAGTGCGCCCCGCCGATCCCGGCCCGTCCACCCGGCATCCCGAAGACACGCTGGCCGGCAAGTAGCCGGCCGAACCGGCGCGTCGAGTCACCGCACGGTCATGCGCGTGCCGCGACGCGCACGCATCGCGCAGGTATCATCGATGTTCGAAATCGAATGCCGCTGGCGTGAATCGGGAGGATTGCATGAAGGGAAATCTGGTCATCGTGTGCCGGGATCAGGACGCAGAAACGTTCGACCACCTGCTCGCCGAGTACGGCTCTTTTCAGACGCGGCTGTCGTCGACGACGTGGTTCCTGAAGATCGATCTCGCGCCCGAGGTGATTCAGGAGGAGATTCTCTCGCGCCTCGGCAAGTACACGACGCACTACATCTTCGAGGCGTCGACGGTGACGTACAACACGGTGGACAGCGAAGCGGCGTCCGCGCTCGAAACCCTGTTCGACTGACGCCGCTCCGCCTCTCTGACCGAGCGCGCCGTTACAGCGCGCGCTCTTCGTGCTGCGACCCGGCGCGGCGCTCCTGCACCGGCCGCGTGGCGCTGTCGAACGGAAAGGTCATCGTGACCTGCAATCCGCCGTCGGCACGATTGCCGATCTCGCACTCGCCGCCCGCACGTCGCGCGAGCCGCTCCACGATCGCGAGTCCGAGCCCGCTGTGGCCGCTGCCGCCGCGCGCCGGATCGAGCCGCACGAAAGGCCGGCTCGCCTTGATGAGATCGTCCGGCGCGATGCCCTTGCCGTGATCGGACACCGACAATACCCAGCCCTTGGCTTCCCGCCGCGTCTCGATGACGACCGGCGGCGCGCCGTATGCATGGGCGTTATCCAGCAGATTCGACAGCAACCGGTCCAGCGACGCCGCCGGCAGCGCGAAAGCGGGCCCCGCTTCGAGCTTCAAGCGGATCGGCTGCGCGTCCGGCGACACCGCGCGATACGCCCGCGCGATCCGCTCGCACTGCTCGTCGACGGGAACCGGCTCGCTGCCGTCCGGGCGGTCGTGCGCGAACACGAGGAACTGGTCGACGATATGCGCCATCGAATCGACATCGCGCACGACGCCGTCGCGCATTTTGTCGTCGTCCATCATTTCGGCGCGCAGACGCAGGCGCGCGAGCGGCGTCTTCAGATCGTGCGCGACGCCTGCAAGCATGACGGCGCGATCGTTCTCCGTCTGCGAGACCTCGCGGACCATCTGATTGAAGCCGTGCGTGAGCTGCCGCAATTCGCGCGGACCGCGCTCCGGCACGGGCGGCGTCGGCTGGCCGCGTCCGAAGCGCCCGACCGCCTGCGCGAGCGCGCGCAGTGGCGACTGCAGCTGCCACGCGCCGAAAAGCGCGGCGAGCACGGCGGTCGAAAAGATCAGCGCGAGCCAGACGAGCATGCGGTCGCGCGAGCGCGGCGGACGCAGCGGCTGCACCGGCACGACGACCCAGCCTGCGTCCTTCGCGCCGTGCACCCAGACGCTCGGCGGGCCGCCGGGCTCGTTGAGACGCACGTCGGTGCCGTCGGGCAGACGGTCTTTCAGATCCTCGACAAAGCGCTGCAGCGGCGGCGGCGTGCCCTCGTCGGGCTGCTTCGGCACGTCCGGGCTATCGAGCGCCACGAGGCGCACGCGCGGCGGCAGCGGTTGATCCGGCGTATTGGCGATGTGCTGGCGCACCGCCTCGACCAGGAACACGGCCTCCTCGACGGCGAAGCGCGTCTGCACGTTATCGCGCTCGAAGCGGATGATCGCGAACCACGCCACATGCGACAACACCAACATGCCGATGACGATGACGACCAGCCGGCCGAACAGCGTGTCAATTGCCCGGCGCATTTTGCTCGCCGTCCGGCACGAACACGTAACCGCGTCCGCGCACCGTCTGGATGAAGCGCGGCGCCGACGGATCGGTTTCCAGGATGCGGCGCAGGCGCCACACCTGCACGTCGATGCCGCGATCGGTGCCGTCGTACTCCGGACCGTGGAGCAATTCGAGCAGGCGCTCGCGCGTGAGCGTGCGCATCGGGTTGTTCACGAAAATTTTCAGAAGCGCGAATTCGCTGCCCGACAGCGTGAGCGGCCTGTCGTCCTGTTGCAGCGTGCGCGACTGGAAGTCGAGCCTGAAGCGGCCGAACGAATACGGTTCGCGCTGCTCCGGCGCGGCGGACGGAATCGTGCGGCGGCGGCGCAGCACGGCCTGCACCCGCGCGAGCAGTTCGCGCGGATTGAACGGCTTGCCGAGGTAATCGTCCGCGCCGAGTTCGAGGCCGACGATGCGGTCAACGTCGTCCGCGCGTGCGGTCAGCATGATGACGGGGATGTCGTCGCCGGATGCGCGCAATGCTTTGAGCGCGGTCAGCCCGTCGACGCCCGGCATCATCAGGTCGAGCACGATGAGATCGGGCCGCTCGCGTTCGATGCGGCGTTCGAGACCGCCGGCGTCATGCAGCACCGATACCTCGATGCCCTGCCGGACCAGATAGTCGCGCAAAAGGTCGCGCAGTTCGGCGTCGTCGTCGACGACAAGTATTTGCGTAGTCATGGAATGGAGTTTAGCGCGTGCGTCAGACCTCGATTGATGACAGGCCTGCCATAAGGGTTACGGGGTGTTACGACGAAAGCGAGGCGTAAACCTGCGTAACAAGCCTAAACCATGCCGTAACACGCCGTGCACGGCGAACCCCTACGCTGTGTCTCACCGACAAGCGCGAGACCTCCACGCATCAACCCGTACGTCGATGCAGGTTTCGCGGCTTCGGCTTCGAAAACAATCAAGGGAGTATCAAGATGGCCAAGCAATATCGCATCCTCACCGCCGCCGCTGCCGCAATCGCGCTGACGTTCGGCACGGCCTACGCCGCGACGAACGACGCGCCGCCCCCGCCGCCTCCGGGCGGTCCGGCCATGATGGGCGGCCCCGGCGGTCACGGCGGCCACCGCATGGAAATGCGGATGCAGAAGCAGCTGGACGAACTGCACGGCCAGTTGAAGCTGAACGCGGATCAGGAAAAGCTGTGGCAGACCGCGCTCACGACGATGAAGCAGAATCGTCAGGCGATGCGCGAAAGCTTCAGGCAGATGCACGATCAGATGAAGTCGATGGAAAACCAGCCGATCCTCGACCTGAACGCGATGCACGCCGCGCATCAGAAGACCGAGCAGCAGAACGAGCAGTTGCGCGAGCAGACCGCGACCGCGTGGTTGAACTTCTATAACGCGCTGAACGAACAGCAGAAGACGACGGTCAGCAAGGCGCTGAAGAAGCACTTCGCGAAGATGCGCGAGCACGAGCAGAAGATGCACGAGCGCTGGGGCAAGCACCGCGGCGGCCCGGACGGCGCACCGGGCGCGGCGGCGGGCGCATCCGCCACGGCCAAGCCGTAAGCCGTCTCGGCGCATGAAAGAAGGCCGCGGAGCATGCGCTCCGCGGCCTTCTTTACATCAGTGGAACGATCAGGCGAGGTCGAACAGCAGCACTTCCGCGTTATCGCCCTTCTCGATCGTCACCTTCGACACGTCTTCGAGCTTCACGGCGTCGCCCGCGCCGAGCGCTTCGCCGTTGACCGTCACCGCGCCGCGCGCCACATGCACATACACGCGGCGGCCCGCCGGCACGTCGAAGTCCGCGCGCTCGTCGCCGTCGAAAAGTCCCGCGAAGATGCGCGCGTTCGCGCCGATCTTCACCGAACCGTCGGTGCCTTCCGGCGATGCGATCACCCGCAGGCGGCCGCGCTTTTCATCGTCGGCGAAGCGCTTTTCCTCATACCCGGGCGCGCCGCCCGGCGCATCCGGAATGATCCAGATTTGCAGGAAGTGCGCGGTGTCCGTCGGCGAACCGTTGAATTCGCTGTGGCGCACGCCGGTGCCGGCGCTCATGCGCTGGACATCGCCGGGACGGATCGTCGAGCCGTTGCCCATGCTGTCGCGATGCGCGAGCGCGCCCTCGAGCACGTAGCTCACGATTTCCATATCGCGATGGCCATGCGCGCCGAAGCCCTGTCCGCCCGCGACGCGGTCCTCGTTGATCACGCGCAGCGCGCCGAAGTGCATGTGCTCGGGATCGTAGTAATCGGCGAAGGAGAAGCTGTGATACGAGTCGAGCCAGCCGTGGTTGGCGTGACCCCGTTCGTTGCTGCGGCGAATCTCGATCATGGTATTTGCTCCCGCCCAAGGCGTTGTTTTGCGATGGAGAGAATGTAAGGGCGACGCCCTTCCGAAACAACGCGCGCCACGGCACTACATCGTTCCGCTGATGCATGTAATCGGACACATCCTGCTTCGAACTCGCGCCCTGGCCGGCTTCGGGTAAAATACCGCGCTTTTCCGGGCGGCGACGGGTTGGGAACGCCCGCGAGACGCCGGGAACGCGCCGCGATGCGCCGGAAAAACGCATCGGAAACGTTGGCAGGGTTAGCAGCAGCGGCTGCTCGCAATTTTGGCCATCTAGAATACCGACCGCCGCGCTCGTCACACTCCATGCACGTCAGGCACCTTACCAAGGAATCACCATGTTGCAAGGCTACGGTCCGCTGATCCTCGCGGGCACCTGGCAGACCGTCAAGCTGGCGGTGCTGTCGCTCGTGTTCGCCTTCGTGATCGGCCTGATCGGCGCGGCGGCGAAGCTGTCGAAGAACCGCGTCGCGTCGGGCGTCGGCACCGTCTACACGACGCTCATCCGCGGCGTGCCCGATCTCGTGCTGATGCTGCTGCTCTTCTACAGCATCCAGATCTGGCTGAATCTCTTCACCGACGCGATGGGCTGGGATCAGATCGACATCGATCCATTCCTCGCCGGCATTCTGGTGCTCGGCTTCATCTACGGCGCGTATTTCACCGAAACCTTCCGCGGCGCGTTTCTTTCCGTGCCGCGCGGCCAGCTCGAAGCGGGCGCGGCCTACGGCATGACGCCGTGGCAGACCTTCGCGCGCATCATGTTTCCGCAGATGATGCGTTTCGCGCTGCCGGGCATCGGCAACAACTGGCAGGTGATGGTCAAGGCGACGGCGCTCGTGTCGATCATCGGTCTCGCGGACGTCGTCAAGGCCTCGCAGGACGCGGGCAAGGGCACGCTGCGTTTCTTCTTCTTCACGCTGCTCGCGGGCGCGATCTATCTCGCGATCACCACGATCTCGAATCTCGTGCTGATCTGGCTGGAGCGGCGCTATTCCATCGGCGTGCGCAAGGCCGACCTCTAATCGGTCCATTACAGGGCGGCAGGGATCATGATCGAAATCATCCAGGAATACTGGAAGAATTACCTCTTCACCGACGGCTACCGCATCACCGGTCTCGCGATCACGATGTGGCTGCTCGTCATCTCCATCGGCCTCGGCTTTTGTCTTTCGGTGCCGCTCGCGGTCGCGCGGGTGTCGAAGAACAAGCTGCTCTCGCGTTCGGTGTGGCTCTATACCTACGTGTTTCGCGGCACGCCGCTCTATGTGCAATTGCTGCTCTGCTACACGGGCCTGTATAGCCTCCAGGTCGTGCGCGATCACATGCTGCTTTCCGAGTTCTTCAGAAGCGGGATGAACTGCACGCTGCTCGCGTTCACGCTGAATACGTGCGCCTACACCACCGAGATTTTCGCCGGCGCGATCAAGGCGACGCCCTACGGCGAAATCGAAGCCGCGCGCGCGTATGGCATGTCGAGCTTCACGCTGTATCGGCGCGTGATTCTTCCGTCGGCGTTGCGGCGCGCGCTGCCTTACTACAGCAACGAAGTCATTCTGATGCTGCACGCGACCACCGTCGCGTTCACGGCGACCGTGCCGGACATCCTCAAGATCGCGCGCGATGTCAACTCGGCGACGTATCAGTCGTTCGAGGCGTTCGGCCTCGCCGCCCTGCTCTACCTCTGCATTTCGTTCGCGCTCGTGTGGCTGTTCCGCCGCGCCGAGCATCGCTGGCTCGCTTATTTGCGGCCGCAAGGCAAATAAGTTCACCGCCGCTCAAGGACCGTTCATGATTTCCCAGCAGCACAAGCTTTTCGTCGATGACATTCACAAGCAGTACGGCAGCAACGAAGTTCTCAAGGGCGTGTCGCTGAAGGCGAAGGCCGGCGACGTCATCAGCATCATCGGGTCGTCGGGCTCGGGCAAGAGCACGATGCTGCGCTGTATCAACTTTCTCGAACAGCCGAATCAGGGGCGCATCTTCGTCGACGGGAAAGAAGTCCGCACGATGAAGGACAAGACCGGCGCGCTGAAGGCGGCGGACGCGCAGCAATTGCGGCAGGTTCGCTCGAAACTGTCGATGGTCTTCCAGCACTTCAATCTCTGGTCGCACATGAACGTGCTGGAGAACGTGATCGAGGCGCCCGTCAACGTGCTCGGACTTTCGCGGAAAGAAGCGGAGGAGCGCGCGCGTACCTATCTGGAGAAAGTCGGGCTCGCGCCGCGCGTGGAGAAGCAGTACCCGTCGCATCTGTCGGGCGGGCAGCAGCAGCGCGTGGCCATCGCGCGGGCGCTCGCGATGCATCCCGATGTCATGCTCTTCGACGAGCCGACCTCCGCGCTCGATCCGGAGCTCGTCGGCGAAGTGCTGAAGGTGATGCAGACGCTCGCCGAGGAAGGCCGCACGATGATAGTCGTCACGCACGAGATGGCGTTCGCGCGCAACGTGTCGAACCATGTGGTCTTTCTGCATCAGGGGCGCATCGAGGAAGAAGGCCATCCGGATGCCGTGTTCGGCAACACGAAGAGCGAGCGCCTGAAGCAGTTTCTGTCGGGCAGCCTGAAGTAAGCGATCGCTGCCGGAAGCAGCCTTCCACTCCAAAAAAAGCGTCCGTGAGGCGCTTTTTTTACGCCCGGCCGCAAGGCTTTAGACCTCTTTCGCGCCCTGACTCGACCTAGCGCCGCGGCGAGCGCGCGTCAATAGGCGACAAACCTGACCCCGAAACTTACATGCCGCTGAAGCCCTGATGGAATAAGGCTTTGCGGCGTATTTCCCATCCTGTGGGTCGACTGCCTAGCACATGGGCATTGCATTTTTGACACAAACGGTCGGCGATCGTCATTTTTCTTTGGCGACCATAACGTAATTTGTTAAATTGGTAACGAAAGTACCAAAACGAAGTACACAAAAAGTAGTTTTACTTCAAAAGTCCAAAAGAAACTGAGGAACGGCACCGATCGACGGATCGGGGTCAGATTCGCGCCCACGACGTGCGAATCGTCACTAGCACTACAGCCCGCGCGTGTCCTTCCTCTGAAAACATTTTCGGTTGGGTGCGCTCGCATCGAACCACACAGCAGCACTTGGGTTCTATTTCTTGACAGGGTTGGAGGAGATGATGAAGAAAGCTTTGCTCGCGTCGGCAGCACTGCTGGCGTTCAGCGCGGGGGCGCACGCTCAGAGCAGCGTGACGCTGTATGGCCGCCTGGACGCGGGGCTCGAATACATGAACGGTGTGCCGACCGGTCCGGCCGGCGCGCCCGCCACCGGCTCTTCGCACCGCTTCAAGGCGGAAAGCGGCGATTGGGGCACGAGCTTGTGGGGTTTGAAGGGCGTCGAAGATCTGGGCGGCGGCTATCGCGCCGTGTTCCAGTTGGAAGGCAGCTTCAACACCATGACGGGTCAAGGCCCGGGCGGCGGCGGCCTCTTCAATCGCTGGGCGACGGTCGGTATCGCGAACAATCAGTTCGGTACGCTGTTGCTGGGTCGTGAACTCTTCATCGCCAACGGCGTATGGGACTTCGATCCGTTCGGTCAGTCGAACTGGTCGTCCGCATCGCTGGTGCGTGGCCGCAACTGGCCGCAGTCGAGCAACAACATTTCGTACCAGTCGCCGAAGTTCGCGGGTTTCGACTTCTACGGTCAGTACTCGCTCTCGAACGCGACGAACTGGAACGGTAACGGCACGACGCCGCAAGGCCGCGAAGCGGGCGCGTACATCACGTACACGACGCCCCTCTTCCAGATTCGCGGTATGTACGACGAAATCCGCAACCCGGCAAACGGTACGCTCGGCGGCGCGTACAACCCGATCGACGGCGGCTCGGGCGGCAACGGCGTCTATGCGTACTCGCGCGAGTACACGGCGATGTTCAACCTGTTCCTCGGTCAGTTCAAGGTACAGGGCGCTTATCAGGCAATCCGCAGCTCGGGCATGACGGGCCAGTTGCCCGGCCAGCCGACCACGCTCGATCACGAATGGGGCGGCGTGACGTGGCAAGCCACGCCGGCAGCAGCGCTGATCGCGGCGGTGTACCACGTCAACGGCAACAACGGCGCGGGTAACGCGACCATCTACACGGTCGGCGGCTCGTACAACCTGTCCAAGCGCACGCTGCTCGACCTGCAGGTTGCGACGGTGCAGAACAGCAAGGCCGCGAACTACGGTCTGAACGCCAACAACTATGGCTCGGCTGCTTCGACGGACAACCCGTTCCCTGGCCACAGCCAGACGGGCGTGTACGCAGGTATCCAGCACTCGTTCTAAGCAACGGGTCTGACAGAAAAGTCTTTTAGAAGGTTTTCACGCTGCTGCGAGAGGCGCGTATCGGTGCGGTGCCCGAAAGGGTATCGCACCGTTTTTTATTGGATCGCGAGACTTTCGGGCGTTTGCAGTTGGGCATAACGAACGTCGATGCCGACGGTATCCTGCCCGCGCACGACATTTGTCAACTCGGCAACTAAAACTACAAAACCGGGCATCCGACAAAGTAGTTCTACTTCACAATCCCTCCGAATTCGAGAAATGACGCGGATCGCGGCGTGATCGCGATGCCTCGTCATGCACATGTTTTCTTTGACAGCGTTTTGGAGGGGATGATGAAGAAGGTATTGCTCGCGTCGGCAGCACTCATGGCGTTCAGCGCAGCGGCACATGCACAGAGCAGCGTGACGCTGTACGGCCGCATCGACGCGGGACTCGAATACATGAGCGGCGTGCCCGACGGCGCCGGCGGCAGCACGCATCGTTTTCGCGCCGAAAGCGGCGATTGGGGCACGAGCCTGTGGGGCATCAAGGGCGCCGAGGACCTGGGCGGCGGCAACCGCGCCGTTTTCCGGCTGGAAAACGGCTTCAACGCGATGAACGGCCAGGCGCAAGGCAACCTCTTCAATCGCTGGGCGACGGTCGGTATCGCCAACGATCAGTTCGGTACGGTTCTGCTCGGCCGTGAGCTCTTCATCTCGAACGGCATATGGGACTTCGATCCGTTCGGTCAGTCGAACTGGTCGTCGGCATCGCTGGTGCGTGGCCGCAACTGGCCGCAGTCGAGCAACAACATTTCGTATCAGTCGCCGAAGTTCGCGGGCTTCGATTTCTACGGCCAGTACGCGCTGTCCAACGCGACCAACTGGAACGGCAACGGCACCACGCCGCAGGGCCGTCAGGCCGGTGCGCAGATCACCTACACATCGCCGCTGTTTCAGGTGCGCGGCATCTACGACGAGATCCGCAACCCGGCGAACGGCACGCTCGGCGGTGACTACAGCACGGGCAACGGTGCCTACGCCTACTCGCGCGAATACACGGCGATGTTCAACGTGTTCCTCGGCCAGTTCAAGCTGCAGGGCGGCTATCAGGCGATCCGCACGTCCGGCATGACGAACCTGCTGCCCGGCCAGCCGAGCACGCTCGATCACGAATGGGGCGGCGTGACGTGGCAAGCCACGCCGGCAGCGGCGCTGATCGGCGCGGTGTATCACGTGAACGGCAACAACGGCGCGGGCAACGCGACCATCTATTCGGTCGGCGGTTCGTACAACATCTCGAAGCGCACGCTGTTCGACATTCAGATCGCCACGGTGCGCAACAGCAGCACCGCGAACTACGGCCTGAACGCCAACAACTACGGCACGTCGGCGGCGACGGACAACCCGCTCGTCGGACACAGCCAGTCGGGCGTGTACGCGGGCATCCAGCACTCGTTCTGACGCGCCGGTTCGATCCGCAAGACAAAGGGCCGCCGATTCGCATCGGCGGCCCTTCGTTCATCGCGCTTCGAAAGCGCTTCAGTCGCGCGCCATTCCCGATGCGCCGTGGCTCAGCCAGTCGAGCACGGCGGCGGCGTCATCGTCGCTCGACTGACGCGCCTTCGCGACCGTCTCGCTGATCTTCGCGCCGGGCTTCGGCGCGGCACGGCGAATCGCGACGCCGACCGCGAGAATGTCGATGATGACGAGGTGCAGAATGCGCGAGATCATCGAAAGCTGCGACTCGCGGATCTCGATGTGATCCGTCTCCAGCGCGACCGTCGCGCGCTTGGCGAGCGGCGTGTTGCTCGACGTAATAGCGATGACCGTCGCGCCTTGCTGCATCGCCACTTCGAGCACGCGCAGCAGTTCCGGCGCGCGCCCCGACTTCGACACCGCCACGATCACATCGCCCTTGCCGAGCAGCGCCGCGGACGCCGCCTGCATGTACAGGTCGCCGTACGCGATCGTCGGAATGCCGAAGCGGAAGAACTTGTAGTGCGCGTCCTGCGCGACGATATTCGAATTCCCGAGCCCGTAGAACTCGATGCGCCGCGCGCCGTTGAGGATATCGATCGCGCGCTCGACGTTCTCGAAGTTCAGATGCTCGCGCAACTGCAGGATCGCCGACACGGTGTTGTCGAGCACCTTCGCGCCGAAGTCCGTGGCCGTATCGCCGAGATGCACCTGGCTGTGGCTCACCGGAATGGTGCCGGTCAAGCCGGTCGCGAGCTTCAGCTTGAAGTCGGACAAGCCCTGGCAGCCGAGCGAGCGGCAAAAGCGGATTACCGTCGGCTGGCTGACGTCGGCCTTGCGCGCGATGTCGATGATCGGATCGTTGATGATCGAGCGCGGATGATTCAGCGCGAGATCGGCGACGCGCCGCTCGGCGGGCGTCAGCGCGTCACGCATCTGGCGGATGCGTTCGAACACGGCCGACGAACCGCTGTTCGCGCGATTCGACAACTGTTCCGACAAAATCGCCGACACGCCGAGAAACGCCGGATATTCCGCCGTGATGATGTACGTCGGAATGCCCGACAGATACTGCTGGAAGCGCCCTTTCGACTCGAAGCGCTCGCGAAACGGCGACTTGTGGAACAGCTCGCCGAGCTTCAGCACGATGCCGCCGCCGATGTAAATGCCGCCCAGCGCGCCCAGCGTCACCGCGATATTGCCCGCGAACGTGCCGAGGATCGCGCAGAAACAGTTCACCGTTTCGAGCGCGAGCGGCTCGCCTTGCAGCGCGCGCGTCGTGACATCGGCGGCGGTGAAGGTGTCGGCGACCGTGACGTTGTCGCGCTCCGCGAACGCCCGGTAGATCAGCTCCAGCCCCTGCCCCGCGCACACGCGCTCGAACGAGACGTGCGGAAACTTGCGGCGCGCATAGCGGGTGACGAGGTCTTCGTTCTCGTCGAACGGCGAAAACGTCGCGTGACCGCCTTCGCTGCCGAGCGCGATCCAGCGATCGTCCGCCGGAATCAGCCCGGAGACGCCCAAACCCGTGCCGGGGCCGAGCAGACCGATCACGCTGTTCTGCCGCCGCGAGCCGCCGCCGACCTGTTCGCGCTGGGCGTCGGTCAGGCCGGGCAGCGCCATCGCGAGCGCGGTGAAGTCGTTCACGACGAGCAGCGTGTCGAAGCCGAGCGCGCGGCGCGTCGCCTCGATCGAGAAGCTCCAGTCGTGATTGGTCATCTTCACGTGATCGCCGTCGACCGGATTCGCGATCGCGATCGCCGCATGATTGACGCGGCCGACCTTCGTGTCCTTCAGATACTGCTGCATCACCTCCGCGATGCCGGGGTAATCGGCCCCCGGATACACGCGGATCTGCCCGATCTCGCCGGTTGCGGTCTCCAGCGCGAAGCGCGCGTTCGTGCCGCCGATGTCGGCCAGAAGCCGCGGTCCGTCGGCGTGCTGAGCCGCTGTCTTATGCACACCAGTAGACATCGAGCTTCACTCCTTCAGCGTGGGCCAGCGTCGAGATGGCGTTTTTTTGCGGCGCGGCGAGCGCCGCGTTCAGGACGTCGAGTTTCTTCTGCCCGGCGATGAACAGATACAACTGCCCGATCTGCTTGAGCGCCGACATCGACAGGCTCACGCGCGCATGCGGCGCCGCGCCCGGATGCACGGCGATGAACCGGTCCGGCGTGGAGATCGCGAAATCCCATTCGGGCGCGTCGGCGAAAATCGAGGCCGTGTGGCCGTCCTCGCCCATGCCGAGCACGGCCACGTCCGGCAGACGGCGGCGCGGATCGGCGTTCAGTTCGGCGATGTGCGCCTCGAGCGGCTTGGCCGTATCGACGAGCGGCAGGAAATACGCCGACGCCGCCGCGTTCTGCAGCAGCGTGTCGCGCACGAGCTGCGCGTTGCTCGCGGAATCGGTTTCGGGCACCCAGCGGTCGTCGACGAGCGTCACGTCGATGTGCGCCCAGTCGAGCGGCTCGCGCGAGAGCGACTGCAAGAACGGTTTCGGACTCGTGCCGCCCGAGACCGCCAGCGTGGCGTGAGCGGTTTGTCCGGCGGCATCGGCCGATGCCGCGCCTCTTGCCGCGAGGGACGCTTTCAGCGCGTCGCTCACGGCTTTCGCCAGCGCGTTCGAATGGGCGCGCGGATCGTCGAAAGTATGAAGCTCGATCACTGCTCCTCCTGCTTGTTCTGGTTTATCGATCCGCTTTCTGTTCGCGCCGTCGCAATGACGGGCGAAGCGGTGTCCTGAATCTTCGTGCGCGCCGCGCGCCTCTTGCGGGCTGCGTCGGCGTCACTCCCTCAATTCTCTTCTTCCAGCCAGCATGTGCCCGCCTGCGCGAGCATCGCGCTCGATGCCGCCGGTCCCCACGTGCCCGCCGCATACGGCTTCGGCTTGCTGGTCGCCGATGCCCACGCGTTCAGGATCGGCTCGACCCAGCGCCACGCCGCTTCCTGCTCGTCGCGCCGCACGAAAAGCGCGAGGCGGCCGTGAATCACATCGAGCAGAAGCCGCTGATACGCCTCCATCTGTCCTTCCTTGAAGAACTGATCGAACGCGAGATCCAGATGCACGCTCGCGAGGTTCATGCCCTCGCCCGGCTGCTTCGCCAGGCAGTAGAGACGAATCGACTCGTTCGGCTGCAACCGGATCACGAGACGGTTCGCGCCCGCGCGCAATGCGTTCGCGCCGAGCGCCGAATGCGGCACCGCGCGGAAATTCACGACGATCTCCGCGACGCGATCCGCGAGCCGCTTGCCGGTGCGCAGGAAAAACGGCACGCCCGCCCAACGCCAATTCTCGATCTCCACCTTCAGAGCGACGAAAGTTTCCGTCGTGCTGTCGGGGCGCACGCCCGGCTCGGTCACGTACGCGGGCACCGCCGTACCGCGGATCACACCCGCATGATATTGCCCGCGCACCGCGACGCGGCTGATGTCGCGCTCGTCGACGGGCTTGAGCGCGCGCAGCACGCGCAGTTTCTCGTCGCGCACGGAGTCGGAGTCCATCGAGTGCGGCGGCTCCATCGTCACGATGGAAAGCAACTGGAGCAAGTGGTTCTGCACCATGTCGCGCAGCGCGCCCGTATTGTCGTAGAAGTCGCCGCGCGCTTCCACGCCCAGTTCCTCGGCGATCGTGATCTGGATGCTCTCGACCCATTCCCGCCGCCACAGCGGCTCGAAAAGCGCGTTGCCGAAGCGCAGCGCGAGCAGGTTCTGCACCGGCTCCTTGCCGAGATAGTGATCGATCCGATAGATCTGCTCTTCCTGGAAGATTTCGCCGACGGCGTCGTTGATCGCGTTCGACGACTTCAGGTCGTAGCCGAGCGGCTTTTCGAGCACGATGCGCGCGTTCTGGTTCAGGCCGACATCGGCCAGCGCCCGGCAGATCGGCACGAACAGCGACGGCCCCGTCGCCAGATAGAAGACGCGCGTGCCGTCGAACCGGGCGAGCGCGTCGCGCAAGACGACGAAGTCCTCCGGACGTCCCAGGTCCAGCCCGACGTACTCGAAGCGCTCGATGAAGCTCTGCCACGCGGCTTCATCGATGCCGTTCTTCGCTACATGCGGCTTCACGTGATCCTCGACCCACGCGCGGTATTCCTCTTGCTGCTTGGCCTCGCGCGCGACCGAGACGATTCTGCCCGCCGGATTGAGCATGCCCGCGCGATGCGCCTCGAAGAGCGCGGGAAGAATCTTGCGCATGGAGAGGTCGCCGGTGCCGCCGAAGAGTACGAAGGTGAAGTTCGAGTCGCTTTGCATGAGTCTCTACGTGGGTTCGAGAGCGGATGTGAGTCGAATCGGGGCGAGTCGCCCGGGTGACTACGGATGACAGCGTAGTCCGATAAAATTTTTTTTGACACTGAATTGTAGTTTAACTACAATCCAAATCAAGAGGAAATGTCATCTACAGAAAATTGCCAAAGTCAATCAGACAAGTCTGGTGACGAGCTTTTTTACAGATGATCGTTCTGAGCGCATGTTAACGGAGCGCGCGGCGCGCCGCTTTCCACGGAAAGCGCCCCTTGCGGCTCACGATCGTTCAGGCCTCGCGCCTCGCCGTCGAGTGCGTCTTTCGGGGCAACGCTCGAACGAACGGGTAAAAATCAAAAGAGGAGACAGCCGTTGCGATTCAACCCACTCATCTCTTGAGCGCCGTGCGGCCGACTATCGGTCTGCCGGCCCGGCACGTCGCGTCCGTCGTGACTCGCGCCTGCCGCATCCCCGCCGACACCGCCGATTCCCGGCCATCCAGTTTTGCCGTTTTTTCGACCACCGCTTCTTAGCCATGCTTCTGGCTGCATCGGGAGCCAATCGTTTCTTGTCAGGTGTCTGGAGGAGATAAACAATGAAAGTCCGTAAGCTCATGGGCGCGCTGTGCGCCGCAGGTCTTCTGTGCGGCGCGACGGCGTCGGCGGTTCAGGCTGCCGAGGCCGTTTCCGTGTTGCACTGGTGGACGTCCGGCGGCGAATCCAAGGCTGTCGGCGTGCTCAAGGACGACATGACGAAGCAGGGTTACACCTGGAAGGACTTCGCTGTCGCGGGCGGTGCGGGCGCGGCCGCGATGACCGCGCTGAAGACGCAGGTCATCTCGGGCAACGCGCCGTCGGCGGCGCAGATCAAGGGTCCGCTGATCCAGGAATGGGCCGAGCAAGGCGTCCTCGTGCCGATCGATTCCGTCGCGGGCGACTGGAAAAAGAACCTGCCGCCGGAAATCGACAAGATCATCCACGCCGACGGCCACTACGTCGCCGCGCCCTTCTCGGTGCATCGCGTGAACTGGCTGTACATCAACAAGGCCGCGCTCGACAAGGCGGGCGGCAAGGTCCCGACCAACTGGAACGAGTTCTTCCAGGTCGCCGACAAGATGAAGGCCGCGGGCATCATGCCGATCGCGATGGGCGGCCAGCCGTGGCAGGACCTGACGCTGTGGGAAGACGTCGTGCTGTCGCAGGGCGCGGACTTCTACAAGAAGGCGATCGTCGATCTCGATCAGAAGACCTTGACCTCGGACAAGATGGTTCAGGTGTTCGACACGGTCCGCAAGATCCAGGGCTACTTCGATAGCGGCCGCACGGGCCGCGACTGGAACCTCGCGACCGCGATGGTCATCAACGGCAAGG
Organism: Caballeronia sp. NCF2; assembly: GCF_023631205.1. Lineage (NCBI taxonomy): Bacteria > Pseudomonadati > Pseudomonadota > Betaproteobacteria > Burkholderiales > Burkholderiaceae > Caballeronia > Caballeronia sp. NCF2. The sequence continues at coordinate 192,236 of NZ_JALQDN010000006.1, read as the reverse complement.
CCGGCATGCAGTTCATGGGCGACTGGGCGAAGGGCGAATTCGCCGGCGCCGGCAAGAAGGCGGGCACGGACTACGTGTGCGCGCCGGTGCCGGGCACGGAGAAGGCCTACACGTTCAACGTCGACTCGTTCGTGTTCTTCCAGCAGAAGGGCCAGAAGGCTGCGACGCCGGGCCAGCTCGCGCTCGCGAAGACCATCATGACGCCGGAATTCCAGGAGCAGTTCAGTCTGAACAAGGGGTCGATCCCGGTGCGTCTCGGCGTCCCGATGGATAAGTTCGACGACTGCGCGAAGAAGTCCTACGCTGATGAACAGACGGCGATCAAATCGGGCGGCTATGTTCCGTCGCTCGCGCACGGCATGGCTCAGGGCGATGCCGTCGCCGGCGCGATGACCGACGTCGTGACGAAGTTCATGAATTCGTCGCAGGATTCGAAGAGCGCGGTTGCCGCACTCGCGAACGCCGCCAAGACGAAGTAAGGCCGCATCCGCCCGGCGCGTGTGCGAAAGGCATGCGCCGGGCGGGGCAAGACAGAGCAGGACTGCATCTGTAACGTCGCAACATTTCAGCGCCAGCAGGCATTCGCCACAGAAGCGCCAGTCAGTGCACCTAAACGCACGAAAAGCGCCGGCGCATCTTCCAGGAGTCGAGTCGTGACTGCCTCCATCGCCGCGGACAAGAAACCGCAAAACCCGCCCCGTCGCGCGTCACCGACGGCGGCGCTCGCCGATCGCATGATTCCGAAGCTGGTGCTCGCTCCCAGCGTCGTGATCGCGCTCGTTTTCGTGTACGGCTTCATCGCCATTACCGGGTATCTGTCGCTTTCCGAATCGCGGCTCATGCCGCGCTACGATTTCGCGGGCTTCGACCGCTACAAACAGCTTTTCGCCAACGACGTCTGGTGGACTTCCGCCGCCAACCTCGGCTGGTTCGGCATTCCGTTCATCGGGATTTGCGTGTTCCTCGGCCTTTTCCTTGCGATCCTTCTCGACCAGAAGATCCGCAACGAAGGTGCATTGCGCGCGGTCTTCCTCTATCCGATGGCGCTTTCGTTCATCGTGACCGGCACCGCGTGGCAGTGGATTCTGAACCCCGGCCTCGGTCTTGAGAAAGTATTTCATGACTGGGGCTGGACGAGTTTCTCGTTCAACTGGCTCGGCGACCCGGACAAGGCGATTTTCTGCGTCGTGATCGCCGCGGTGTGGCAATCGACGGGCTTCGTGATGGCGCTCTTCCTCGCCGGTCTGCGCGGCGTCGACGGCGAAATTTTCAAGGCCGCGCAAGTCGATGGCGCGACGCTGCCGACCATCTACCGCAAGATCGTGATTCCGAGCATGCGCCCGGTGTTCTTCTCCGTGCTGCTGATCCTCTGCCACATCACGATCAAGACCTTCGACCTCGTCGTCGCGTTGACGGCGGGCGGTCCGGGCACGTCGTCGTCGCTGCCGGCAATCTTCATGTACACGTTCTCGTTCAATCGCGGGCAACTGGGCGTGGGCGCCGCATCGTCGATGATGATGCTCGCCACCGTCGTCGCCGTGCTCGTGCCGCTCATGTATCTCGAATCGAGGAGCACCCGCAATGCAGCCTAAGATGACCCTGAGCCGCGCCGTCATCTACGCGGTGCTCATACTTTTCGCGCTCTACTTCCTGTTCCCGATCTACGTGATGCTGTCGACGTCGTTCAAGGATCTCGACCAGCTTCGCACGGGCAATCTGCTCACGCCGCCGACGCACTTCACGTTCGCGCCGTGGGTCAAAGCGTGGCAGGAAGCGTGTACCGGCGTGCGCTGCGACGGCATGGAGCCGTTCTTCATGAACTCGGTCCGCATGGTGATCCCCGCCGTGCTGATCTCGTCGTTCATCGGCGCGTTCAACGGCTACGTGCTCACGCACTGGCGCTTCCGCGGCGCGGACGCCATCTTCACGATGCTGCTCGTCGGCTGCTTCATCCCCTTCCAGGCGATCCTTCTTCCGATGGCGCGTCTGCAGGGCTTTCTCGGCCTTTCGAACACGACGACCGGCCTCGTGCTCGTGCATGTGATCTACGGCATCGCGTTCACGACGATGTTCTTCCGCAACTTCTACGTGAGCATTCCGGCCGAGCTCGTGAAGGCGGCGCGCATCGACGGCGCAGGTTTCTTCACCATTTTCACGAAGATTCTGCTGCCGGTGTCGCTGCCGATCTTCATGGTGTGCCTGATCTGGCAATTCACGCAGATCTGGAACGATTTCCTGTTCGGTATCGTGTTTTCGGGCGTGGATTCCATGCCGATCACGGTGGCGCTGAACAACCTCGTGAACACATCGACGGGCGTGAAGGAATACAACGTCGACATGGCCGGCGCGATCATCGCCGCATTGCCGACGATCCTCGTCTACATGATCGCGGGACGTTATTTCGTGCGCGGGCTGACGGCCGGCGCGGTGAAGGGTTAAACGAGCAGTATCGAGAGATAGAGGATTCACATGGCAAGCCTTTCCATCCGTGACGTGTACAAGACCTACCCGAACGGGGTGCCGGTTCTCAAGGGCGTCAATATCGATATCGAGGACGGTCAGTTCCTGATCCTCGTCGGCGGCTCGGGCTGCGGCAAGTCGACCCTGCTGAACATGATCGCGGGTCTGGAGACCGTGACCCGTGGCGACATCATGATCGACGGCAAGACGGTCAACGACCTCTCGCCGAAGGACCGCGATATCGCGATGGTGTTCCAGTCCTACGCGCTCTACCCTTCGATGAGCGTGCGCGACAACATCTCGTTCGGTCTCAACATTCGCAAGGTGCCGAAGGACGAGCAGAAGAAGATCGTCGATCGCGTGTCGGAGACGCTGCAGATCGGTCATCTGCTCGATCGCAAGCCGGGGCAACTGTCGGGCGGGCAGCGTCAGCGCGTCGCGATGGGCCGCGCCCTCGCACGCGATCCGGTGATGTTCCTGTTCGACGAGCCGCTTTCGAACCTCGACGCGAAGCTGCGCATCGAGATGCGTTCGGAGATCAAGCTCTTGCATCAGCGCCTCGGCACGACGATCGTCTACGTGACGCACGATCAGATCGAAGCGATGACGCTCGGCGATCGCATCGCGGTGATGAAGGACGGCATCGTGCAGCAGTTCGGCGCGCCGCAGGAGATTTACGATTCGCCGTCGAATCTGTTCGTCGCGGGCTTTATCGGCGCGCCGCCGATGAACTTCATCACGGGCAAGCTCGTCGAGTCGGGTTCGGGCGTCGGTTTGCAACTCGATACGGGCGTCACGCAGAAGGTGCTGAATCTGCCGTTCGATGCGGGTCGTTTGCGCAGCAAGGTCGGGCAGGATGTGATTCTGGGCCTGCGTCCGGAGCGCATCACCGATTCGCGCAGCGCGCACGATGTGTCGGATGCGAGCCTGCAGCCGGTCGACGTGCGCGTCGACGTGATCGAGCCGACCGGCCCGGACACGCTCGTGTTCGCGCAGGTGAACGGCAAGCGCGTCGTGTCGCGCGTGCACCCTGCGAGCAATCCGCAGCCGATGACGAACATGACCCTGCTGTTCGATGTGTCGAAGGCCGTGCTGTTCGATCCGCAGACGGAAGAGCGGCTGGCTTGAGTCTGCCTGGTCGTTGAAGTTGAAAGCCGCGCTGATGCGCGGCTTTTTCATTGCGCCGCCATAACAGGCACAATCGGCGTTTTGCCTTTCGAAGCTCCGATTCCGCATGACCATCCTCGATCAGAATCCCGAACTCGCCTGGCCGCCCTCCGACGGCCCCGATCCCTTCATCGGCCTCGAAGCGCTCGACGACGCCCGCGTGCAGTCGTGGATCGACGCCCAGAACCGCCGCACCGAAGCCGCGTTCGGCAACACGCCCGACGCGCGCGCCCTCGCCGGCCGGCTCGAAAAGGCGTACACGTCGAAAGACCGCATCGTCGCCTGTTCGCGTTACGGCGACTGGGGCTACAACACATGGCAGGACGACGCGCATCCGCTCGGCATCGTACGCCGCACGCCGTGGTCTGCGTGGCTCGAAGGCAAGCCCGCATGGGAAACGATCCTCGACGTCGACGCGCTCGACCTGAACACCGACGCGGTGGGCGACACACGCTGGGCCCTCGCCGACTTCGACATGCTCTATCCCGACTACGATCGCGCGCTCGTGAGCCTGTCGCCGGGCGGCTCGGACGCGTGCATGGTGCGCGAGTTCGAGATCGCGTCGAAAACGTTCGTCGCGGATGGCTTCGCATTGCCCGATGTCGGCAAGCACGACATCTCGTGGATCGATCGCGACACCGTGTACGTCGGCTGGGACGACAGCAAGACGAACCCGAGCCCCGCGCTGACGACATCCGGATTTCCACGGCAGGCGCGTCGCTGGAAGCGCGGCACGCCGCTCGCGGATGCGCCCGTCGTGTTCGAAGGCAATCGGCGCGACGTGTCGGCGGGCGTGGACTACGATCCGATCGAGAAGCTGCATCTCGCGTCGCGCGCGGTCACGTTCTACGACACGCTCAACTACTGGCTCGACGAAACCGCCAACGAATGGCGCCAGTACGATCTGCCGTCGCACGCGGAAATTGAGCACTGGAACGGCTGGCTCTTCGTCACGCCGCGCAAGTTCTGGAACGCGGGCGGGCGCCGCTACGCGCCCGGCACGCTGACCGTCATCCGCCGCGACGCGTTTCTCGCCGGCTCGCGCCGGTTCACGGCGCTTTTCACGCCGTCGGAACGCCTCGTCCTCGCGGGCATCGACTTCACGAAGCAGTTCCTCATCGTTTCGCAGATGGATGACGGCACGCCGCGCGTCACGCTGCTGCGCCCGGACGCGAATCCCGATGACGCATGGCAGGCGCGCGAATTCGCGCTGCCGGAAGCGAGCCAGTCATGGGTCGATTCGATCGACAGCGAACGTGACGACACCGTGCTCATCCACGTCGAGCATTTTCTGTTGCCGCCGTCGCTCTATCACGCCGATCTCGCCAGCGACGCGCCCTGGCGACTGCTCGCGCGCCTTCCCGCGCAATTCGACGCAACCGGTCTCGCCGCCGTGCGCCGCCACGCGATCGCGCCGGACGGCGAGCGCATTCCGTACTGGCTGATCGGAAGAGACATCGAGACCACCGCCGAACCGCGCCCTTGCCTGCTCTACGGCTACGGCGGCTTCGAAGTCGCGCTCGACCCCGGCTACGACGCAACCACGGGCATCGCGTGGCTCGAACGCGGCGGGCTGTACGCGGTCGCGAATATCCGTGGCGGCGGCGAGTTCGGCCCGGCGTGGCATCAGGCGGCATTGCGCGAGAACCGTCAAATTTCGTTCGATGATTTCACCGCGGTGGCGCAAGCGCTCGTCGATGGCGGCGTCACGACGCCGAAGAAGCTCGCCATTCGGGGCGGCAGCAACGGCGGCCTGCTCACCGGCGCGTGCATGGTCCAACGGCCCGAGCTTTTCGGCGCCGTGCTGTCCGAAGTGCCGCTGCTCGATATGGCGCGCTTTCACTTGCTGCTGCAAGGCGCATCGTGGATCGACGAATACGGCGATCCCGACGACGCCGGCGATCTTCATCATCTGATGGCGTATTCGCCGTATCAGAACGTGAAGGCCGACGTGACGTATCCGCCGGCGCTGTTCACGTCATCGACGAGCGACGACCGCGTGCATCCCGGCCACGCGCGCAAGATGGCCGCGAAGATGCAGGCGCAAGGCCACGCCGACGTCTGGTATCAGGAGACCGGCGACGGCGGGCACGGCGCGGGCGTCGAACCCGGAGCGGTCGCGCAGGCGGAAGCCGCGGCCTTCACGTTTCTCGCGGCGACGATCGGCCCGCTCGAATAGCAGCACGCGGGGACGTTTCAGTCGATGCCTATCGAGAAGCGCGAACGCATTCTGCAGGATCTGGACCCTTCGAATGCGCTTCCCGAGTCATGCCGATACCGATCCCGCCGACACGCTTCACGCTCGACCCCGATGCGTTCGCCGCCGCCGGCGAACGCGCCTTCGTCACGTCGAACCTGCATGAGATCGTCGCGCTCTGCGTGATCTCCGATGTCAACGAGGCCACGCTGTCCGCGCTCGCGGCGCGCGGCATTCGTCTCGCGCCGCCCATGCCGACGCTCGCGCGCGCAGTTTAGGCGAACATCGGTTTCACGGCGCGCAACAGCGCGTTTCGGCCGTCACGCGCCCTTGCCCACCGATTCGAATTCCTTCGATATGTCGTCGTTCGACGACGGCCTACACTCGTCTCATTCCTTGATGCAGTCGAGCTTCGTCGACAAGGCTGAAACGGCAACGAGGAATAACCGAATCGACACGAACCCGATCAGGAAGCACCTTTGACCCAGGCACCACTGATCGCTCATCTGGAGAACATGCCTATTGCCCCTGCGACCGAAGCGAGCCGGTAAACAACTTTGACCCAGTAAGTTACCGAATCGACAAACAACTGCGATCGACCCAGGAAGCACCTTTGACCCAGGCACATCTGATTCGAGACCGCAAAAACGAGCATCAAATGTTGAGCCTCGCCACATAGCGAGGCTTTTTTGTTTCTGCGCGCCGTTCAGACCTTCACGGGCGCCGCGTGCGAGCGCAGCACCAGCGTGCGCCCGGCGAATGTCAGCACGCCGCACACGCCTATCACGATGCCCATTCCATGCGGCGAAACATCGTGAAACAAGCCGACGGCGAGACTCGCGAGCGCGCCGAGCGCGAGCTGCATCGCGCCGAAAACCGCGGCGGCCGCGCCCGCGTTGTGCGGATACCGATGCATCAGCTCGGTCGTGCAATTGGCCGACAGCAGTCCGACCACGCCGACCACGAAGAACAGCGTCACGACGATCGACCACAGGCCGCCCAAGCCCGTCAGCGCCACGAACGCGACCGCGAGCGCCGCCGCGACGCTCACGAACGATGCAGCCGAAATCATCTTCATCGCGCCGACGCGGCCGACGAACTTCGTGTTGAGCACATTCCCCGCGATGATGCCGACGATGTTCAGGCCGAACAGCAGCCCGTAATACTGCGGCCTGACGTGGAAGTAATCGATATAGACGAACGGCGTGGCGGTGATGTACGCGAACATCGACGCGAAAGCCATGCCGCCGCACATCATGTGGCCCCAGGTGACGGGATCGGTCAGCAGATGCCCGTAAGCGGCGAACGATTTGCCGACCGCCGCGCTCGCGCGCCTTTCCTTAGGCCATGTCTCCGGCACGCGCAGATACGCCGTCACCGCGCATGTCACGCCGAAGAGCGTCAGCGCGACGAACACGACGCGCCAGCTGCCCAGCAGCAGCAATTGCCCGCCGATCAGCGGCGCGAGCAACGGTCCGATCGACGTGACGATGGACAGCATCGACAGGACGCGTGCCGCGTCGGTCGGCGCGTGGGCGTCGCGGGCGATCGCGCGCGCGAGCACCGACGCCGCGCCCGCGCCGAGCGCCTGCAGGAAGCGCACGAAGACGAGCGCGTCGATGGAAAACGCCGCCGCGCAGCCGATGCTCGCGAGCGCGTACAGCGCGATGCCGCCGAGCAGGACGGGGCGGCGGCCATAGGCGTCGGACATCGGACCGTAGAGCAGCATGCCGAACGAGAAGCCGAACATGAAGCTCGTCAGCGTGCTTTGCGCGGCGGCCGGGCTCGTGCCGAACGCGGCGGCGAGCGACGGCAGGCTCGGCAGATACATGTCGATCGACAGCGGGCCGCACGCGGCGAGCGCGCCGAGCAGAAGGATCAAACGGCCATCGGGCCGGCGCCGGGTGGTGTCGGACATGGAGTTCGGGAGACGGGGAAGCGTTGAGGCCGCGCGGTATCCTTACCGCGCAAGGAGCAAACATTGTACGCGAGCCCTTGCCGCGATCCGGCCCCGGTCGCGACGCTGCGTTAAGCTCATCGCTCTCTTCTCGTCCGACCGAACCCATGACCGCCTTTCTGCTGATCTGGAGCCCAAAGAAATGGCCGTGGCCCGACTTGCCCGAGTTCGCGCGGCGCGTCGCCGCAGGCGATGCCGTCGCCGACGTATGGGGCTGCGGCACCGCGCGCGGACTCTTGCCGGGCGATCGGGTCTTCGTGCATCGCGTGTCGCAGGAACCCAGGGGCGTGTTCGCGTCGGGCTGGGTGACGCGCGCGCCGTACGAAGTGCCGGATGCCGGAGCCAAGCGCGGCTATCGGCTGCGCATCGACTTCGTTTATGACTGGCTCGTCGATGCGCGCGAGCAGGTCGTCGTCACGCGCGACGAATTGCGCGCGCATCCGTTCTCCGTGCAGACGTGGGACGCGCAGATGTCCGGCACGCTCATCAAGCCGATCGCCGAGGGCGCGCTGGAAAAACTGTGGACCGCACGCACCGGACGGCGCTCGATGCGACCCTAGCCGGACACGGTTGCATTGCAACGACTCCGGTACAATTTCAGCATCGTTTTTCGCGCCGGACGGCGCGTTTCGCGCGCCGTGCAGACGTTGCAGCGGCAGCCGGGCGCGTGTCCTCGCGACTCCCGCATCCACTTTTCAGTGCAGGCTTCCATCCATGTCCAAGAATCAAGCTCTCTTCGAACGCGCGCAGCGAACCATTCCCGGCGGCGTGAACTCGCCGGTGCGGGCGTTCCGCTCGGTCGGCGGCACGCCGCGCTTCATCGAGCGCGCAGAAGGCGCGTATTTCTGGGATGCGGATGGCAAGCGCTATATCGACTACATCGGCTCGTGGGGCCCGATGATTCTCGGCCATGTCCATCCGGAAGTGCTCGGCGCCGTACAACGCGTGCTCGCGAACGGCTTCTCGTTCGGCGCGCCGACCGAAGCCGAAATCGAAATCGCCGAGGAAATCTGCAAGCTCGTGCCGTCGATCGAACAGGTGCGGATGGTGTCATCCGGCACCGAAGCGACGATGAGCGCATTGCGCCTCGCGCGCGGCTTCACGAACCGCAGCCGCATCGTCAAGTTCGAAGGTTGCTATCACGGGCACGCGGACAGCCTGCTCGTCAAAGCCGGCTCCGGTCTGCTCACGTTCGGGAATCCCACTTCCGCCGGCGTGCCCGCCGACATCGCGAAGCACACGACCGTGCTCGAGTACAACAACGTCGAGCAATTGAACGAGGCGTTCAAGGCATTCGGGCCGGAAATCGCGTCGGTGATCGTCGAGCCGGTCGCGGGCAACATGAATCTCGTGCGCGCGACGCCCGAGTTTCTCAACGCGCTGCGCGAACGCTGCAACGAATACGGCTCCGTGCTGATCTTCGACGAAGTCATGTGCGGCTTTCGCGTGGCGCTCGGCGGCGCGCAGCAGGTCTACGGCATCAAGCCCGATCTCACCTGTCTCGGCAAGGTCATCGGCGGCGGCATGCCGGCGGCCGCGTTCGGTGGACGCCGCGACATCATGGCTCATCTCGCGCCGCTCGGCGGCGTCTATCAGGCGGGCACGCTGTCGGGCAATCCGATCGCGGTGGCCGCGGGCCTGAAGACGCTGCAACTGATCCAGCGTCCCGGTTTCTACGACGATCTCGCCAAGCAGACGCGCAAGCTCGTCGACGGCCTCACCGGCGCCGCCCGCGACGCGAAGGTGCCCTTCTCCGCCGATTCGATCGGCGGCATGTTCGGCCTGTATTTCATGGACAGCGTGCCGGGCAGCTTCGCGCAGATCCAGCAAGGCGACACGAGGCGCTTCAATGCGTTCTTTCACGCGATGCTCGATGCCGGCGTGTACTTCGCGCCGTCCGCGTTCGAAGCGGGCTTCGTGTCGAGCGCGCACGACGACGCGATCATCGACGCGACGATCGACGCGGCGCGCGGCGCGTTCGCGTCGCTCGCCGCCTGACGTTTCCGGGCCGCGCCGATGTTCTCGCAAACCGACTTCACGCACATGGAGCGCGCGCTCGCGCTCGCCTCGAAGGGCATGTACACGACGACGCCGAATCCGCGCGTCGGCTGCGTGCTCGTCAAGAACGGCGAAGTGATCGGCATGGGCTACACGCAGCCGGCCGGCCAGGATCACGCCGAAGTGCAGGCGCTGAAGGACGCCCGTTCGCGCGGCAAGGATCCGCGCGGCGCGACCGCGTATGTGTCGCTGGAACCGTGCAGTCACTTCGGCCGCACGCCGCCGTGCGCGCATGCGCTCATCGATGCGCGCGTCGAGAAAGTAATCGCCGCGATGGAAGATCCGAACCCGTCGGTGTCCGGCCGCGGCTTGACGATGCTGCGCGACGCCGGCATCGACGTGCGTTGCGGACTGCTCGCGAACGAGGCGCACGAGATGAACATCGGCTTCGTGTCGCGTATGACGCGCCGCCGTCCGTGGGTGCGAATGAAGGTTGCGGCCACGCTGGACGGCCGTACCGGTTTGCCGACGGGCGAGAGTCAGTGGATCACGGGCGAAGACGCGCGCGCCGACGGCCACGCGTGGCGCGCCCGCGCCTGCGCGATTCTCACGGGAATCGGCACGGTGCGCGAGGACGATCCGCAACTGACCGTGCGCGCGGTCGACACGCCGCGCCAGCCGCAACGCGTGCTGATCGACAGCCGGCTGGATGTGCCGATGCACGCGCGCATCCTCGACGGCGCGCCGCCCTGGATTTTCCATTCCGCCGACGCCGATCCGGCGCGCATCGACGCGTTGCGCGAGAAAGGCGCGGATCTGATCGAGCTGTCGAACGAGTACGGCAAGGTCGATCTGCCCGCGATGCTCACGGCGCTCGCCGATCGCGGCATCAACGAATTGCATGTCGAAGCGGGCCACAAGCTGAACGGCTCGCTGCTGCGCGAAGGCTGCGTCGACGAACTGCTGATCTATCTCGCGCCGAGCCTGCTCGGCAGCGCGCCCGGCATGTTCGACTTCGCGCCGCCCGACACGCTGGATGCGCGGCCGCATCTGAAATTTCATCGCATCGACCGGCTCGGCGACGATCTGCGCATACTTGCGCGTTTTGCCGAAGCCAACGTGGCGAGCTGACCCAGCACCGAATCGAGGAATCCGACCGATGTTCACAGGAATTGTCGCGGCCGTGGGCCGAATCGAAAAAGTCACGCCGCTCGGTGCCGAGCCGGAAGCGGGCGTGCGTCTGACGGTCACCGCGGGCGATCTCGATCTCGCCGACGTCGAGCTCGGCGACAGCATCGCGATTCAGGGCGCGTGCATGACGGTTGTCGAGAAATCGGCCGGCACGTTCGACGTCGAAGTGTCGCGCGAGAGTCTCAACAAGACCGTCGGACTCGGCGATGCGGGCGCCGGCGTGAATCTGGAAAAGGCGTTGCGCGCGCACGACCGGCTTGGCGGGCACCTCGTATCCGGTCACGTCGATGGGCTGGGCGTCGTGTCGAAGTTCGAGCCGGTGGGCGAATCGCACGAATTGCGCATCGTGGCGCCGAAGGATATCGGCAAGTACCTGGCTTACAAGGGCTCGGTGACGGTGAACGGGGTGAGCCTCACGGTGAATTCCGTCAGCGACAGCGCCGACGGCTGCGAGTTTTCCATCAATCTGATTCCGCATACCGTCGAAGTGACGACGCTCAAGGCCCTTGCCAAAGGCGCGAAGGTCAATCTGGAGATCGATCTGATCGCGCGGTATGTGGAGCGGATGATGAGTGCGGGGTGAATGCTCGCGTTGTCCTGACCTAGCGCTCCGGACCCCACAGATCCCTGAATTCGGAGGAAGTCTCTTTCATGTGCCGGAGCGACAAGAAAGTGATCGTGTCACCGGACAACAGATAGAGCAGCACGTAGTCATCGAACAGATGTTCGTGTAGCTCGCCTTGATGAGGCGCGCCCGACTTCGTGACGTCCACGATCTCCTCGATCGTCAGCAAAGCATCGACCGTATCCGGCTTCGAATTGAGAAGGCGTCGTCCAAGAGCCGGAAAGCGCCGAAGCACCGGTACGACCTTCTTTTCGATCGCCTCGACTAGCCGAAGGAAGCTTTCAGGCCGGTCAACGCGGTTCCAGTAGCGCTCGATATCCGTGAGTCGGGCATTGAATTCGCTCGAGATTCGGATGGTCGTGCGCTTGCGTTCATCATTCACGGTCCGACTCTCCGTCATCGGTTTGCGGCGCTCCCAGACGCGCTTTCAGACGGATGAAGTACTCGTCGGCATCTTCCGTTTCGTGCTTGTCGAGGCTCTTCAGAGCGGTCAACGCGTCGTTCAGCAGCACCAGATGAATGCGGGACCTCTCCATGCGGTAGAACGCTTCGAGCTTTTCCGCGCTGATCAACGCGGCATAGCTTTCTCCGTTCTTCGTGATGATCTTTTCATTGCCGCCGCGAACCTCGTCGACGAGTTCAGAGAGATTTGCACGCGCCTGAGACAGCGGAATGATGTCCCTTGCCCTATAAGCCATGTTCGGCCCCATTAAGTTTAATGTACACAACATTGTACAAAATCCATCCGCTTTAAAGTTACAGTGAGGACAGTTTCCCAAACGCTTGCCCGTCGCGCCATTCGTCCGAATGGCTTAGGAAACCTCCACCTCTCGAAGAGAGTCGATTTCCCCGACGCTCCACCAGCCGTGGCGTAAAATACGCGCTTTCCCCAAATCAGAGCCCGCTCGGGACGTCATCATGTCGCTCGCCTCCACTCCTGAGATCATCGCTGAACTGAAAGCCGGCCGGATGGTGATCCTCGTCGACGAAGAAGACCGCGAGAATGAAGGCGATCTCGTCGTCGCCGCCGAATTCGTCACGCCCGAAGCGATCAACTTCATGGCGAAGCACGGCCGCGGCCTCATTTGCCTCACGCTCACGCAGGAACGCTGCAAGCAGTTGAACCTGCCGCTCATGACGCATCGCAACGGCACGCAGTACGGCACGGCGTTCACGGTGAGCATCGAAGCCGCCGAGGGCGTGACGACCGGCATCTCGGCCGCCGACCGCGCGAAAACCATCGCCGCGGCCGTCGCGCACGATGCGCGCGCCGAGCACATCGTTCAGCCGGGCCACGTCTTCCCGATCATGGCGCAGCCGGGCGGCGTGCTCGTGCGTGCGGGCCATACGGAAGCCGGCTGCGACCTGACCGCGCTCGCGGGTCTCACGCCCGCCGCGGTGATCTGCGAGATCATCAAGGACGACGGCGAAATGGCGCGTCTGCCCGACCTCATCGAGTTCGGCCAGCAGCACGGCATCATGATCGGCACCATCGCCGATCTGATCCACTACCGCAGCCGCACCGAATCGATCATCGAGAAAGTCTGCGAGCGGACGATGCAGACCGCGCACGGTCCGTTCCGCGCGCTGCTGTATCGCGACGAGCCCACCGGTTCCCCGCACATCGCGCTCGTGCGCGGCACGCCGCGTCCGGATCGCGACACGCCGGTGCGCGTGCACGAACCGCTCTCCGTGCTGGATCTGCTCGAAATCGACTCGTCGACGCACTCTTGGACCATCGACGCCGCGATGAAGGAAATCGCCGCGCGCGATCTCGGCGCGATCGTCATGCTCAATTGCGGCGACACGAAGGAACATCTCGTCGACGTGTTCCGCGCGTTCGACCAGAAGGACAAGGCGGCGGAACTCAAGCGCCGCCCGATCGACTTCAAGACCTACGGCATCGGCGCGCAAATTCTGCGCGATATCGGCGTCGGCAAGATGGAAGTGCTCGCGAATCCGCGCAAGCTCGGCAGCATGTCGGGCTACGGCCTGGAAGTGACAGGCTTCGTGCCGATGCCCGGCTGCCCCGCCACCGCCGCGCCCGCCGATACGAGCATCACGCAGTTGCGCTCGGCCTGAACGCCAAACCCAATCTGAACCAACGGAAATCATTCATGGAAATCGGACAATACCAGCCGAACCTCGACGGTGACGGCCTGCGCATCGGCATCGTGCAGTCGCGCTTCAACGAACCGGTGTGCAACGGCCTCGCCGACGCCTGCATCGAGGAGCTGGAACGCCTCGGCGTGATCGGCCAGGACGTGCTGCTCGTCACGGTGCCCGGCGCGCTCGAAATTCCGCTCGCGCTGCAAAAGCTCGCGGAATCCGGCCAGTTCGACGCGCTGATCGCGCTCGGCGCCGTCGTGCGCGGCGAGACGTATCACTTCGAGCTCGTGTCGAACGAAAGCGGCTCGGGCATCTCGCGCATCGCGCTCGACTTCGGCATTCCGGTTGCGAACGCCGTGCTGACGACCGAGAACGACGAGCAAGCCGTCGCCCGCATGACCGAAAAGGGTCGCGACGCCGCGCGCGTGGCGGTCGAAATGGCGAATCTGTCCGTCGCGCTCGAGCAGCTCGGCGGCGACGATGAAGACGAAGACGAAGAAGACGAGGACCGCGCATGAAGAGCGCACGACGCCGTTCGCGCGAACTCGCGACGCAAGGGCTTTACCAGTGGTTGCTGTCGGGCGCGCCCGCCGGCGAAATCGACGCGCAGTTGCGCAATTCTCAAGGTTTCGACAAGGCCGATAAGGATCATCTCGATGCGATCCTGCACGGCGTGATCAAGGAATCCGACGCGCTGTCGGCCGAGTTGCAGCCGTGCCTCGATCGTCCGATCGAGCAGCTGTCGCCGGTCGAGCGCGCGGTGCTGCTGGTTGCCGCCTTCGAGTTCAAGCATCACATCGACGTGCCGTATCGCGTCGTCATCAACGAAGCAGTCGAGTTGACGAAAACTTTCGGCGGCTCGGACGGCTACAAGTACGTCAATGGCGTGCTGGACAAGCTCGCCGTCGTGATGCGGCCCACCGAAGCGCAGGCGCGCGGCCGCGGAGCATAAATGAACCAGACAGCCGAACCGCTCGTGCGGCTGGCGTCGCGCGTCGACGCAATCGAGCCGTTCTACGTGATGGAGCTGATGAAAGAGGCGCAGGCGCTCGAGCGCGCGGGCCGCGACATCATCCACATGAGCATCGGCGAGCCGGATTTCACCGCGCCGGAGCCGGTCACGAACGCCGCCGCCGATGCCCTGAAGCGCGGCGTGACGCAGTACACCAACGCGCTCGGCATCCACGCGCTGCGCGAGGCGATTTCGCAGCATTATCGCGATACCTTCGGCCTGGCCGTCGACCCCGAGCGGATCGTCGTGACGGCGGGCGCGTCGGCGGCGCTGCTGCTGGCGTGCATGGCGCTCGTCGATAACGGCGACGAAGTCCTGATGCCCGATCCATGCTATCCGTGCAACCGGCATTTCGTGTCGGCGGCGGATGGCAAGCCGGTGCTCATCGCGAGCGGCCCGGCCGAGCGCTTCCAGTTGACGGCCGAGCATGTCGAGGAGAACTGGAGCGAGAAGACGCGCGGCGTGCTGCTCGCGTCGCCATCGAATCCGACGGGCACGTCGATCGAGCCGGACGAACTGCGGCGCATCGTCGACACGGTGCGCGCGCGCGGCGGCTTCACGATCGTCGACGAGATTTACCAGGGCCTGAGTTACGACGCGAAACCCGTGTCCGCGCTCTCCTTCGGCGACGACGTCGTCACCGTGAACAGCTTCTCGAAGTACTTCAACATGACCGGCTGGCGGCTCGGCTGGCTCGTCGTGCCGCACGCGATGGTCAGCGCGGTAGAAAAGCTGTCGCAGAATCTGTTCATCTGCGCGTCGGCGCTCGCGCAGCATGCGGCGCTCGCGTGCTTCGAGCCGGAGACGATCGGGATCTACGAAGCACGGCGACTGGAGTTCAAGCGGCGTCGCGATTACATCGTGCCGGCGCTGCGCTCGCTCGGTTTCGGCGTGCCGGTCGTGCCGGACGGCGCGTTCTACGTCTACGCCGACACGACGACGGTTCACCACCCCGCCGCCGGCGACAGCGATGCGCTCACGCATTCGATGCTCCACGACGCGGGCGTCGTGCTCGTGCCGGGCGCGGATTTCGGTTTTCACGCGCCGCAGCGCTACATCCGGCTGTCGTATGCGACGTCGCAGGCGAAGCTGGAAGAAGCGGTCCAGCGACTGGGCACGCTGTTCCGTCGATAATCGCGACGGCACACGCAACAAAAAGGGCACCCGCGGGTGCCCTTTCCTTTTTACGTCTGCCGAAAGCCTTACGCGCCCAGCTCCGCCGATGCGACGTGCTTCGTCTCCCCGTCGCCATCGTCCTGCGATTTCTTCGGCGATTCGATCGTCGCGTGAACGCGTTTGTCCGCGGACGTCGAGGCGAGAACCTGCTTCGGCGCGGCCTGGACCGGCGCCTGCGGCGCGTTGATCGGCACATTGCGGCCGCGCGCGACATCGCGCAGACGCGAGCGCTCGGCCAGCACCTTCGCGCCGTAACCGCCGTCGTCCTGCGTCGTCGAGCCGACGTAGTAGCGCAAGCCGCCCGCCACCGAGCCGCCGCGCGCGATGCAATCCTTCAGCACGAGCGCGCCGACCTTGATGTTCGCGAGCGGATCGAGCGCCGCGTGCGAGCCGCCGAAGTACTCGAATTTGTCGGAATGCACCTTCGACATGACCTGCATGAGGCCCTGCGCGCCGACGCCGCTTTCCGCATACGGATTGAAGCCCGATTCGATCGCCATCACCGAAAGCAGCAGCAGCGGATCGAGGCCGACTTCGCGACCCGTATCGAACGCGGCGCGCACGAGTTCCGTGACCGGCTCTTGCGCCACGCGATAGCGACGCGCGATGAAATTCGCGACGAGCTTCTGCTCACGCGCCGAGACGAGCACGCGGTCATCGCGCGCATCCGCGACGACGCGTTGCGCAGGAATCAGGTTCGCCAGCATGCCGACGGACGGCATCGTGCGCGGATCGAGCCCGTTGGGCGACACGGCCAGGCTGATGCCGCCGGTGAGCTGACGGGTGCTGGCGTCGTCGCTGGCCGCCGCGCCGAGCGACGGGGTCACGGCGGCCGGCGCCTTGGCAATTTCGGGCGCCGCCGTGTTAGCGGCCACGTTCACGGGCAGCGCGGCGTCGCCGGGCGCGCGATGCACCGCCGAGAACGGCGGCAGCGGCTGGCCGGCGAGCAAACGCGCCGGACCGGCCTGGACCGCGGCCGACACGAACGGCATGATCTTTGCGGCGAACGTCGTGCGCCAGGAAGGCGCCAGCCAGAGCGCGAGCGCACTGACAACGGCCGCGCAACCGACCACGGCGAAGAGATGGTGACTCAAACGGCGTCCGCGACGTAGCGCTACGCGCACAACCTGCGCGGCGCGGGAGTCGGAACCCCACCAAACCGAAGCATTCATCGATACTCCCAATGTTGCATGATTTGCGCAGATGAATACGAATGAAGCACGTACTCGAGAGACAAATCAGACACCGCTCACTCTCGGTAAGCGTCAGCGGCATCGGGGATACGGCAAGCGCCGTCTGAAAAGCCGATCCGGCAAAAATCCGCCGGGTTGCGCGGCACGAACTGCATGCCCTGAACGCGCACGTGGCTTTCCACGCGAAAAACCGGCGTGCGAAACGCCGGCAATGACAACCAACAGCCATGAATCGCCGGGCAGGAGCGGCGCAGGCGACGCATTGGCGTCTGACAGACCTGAGGCTAAGGTAAAAAGTTTCAAAACCTGCAATGGATGCCAAGCGATTCTAACAGGGTTTAATGATCCGTCAATGCTATAGACTTTGGTTTCAATTACTTATAGTTATATTGAACAGTGTTCAGCAGCCGAGAACCACGTCTCCCGGGCGATTCCAAGCGGTTTTCGCTGAATGTCGCCCAACGCACGGACGCCGACGCAGGTAAAATCGACAATCGCTTAGCGCGCAGCCGTCCCGCCCGGGGAGTTCTGCCTCCGGGCGCCTTCGAGTCCACTTCCGACCATCGATGAAATACAAAGATCTGCGCGACTTCACCGCCCGCCTTGAAGCGCTCGGTGAACTCCGCCGCATTCGGCAGCCCGTCTCTCCCGTTCTCGAAATCACCGAAGTCTCCGATCGCGTGTTGCGCGCGGGCGGACCGGCGCTGCTGTTCGAAGCGCCCACCGGTTACACGATGCCCGTGCTCGCGAACCTGTTCGGCACGACGCGGCGCGTCGCGCTCGGCATGGGCATCGAGACGGACGCGCAAAGCGGTTCCGATGTGAGTCTCGGCAGCGACGTCGCCGCGCTGAGTTCGTTGCGCGATGTCGGCAGGCTGCTTTCCGCGCTCAAGGAGCCCGAGCCGCCGAAGGGCCTGAAGGATGCCGGCAAGCTGCTCTCGCTCGCGAAGGCCGTGTGGGACATGGCGCCGAAGTCGGTCAGCGCGCCGCCCTGTCAGGAAATCGTGTGGGAAGGCAACGACGTCGATCTCAATCGGCTGCCGATCCAGACATGCTGGCCCGGCGACGCCGGTCCGCTGCTCACCTGGGGCCTCACCGTCACGCGCGGGCCGAACAAGCCGCGTCAGAATCTCGGCATCTATCGGCAACAGCTGATCGGGGGCAACAAGCTCATCATGCGCTGGCTCGCGCATCGCGGCGGCGCGCTCGATTTCCGTGAGTTTGCGCTCGCGAATCCCGGCAAGCCGTATCCCGTGGCGGTCGTGCTCGGCGCCGATCCCGCGACGATTCTCGGCGCAGTGACGCCCGTGCCCGATTCGTTGTCCGAATATCAGTTCGCCGGTCTCCTGCGCGGATCGCGCACCGAACTCGCGAAATGCCTGACGCCGGGCGTCGATGCATTGCAGGTGCCGGCACGCGCGGAAATCGTGCTCGAAGGTTTCATCTATCCGCAAGACGGCGCGCCGCCGCCCGCGCCCGCAGGCGCGCCGCCGCGTCCGTCGGCGGGGGCGTCGGCGAAATACGAGCACGCGCTCGAAGGCCCGTACGGCGATCACACCGGCTATTACAACGAGCAGGAATGGTTTCCGGTCTTCACCGTCGAGAAGATCACGATGCGCCGCGACGCGCTGTTCCATTCCACCTACACAGGCAAACCGCCGGACGAGCCTGCCGTGCTCGGCGTCGCGCTGAACGAAGTCTTCGTGCCGCTGTTGCAGAAGCAGTTCACCGAGATCACCGATTTCTATCTGCCGCCCGAGGGCTGCAGCTATCGCATGGCGATCGTGCAGATGAAGAAGAGCTATCCCGGCCACGCGAAGCGCGTGATGTTCGGCGTCTGGAGCTTCCTGCGGCAATTCATGTATACGAAGTTCATCGTCGTCGTGGATGAAGACGTGAACGTGCGCGACTGGAAGGAAGTGATCTGGGCGATCACGACGCGGGTCGATCCGACGCGCGACACCGTGATGGTCGACAGCACGCCGATCGATTATCTCGATTTCGCGTCGCCGGTTGCGGGTCTCGGCTCGAAGATGGGACTCGACGCGACCAACAAGTGGCCCGGCGAAACGAATCGCGAATGGGGCCGCCCGATCGTCATGGACGAAGCCGTAAAGCGCCGCGTCGATACGCTCTGGACCGAACTCGGACTCGACAAATGACGATCGCGGCCACGCTCTATCGAGGCGATGTCATCGAGAACACGCACGCGGCGCATGTCGCGGTCGTCGATGCCGATGGCCGCCTCATCCATTCTTTCGGCGATCCGCGCCGCGTGACGCTGCCGCGCTCGGCCGCGAAGCCCGCGCAGGCGCTCGCCGTCATCGAAACGGGCGCGCTCGAACGCTTCGGCTTCACCGACGAGGACCTCGCGCTGATGTGCGGATCGCACAGCAGCGAGCCGCGTCATATCGAGCGCGCGCTCGCGATGCTCGCGAAGTCGAACGCGAGCGAAAGCGATCTGCGCTGCGGCGGCCATCCGCCGATTTCAGACGCCGTGTACAAGGACTGGATCCGGCGCGATTTCACGCCGACCGCCGTCTGCAGCAATTGCTCCGGCAAGCACGCCGGCATGCTCGCGGGCGCGCGCGCGATGAACGCGCCACTCGCCGATTACCACTTGCCCGGTCATCCGCTGCAGGCGCATGTGAAGCGCACGGTGGCGCGCGCCGTCGATCTCGCCGATGACGAAGTGCAATGGGCCATCGACGGCTGCAATCTGCCGACGCCCGCCTTCCCGCTCGAACGTCTCGCGCGGCTCTATATGAACATCGCCGCCGCGCCGGACGGCTCGCCGCTCGCACGCGTCCATCGCGCGATGACGTCGCATCCGGAACTCGTCGCGGGCGAAGCCCGCTTCTGCACGCTACTGATGCAGGCGTTCGGCGGCGCGCTCGTCGCCAAGACCGGCGCGGACGCGAGTTACGCGATCGGCGTGCGCCGCGAGACAGGTCCGATCGGCATCGCGGTGAAAGTCGAGGACGGCAATACGGCCGTGGTGAACGCGGTCGTCGTCCATCTGCTCGATGCGCTCGGCATCGGCACGCAAGCACAGCGCGATGCCCTCGCCGCCTTCCGTAATCCGCCCACACGCAACACGATGAACGTGCCGACCGGCCGTCTCGATGTCAGCTTCACGCTTCACAACCATCAATAACAACATGCATTCGTGGTCGTTGCTGTCGGACGGGTTCTTTCTGTCGCTGTCGCTGTGTCTGGATATCGGGATCGCCAACGTCGCGATCATTTCGCTCGCGCTGTCGCACGGATTCAAGCCGGGGATGGTGCTCGGCCTCGGCACGTGCTTCGGCGATCTGTTCTACGCGGCGCTCGCGCTCGCGGGCATGTCCGCGCTCTTGCAGTTCTCCGCCGTGCGCTGGGTCGTGTGGATCGGCGGCGCCGTCGTGCTGCTCTTTCTCACCTGGAAGATGGCGCGTGAAGCGCTCAATCCGGCGTCGGCGCCGCCCGTCGAAGGCGAAGCGGATCTCACCGTGCCGCGCCCGAAGCATTGGCAAAGCTTCGTGCGCGGATGCCTGCTCGCGGTGTCGTCGCCGAGCGCGATATTGTGGTTTGCGGCGGTCGGCGGCGCGCTCATCGCCAAGGCCGGCGCGACGAGTCCCGTCAGCGCGTCGGTGTTTCTGATCGGCTTCTTCTGCGGCGGGCTCGGCTGGACGATCTTCATCTGCACGCTCGCGAGCCACGGCCGAAAGCGCGCCGGCACGCAGCTCCTGCGCGCGTGCCACGTGATGTCCGCCGTGCTGTTCGCGTACTTCGCGTACAGCGTGATCGTGAACGGCTACCGCGATCTGATCGTCAACGCAGCGTCGTGACGATCCGCCATCACGCGAGATACTGCGACAGCTTCGGCAAATCGACGTTGCCGCCCGACACGATCACGCCGACGCGCTTGCCTTCGACCGGCACGACCTTCTGCAGCACGGCGGCCGCCGCGAGGCAGCCGGTCGGCTCGACGACCATCTTCATGCGCTGCGCGAAGAAGCGCAGCGTGTCGATCAATTGCGCATCGCTCACGGTGACGATCCGGTCCACGTGACGCTGGATGATCGGAAAGTTGTATTCGCCGACGTGCGTCGAAGCGGCGCCATCGGCGATCGTGCGCGGCACGTCGATATGCACGATTTCGCCGCGAGCGAGCGATTGCTGCGCGTCGTTGCCCGCCTCCGGCTCGACGCCGATCACCTTGCAGTCCGGCGACAACGCCGCCGCCGCGAGCGCGCATCCGCCGATGAGCCCGCCGCCGCCCAGACACACGAACAGATAATCGAGCGGACCGGTTTCCTCGATCAGTTCCTTCGCCGCCGTGCCCTGCCCCGCGATCACATGCGGATGGTCGTAGGGCGGAATCAGCGTCATGCCGCGTTCCTCGGCGAGCTTGCGGCCGATTTCCTCGCGATTTTGCGTGTAGCGGTCGTAGGTGATCACTTCGCCGCCGTAGCCGCGCGTCGCCTCCATCTTCGCGGCGGGCGCGTCTTCCGGCATGACGATCGTCGCGCGGATGCCGGCGAGCTTCGCGGACAGCGCGATCGCCTGCGCATGATTCCCCGACGAGTACGTGATGACGCCCGCTGCGCGCTGGCGGTCGTCGAAATGAGAGAGCGCGTTGTAGGCGCCGCGGAACTTGAACGCGCCCATGCGCTGGAAGTTCTCGCACTTGAAGAAGAGCGACGCGCCCGCGATGGCGTCGGCGGTGCGGGAAGTCAGGACGGGCGTGCGATGGGCGAATCCTTCGATGCGCCGGGCGGCGTCGGCGACGTCATCGAAAGTCGGGGCGGGAAGAGTGGACATCGGCGTGAGAGCGTGAGGTGAGGAGGATCATCATTGTCCCAGTTCCGTCGCAAAAATCCAGAAATCGGCCCGTAAACGCAGAAGGCGATGCATGCATGCATCGCCTTCGGAATAAGCCGTTCGGGCCGATCAGCGGCGCCAGTAGCCCGGTCCGTGACGGTAGTAACCGTGATGCCGGTAATACGGACGGCCGTAGTAGCCATAGCCGCCGTAGCCGCCATAAACCACCGCGGGCGGCGGCGCATACATGACAGGCGGCGGCGCCACATAAACGGGCTGCGGCGGCGCGACATAGACAGGAGCCGGCGGCGCGGCGTACACCGGGTAAGCCGGCACCCCGATACCCACGCCCACCGACACATGCGCCTGCGCTGCACCGACGAATCCCACGCCGAGCGCACCAGCGACCAACAAACCACCGAGCTTTTTCACTTTCGTTCTCCTCGCCGCTACGCATGATGGCCGGTCCAGGCGGCTCACGAGCGACGGTATGAGTCGAATTTATCGAAAAAGCAGATCGGTCGGCGGAGTCATTTGTTGCAAATTGCAAGATGCTTAACGCTGCCAGGAGACCGAAAGCCGGGCGATGGCCGCAAACAGGCTCCGATCGACCGTTCGGCGGACCTGCGCGCGGTGGCTCGACTCGATATACGCCATAAGTTAAAAAACGGCGTAACGTCTATTTACAAAAGAACGGAAAAGCCCCGACGGACAATGCGTCCGCCGGGGCTTCTCATGTAATGCGCGAGATTCTTAAAAGCTCGAAGCGTCGTTCAACCCACTTTGACGTAAGCGAATTCACGCGTGACGTTCGGCGGCACATAAGCCGCGCCGATAACGACGCGGGGCGTCAGGCGCTTTTTCTGATCCCACCAGCGGCGCCGTTGGGCTTGGCTCAAAAATCGCAGATGCTTTCTATAAGAGAAAATGCTCACGGCAACCTCCGAACGTAGCGAATGAAACCTTGATGGGAGAGCCGGCCGCATCCCGCCGCGCCTGCGCTCCCGCTGAAATCGTCTTCTCTTTAGTATCGAGCGCCCTGTTCGTTCCTCAATGTACGCAAAGAAACCAAGCCTTCACGTCGATATGCGATTGATGTGTGTTAAACCACATTCAGCGAAAAGCATGCTTTTTGGCCGGAAAATTCGTCCTGTCCGATTTCTCGCCCACTCATTCGAAGGGAAACAATCCCGCCCAATGAAGCGCTCGGCCCTTTCGCTTTCCGTCTTTATATCCTGCCAGTTTTGCGTGAAATACGCTTTTCGCGATCGTCTCAAAATGGCAACACTAGGGTTTTCCGACACTGGCGTTTCATGCGGATGAGTCTCCTGCGATTAACTTTCGCGTACCTTTCACGCAATCGCCCGACCAATCGCGCGCGGCGCGTGCGACAACGTCCCCAAGCGGCTGCAAAGCCATGTTAAGGTGACGTCCGGCGCCCCATCAGGCAAGCCTGTTGGGCGGGGAGTTCGAATCGCCGAGAACAGAAAAACGCGAAGCTTCGTCTAACGGCGTGCGTGCGACGGGCGCGCAAACGCGCATGATGCGCCGCGCGCCGCGATGACTTCGACGAGATACTCAGTCCAGAGAACGAACAATGATCAAGGTCAGCATTCAAGATTCGCGCCGCGCGGACGGCCGCCATCCAGACATCACTCGCGGGCGGCTCTGCGCCCGCTAGCGCCTTTCGTCTCCCTTCACCTTTCGCTTAACCCGACCCGGCGCACGTCGCAACACTGCGCACGCATCCTAGAGGACCCGAGATGTTCGGCGATATCGCCCGTTTTCTGCTCAACACCCTTTTCACCCTGTTCGGCGCGGCGCTCCTGCTGCGCGCATGGATCCAGGTCGTGCGGATGCCGCCCTACAACCCCGTGTCGAACGCCGTGATGCAGGCGACCAACTGGCTCGTGCTGCCGCTGCGCAAGATTCTTCCCGGCGGGAAGATCGACTGGGCGAGCATCGTCGCGGCGTTCATCGCCTCGGCTGTCTACGTGACGCTGATGGTCGTGCTCGCGGGCGTCGATCCGACGCTCATGGCGCCGACCCTTCTGCTCGTCGCGTTGCTGACCGTCGTCAAATGGGCGCTGAACCTGATTATCTGGGTGACGATCCTGATGGCGCTCCTGTCGTGGCTCAATCCGCAGTCGCCGGCGATGCCGCTGCTGTATCAGATCACCGCGCCGTTTCTCGATCCGCTGCGGCGCATCCTGCCGCGACTCGGTGGCATCGATCTTTCGCCGATTCTGCTCTTCGTGATCGTGCAGGTGCTGCTGATGGTCGTGACGCGCGTCGCCGTCTCGATGACGCTCTTCGGCATCTGAAACCCGCGCGCAATTGCGCCTCGGGACGCGTTGCGCTTACAATAGCCGGCTCATGCGGGCGTCGTATAATGGCTATTACCGTAGCTTCCCAAGCTACAGACGTGGGTTCGATTCCCATCGCCCGCTCCAGAATCCCAGCGAAAGCCGCCCCAAGTCACGTTTGGGCGGCTTTTTAGTTTCGCGCATCCGTTCCAGCATCGCCTCATGAGCCACGATCCCCAAGACGAAGCCGACGACAACGGCACGCACCCGTCCGACGTCAACGAAAACGCCACGCTGCGGCATCGGCGCATCCGCAGCTTCGTCACGCGCGCGGGGCGCGTATCGCCGGGCCAGCAGCGCGCGATCGACGATCTCGGCCCGCGCTACGTCGTGCCCTACACGCCGCAGCTCGCCGACTGGGACGCGCACTTCGGCCGCCACGCGCCGCGCGTGCTCGAGATCGGTTTCGGCATGGGCGCGACGACGGCGGAAATCGCGGCCGCGCGTCCGGGCGATGACTTCATCGGCGTCGAAGTGCACGAGCCGGGCGTCGGCGCGCTGCTGAAGCTGATCGGCGAGCAAGGGCTCGGCAATATCCGCATCCTCCAGCACGACGCCGTGGAAGTGCTCGAACACATGATCGCGCCGGACAGTCTCGACGGCGTACACATCTACTTTCCGGATCCGTGGCACAAGGCGCGCCATCACAAGCGCCGCCTGATTCAGCCGAAGTTCGTCGCGCTGCTCGTGTCGCGCATGAAGCCGGGCGGCTATATCCATCTGGCGACCGACTGGCAGAACTATGCCGAGCAGATGCTCGAAGTGCTGTCGGCGGAACCGGCGCTCGAAAACACCGCCGACGGCTACGCGCCGCGCCCCGATTTCCGCCCGGTCACGAAGTTCGAGCGGCGCGGCCTGCGGCTCGGCCACGGCGTCTGGGATCTGATGTTCCGCCGCCGCTGAACGGCATCGCCCAGAAAGGAAAACGCCACGGCAAGCCGTGGCGTTTTCCTTTGCGTGGCGAGAGCGGGATCAGTCGGCCCAGCTCAATCCGCCGCTGTATCCGACGATCAGGATCAGCAAGCCGAAGCCGATGCGATACCACGCGAACGCCGTGAAATCGTGCGACGCGACGTAGCGCAGCAGCCAGCGCACGCAGACGAACGCGCTGACGAAAGCCGCGACGAGCCCGATGACGAACAGCCCGATATCGTTCACGGTCAGCGTGCGCCAGTACTTGGCCATTTCGTAGAGCGTCGCGCCGAAGATGATCGGAATGGCGAGGAAGAACGAGAACTCCGTCGCCACGCGCCGTTCGAGCCCGAACAACATGCCGCCGATGATCGTCGCACCCGAACGCGAGGTGCCCGGAATCAGCGCGAAACATTGCGCGAGGCCGACCTTGAAGGCATCCCCATAGGAAAGATCGTCGACGGAATGCACGCGCGTGATGACGCCCCGCTCGCGCTGGCGCGACTCCGCCCAGAGAATGACGATGCCGCCGACGATCAGCGCGACCGACACCGGCACCGGCGAGAACAGCACCGCCTTGATTTGCTTCTCGAGCAGGAGACCGAGCGCGATGGCCGGAATCGTCGCGATGATGACGTTGAGCGTGAAGCGCCGCGCGTCGGAGCGTGCGGGCAGGCCGGCGACGACGGAGCCGATCTTCGCGCGGTATTCCCAGCAAATCGCGAGAATCGCGCCGAACTGAATGACGACGTCGAAGGTTTTCGATTGCGCGTCGGTGAAATTCAGCAAGCTGCCCGCCACGATCAGATGCCCCGTGCTCGAGACCGGCAGAAATTCGGTCAAGCCCTCCACGACGCCCAGGATGAGCGCCTTCACCATCAATATCCAGTCCATCCGTCAGCCCTTGTTCGCGGTGTAGCCGTAGGTTTTGATGCACATTGCGCAGCGATTTCGATTCACTTCTCGACAATCTGCACACGTATGCCGTTTGTAAGGACTGTGATTGTACCGGGTTCGTAAGACACCCCGGCGAACTGGAGCTCCTCGGGCTTGAAGGTGTGGATCGGATAGCGGTCGAGCAATTGCGCCGCGAGTTGCGCGCCGACCGACGCGATCTGCTGGTTATATTGCGCGGCATCGCCCGTGAACTGCGCATCGTCGACGGACGGCGACACGAGAATGACCGAGCGGCTCGGCGCATCGTAGCCAAGCTGCGTCGAGAGCGTGAACGCGCCGATCACGGGATTCGGCATGAACGGCGTCGAAAGTCGCGCATCGACGCGCACGGTCACGCGATTGCGATCCGGCGCCATCCCGACGACGGGATTGCTCAGGACGACGTCGAATATCTGCGAAGCCGTGCGTTGCAGCGGGAACTTGCGCGCGACGGCGGCTTGCACCTGCTGCGTCGAGAATGTGTAGTGATCCGGAATGAAGGGGAATACCGAGTTCGAGGCCGCGTGGGCCTTCGATGCGAGTGCGAGCGCGGGCAGCGCCATCAGCCCTGCCCGCACGAACCGGCGCCGCAGCGGCGCGACGGGTTCCGTCATGCTTGATCCTCCAGTGTTCTTCTTCGAATCTGCGCCGTCTTCGGCGCGGTCCGCGAATTGGACTGTCGATCGTCACGACAGTTGCGTCGGCTGCGTCGCTGTTTCGAGCCGCTCGATCCACGTCAGCGCATATTCGCGCGTCTCGCCGCACATCTCGTGCGAAGGCTGCAATCCGCCGCAGCACGCCGGCCTGCGCGGATCGCCGAAAATCCTGCAGCGCAGATCGTCGCCCAATTGAACGCAGCGTTCGCCCGCGCGCTTGCCATCCGGCATCCCCGGAATCGGACTCGAGATGGACGGCGCGATGCAACAGGCGCCGCAGCCCTCGCGGCAGGCATGGGGCGAAGAATCGATCGACATGGCGTGACTGAACAGCGCAAAGAGAACCGGCATTTTCTCATGCCTCTTCTTTGCGGTTCGTCAAATGCTGCCGTTGGGCTGCGACCTTATCACGCAATGTTCGCGCGCATCGTCCGACTACACTCGGACGTTCCCCCCGAGGTCCGCCATGACTCCCGCCGCCCCGCTCTTTCGCCCCGACCTGCTCGCGCGCTACGACGCGCACGGTCCGCGCTACACGTCCTATCCGACCGCCGTCCAGTTCACCGATTCCTTCGACGCCGCGCACTATCGCGAAGCCGCGAGCCAGTCCAACGCGAACGCCGATCTCTCGCTCTACTTCCACATTCCGTTCTGCGACACCGTCTGCTTCTACTGCGGCTGCAACAAGGTCGCGACGAAGAATCGCGCGCACGCTCGCCCGTACCTCGATCGCATGAAGCGCGAGCTGGCGCTGCAAGCAGCGCTTTTCGATACGTCGCGCCCGGTGACGCAGCTTCACTGGGGCGGCGGCACGCCGACTTTCCTCTCGCACGACGAGATGGCCGAGCTGATGTCCGCGACGCGAGAGCACTTCAATCTCGTTTCCGACGAGCGCGCGGAATATTCGATCGAAGTCGATCCGCGCGAGGCGTCGGCGCAAACCGTCGCGTTGCTGCGCGAACTCGGCTTCAACCGCCTGAGCCTCGGCGTGCAGGACTTCGACGAACGCGTGCAGCGCGCCGTCAATCGCATTCAGCCGCGCGAAATGACCGAAACCGTGCTCGACGCCGCGCGCGCGAACGGTTTCAAGTCGGTGAGCGTCGATCTGATCTATGGCCTGCCGCATCAGAGCGTCGAAAGCTTTTCGCGCACGCTCGACGCGATCGTCGATCTGAAACCGGATCGCGTCTCCGTGTTCGGCTACGCGCACATGCCGGCACTCTTCAAGATGCAGCGGCAGATCGACGAAAGCGCGCTGCCTTCACCGGCCGTGCGTCTCGCGATTCTCGAGCGCGTGATCGGGCGCATGAGCGACGCGGGCTACGTTTACATCGGCATGGATCATTTCGCACTGCCCGGCGACGAGCTCGCGCGCGCCTTCGAAGCCGGCACGCTCCAGCGCAACTTCCAGGGCTACAGCACGCATGCGGATTGCGATCTGATCGGCATCGGCGCGTCGTCGATCGGCAAGATCGGCGATGTCTATGCGCAGAACGCCCGCGAACTCGCCGACTATGCCGCGGCAATCGACGCGGGGCGGCTCGCCATCGCGCGCGGCGTGCGCCTGTCCGCCGACGATGCACTGCGCCGCGACGTCATCATGCGTCTCATGTGCGGCGGCGAGCTGCGCTTCGACGATGTCGCGAGCGCGCACGGCATCGAATTCCCCGCCGTTTTCGCCGACGAACTCGCGCGCCTCGCGCCGATGGCCGGCGATGGCCTCATCGATCTCTCGCGCGACGCGATCCGCGTGCTGCCCGCTGGCCGCATGCTGGTGCGCAACGTCGCATCGGTATTCGACCGCTATCTGGGTCAATCGAGTCTGCGGCGCTTCTCGCGCACGATCTGAGCGGTGTTCGATCGGCGTCGGTGGCTTAGAATGACAGCCACCTTGGACGCCCCGGCTTTCGGCTGCGGCGTCCATCCACTCACTGCCGATGCGAAGCGCCGGGCATTGCCGGCTTCTCGCAGACGGCGACGCCACTGCCCGACGCCATGCCGACCACTTCGCCGCAGTTCGCCCCTCTCGCCCAACTCGCCGCCGATCTGAAAAGGGGCCGCACGACGAGCCGCGCGCTCGTCGAGACGGCGCTCGAACGGATCGCCGACCCGGCGGGCCAGGGCTCGACCGTTTTCCTGCATGTCGATGCCGATCACGCACGCGCCGCCGCCGATGCGCACGACGCGCTGCGCCGCGCCGGGACCGTGCTCTCGCCGCTCGCGGGCATTCCTGTGTCGATCAAAGATCTCTTCGATGTCGAAGGCCAGGTGACGCGCGCCGGCTCGAAGGCGCTCGCCGACAACGCGCCCGCCAGCGCCGACGCCGTGACCGTCGCGCGCCTGCGCCGTGCGGGCGCGGTGATCGTCGGGCGCACCAACATGAGCGAGTTCGCGTTCTCGGGCCTCGGGCTCAATCCGCATTACGGCACGCCGCGCTCGCCGTGGCGCGCGAACGTGCCGGACGACGCGCGCATCGCGGGCGGCTCGTCGTCGGGCGCGGCGGCATCGGTCGCCGATGGCATGGCAGCCGTCGCGCTCGGCACCGACACCGGCGGCTCGATCCGCATTCCGGCCGCGCTGTGCGGCCTCACCGGCTTCAAGCCGACCGCGAGCCGCATCCCGAAGCAAGGCGGCGTGCCGCTGTCGAAAACGCTCGATTCGTTCGGTCCGATCGGCGTGTCGGTCGCATGCTGCGCGCTCGTCGACCGGATTCTCGCGGGGCGCGATCCCGGCGTGCCCGCGACGCGCCCGCTCGAAGGCGTGCGCCTCGGCGTGCTGACGAACTACGTCACCGATGGCGTCGAGGCGAGCGTCGCCAGCGCCGTCGCCGCGGCCGTCAATCATCTCGCGGCGGCCGGCGCGCTCGTGGAAGACGTGCGCTTTGCGCCGCTCGATCGTCTGCCGGAGATCAATCGCTATCCGCTCGTCGCGATCGAAGCGTATGCGTGGCATCGCAAGCTGATGGCCGAGCGCGGCGCCGATTACGATCCGCGCGTGCTGGCGCGCCTGCAACGCGCCGAAGCGGCGAGCGCGGCGGATTACATCGACTTGTGCGAGGCGCGCGCCGCGATGATCGAAGCCGCGCGCACGACGCTCTGGCAACGTTTCGACGCGATTCTCTGCCCGACGGTGCCGGTGCTGCCGCCGCGCATCGCCGATCTCGAATCGGATGACGACGCCTTCACGCGCACCAACGCGCTGATCCTGCGCAATCCGACCGCGTTCAATTTTCTCGATGCCTGCGCGCTCTCGCTCCCCTGCCATCCGCGCGGCGAGGCGCCCGTCGGCCTGATGCTCGCGGGCGCGCCGAACTCCGACGACACGTTGCTGTCGATCGGACGGGCGGTCGAAGCGGTGCTGGAAACGACGCGCTGAACGGGCCGGGAAACTCGGCCAATCGTCGCGGCTGATTTTGCGCACCGGGCGTTCGCGCTAGAATTCCCCGCGATCCCCGCGCAACTCAGGTGCTTCCTTCTCGAATCGTTGCGAAATAATGAACAACTCTTTACATCACTTCACGATGCATCAGGACGACCGGGTGATGCGCCGCGAGCGCCGCCTGCTCGTGCTGCTCGGTTTGGTCAGTCTCGGTCTCGTCGGCGGTGCGCTGTATCTGCAGTTCTTCCATAACGAAGATCCCTGCCCGCTTTGCATCATCCAGCGCTATTTCTTCGTGCTGATCGCGATCTTCGCGTTTCTCGGCGCGGCATTCCGCAACTGGCGCGGCATTGCGCTTTTAGAGACGCTGGTCGCGATTTCGGCGCTCGGCGGTCTCATCACCGCGATTCGCCACGTCTATGTGCAGTCGCATCCCGGCTTCAGTTGCGGCTTCGACGCGCTGCAACCGATCGTCGACGGCCTGCCGCCCGCAAGCTGGCTGCCGCAAGTGTTCAAGGTCGCCGGTCTGTGCGAAACGCCGTATCCGCCGATCCTCGGACTCTCGCTGCCGCAGTGGTCGCTGATCGCGTTCGCGCTGATCTTCGTGCTCGTCGCGGCCAGCCTGCGATTCAAGCGCAAACTGCGCTCGACCGTCCGGTAATGTGTTCCGGGCGGCCGTCCGCGCCGCCCGTCCTTCCCCGCTTCATCGCGCTTTGCGCGCTTTCTCTTTCCCGCATCAGCGCATCCGCATAATCTTGATACGTCTGCCGCAATGTTTTTGAGATATTGCGGTGTTAAGGTCGTGTCTGGATGGCGATCTACGTGCGCGCAGTCCGCTTCGCTCAAAGGCAACCGGTTTTTTTCACGGTAACGCATGAAACGAACGGAAACCGCGTAACGCGCGCCCGGTCCGCAATGTCTTCCTGAATCATGACAACGCAAACCATCCGCTTCCCTTCGGCTCTGCGCCCTATTCCTATGCGCTCGCACGCGTTTGCGTGTGCGCGCTTTTCCCGCTTTTCTCTCGCTGGCCGATGGGATGTCCATCGCCCGGTAAACTAGCGTCTGCGACGACGCAAATCCGCGCAAACCCCGCACAAAACCGATCACTTCCGGAGCTCACTCGATGCAAGTTTGGCTGAACGACCTGCAACACCTGCTCGCGCACGGCGACGCCGTCGTGCTCGTGACGGTCGCGCGTGTCGAAGGCTCCGCGCCGCGCGAGCCGGGCACGAAGATGATCGTCACCCGCGAGGACGCGCGCTACACGATCGGCGGCGGCCATCTGGAATGGAAGGCCATCGAAACCGCACGGCAAGTGCTGAAGGACGGCATGCGCAGCCCGCGCATGCGCAGACTCGAGCGTTTCGCGCTCGGCCCGAGCCTCGGCCAGTGCTGCGGCGGCGCCGTCGTGCTCGCATTCGAGCGGCTCGACGTCGCGGATCTGAACTGGGTGACGACGCTCGGCAAGCGCACCGCGCAAGGTTTATCGACCGTGCGCAGCGTTTCCTTCGCGCCGGATCCCGAGCTTCGCGATGCGGTGATGCTCTCCGATCCCGAACCGGGCGCGACCGACGCCGACTGCCTGCTGTGGGACGGCGCCGGTTTCGACGAGCGCGGCGCGCTTTTGACCGAGACCATCGCGCCGAACGACTTTCAGGTCGTGCTGTTCGGCGCGGGCCATGTCGGCGCAGCGCTCATGCGCGTGCTCGCGACGCTGCCGTGTCACGTGACCTGGGTGGACGAGCGCGATGCGGCATTTCCCGCACCGCAGTTCGTGCCCGATAACGTGACGATCGAGCCGACCGACGCGCCCGACGAAGCTGTCGATAATGCGCCGCCCAACGCGTACTTCATCGTGATGACGCACAACCACACGGTGGATCTCGCGCTGGCCGAATGCATCCTGCGGCGCGGCGACTTTGCGTTCTTCGGCATGATCGGCTCGTTCACGAAGAAGAAGCAGTTCGAGCATCGGCTTGCGGCGCGCGGCATCGACCCGGCGCGCATCGCGCGGATGGTGTGTCCGATCGGCATCGACGGCATCGTCGACAAAGCGCCCGAAGTGATCGCCGTTGCAGCGGCAGCCCAACTGCTGCAGGCGGTCGAAGCCAACGCTTCGAGCCATGCGTCGTCGCAACAGACCGCCTGACCCACAGGCGAACTTGTAGCCCCAAAACTCAAAAGCCCAAATGAATCCCACACTCGCCGACAAGATTGCGCACGCGCCGAAAGCCGAGTTGCATATCCATATCGAAGGGTCGCTAGAGCCGGAACTGATCTTCGCGCTCGCGAAGCGCAATAACGTGAAGCTCGCGTACGACTCGATCGATGCGCTTCGCGCGGCTTACGCGTTCACCGACTTACAGTCGTTTCTCGACATCTACTATGCGGGCGCGAGCGTGCTGCTCACGGAGCAGGATTTCTACGACATGACGATGGCCTACGTCGAACGCGCACTCGCCGATCACGTCGTGCATGCGGAAATCTTCTTCGATCCGCAAACGCACACGGAACGCGGCGTGCCGATCGAAACGGTCGTCGCGGGCATCGACGCCGCGCTCGCGGAAGGCGAAAAGCGCGGCTTGTCGAGCAAGCTGATTCTCTGCTTCCTGCGCCATCTGTCCGAAGACGACGCGCTCGCCACCTTCGACAGCGCGTTGCCGCTGTTCGACAAGTACGCGCATCGGCTGATCGGCGTCGGGCTGGATTCGTCGGAACGCGGCCATCCGCCGTCGAAATTCGAGCGTGTGTTCGCGAAAGCGCGCGAACGCGGTCTGAAGCTCGTCGCGCATGCGGGCGAAGAAGGACCGCCGTCGTATGTCTACGAAGCGCTCGATCTGCTGAAAGTGGATCGCGTCGATCACGGCGTGCGCAGCATCGAGGACGCGGCGCTCGTCGCGCGTCTCGCCGATGCGCGCATCGCATTGACGGTGTGCCCGCTCTCGAACATCAAGCTCTGCGTGTTCGACGACATGACGAAGCACACGCTGAAGGATCTGCTCGATCAGGGCGTCGCGGTGATGATCAATTCCGACGATCCGGCGTACTTCGGCGGCTACGTCAACGCGAATTACTTCGCGATCGTCGATGCGTTGAAGCTCACCGATCACGAGGTCTACACGCTGCTGAAAAACAGCCTCGAAGCCTCGTTCGTCACCGAAGAAGAACGCGACGCGATGGTCGCGCGCCTGGATCAGCACTGGAAGCAGTAAGCAAGCACGATGGAAACAACCGCAACAACACAACAAGACAGCACCGCGCTCGAACGATTCTTCGGCATTCGCGCGGCCGGCTCGCGCACGAAGACGGAAATCGTCGCGGGCATCACGACGTTCCTCACGGCGATGTACATCATCGTCGTCAATCCGGGCATTTTGTCGGCGGCGGGCGTGCCGTTTCCGGCGGCGCTCACCGCCACGGTCATCGTCAGCTTTCTCGGCAGCTGCGCGATGGGCCTGTATGCGCGCAATCCGGTGCTCGTCGCGCCCGGCATGGGCATGAACGCGCTTTTTGCATTCGTCATGGTTCACGGCGGCAAGATGCCGTGGCAGACCGCGCTCGGCTGCGTGTTCTGGTCCGGCGTGATCTTCGCGATTCTCGCGGCGTTCAACGCGCGCAAGCTCGTCGTCGATGCGATTCCCGCGAATCTGCGGCACGCGGTCTCGTGCGGCATCGGACTCTTCATCAGCCTGATCGGGCTCGTGAACGCGAAGTTCGTCGTCGGCGATCCGGTGACGATCGTGCATTCGGCGTCGCTCAATCCGGTGGTCGTCACGTTTCTGATAGGCCTCGCCGTCACGACGATTCTCGTCGCGCGCAAGGTCACGGGCGCGCTGATGCTCGGCATCGTGTTCACGACGATCATCGCGATTCCGATCGGCCGCTTCTACGGCGACGGCACCGCGTACTGGCCCGCCGCCATCGCCACGAAAACGCTCGTCAACTGGAACGGCCTCTTCGCCGCGCCGGACTTTTCGGCGCTCGGGCAGCTCGATCTGATGGGCTCGCTGAAGGTCATCTACTGGCCGTTCATCTTCGTGATGCTGTTCACGTCGTTCTTCGACGCGCTGTCCACGTTCATGGCGATTTCGGAAGCCGGCAAGCTCTACGACAAGGACGGCAATCCCCGCAACATCCGCCAGTCGATGATGGTCGACTCCTTCTCCGCGCTCATTTCCGCGCCGCTCGGCACGAGCCCGGCGAACGCGTACATCGAATCGGCGGCGGGCATTTCGGCGGGCGGACGCACGGGTCTCGTCGCGGTCGTCGCCGGATTGTGCTTCCTGCCGTTCCTGTTCCTTTCGCCGCTCCTGTCGCTCGTGCCGGCGATCGCGACCGCGCCCGCGCTCGTGCTCGTCGGCGTGTTCATGATGGAAGCGATCACGAAGATCGAATGGCATCGCTTCGACGAAGCCATTCCCGCGTTCCTCGCGATGATCCTGATCCCGCTGACGTACTCGATCACCGATGGCGTCGCGTACGGCTTTCTCGCGTTCGTCGTGCTGAAGTCGGCGACCGGGCGCGCGCGTGAGATCAAGCCGGCGATGTGGATCATCGCGGCTTTCTCGTTAGTCCTGCTTTCGCAGCTTTGAACATCAGATACGGAGACGTTGCACCATGACTCAGACCGCCTACCGCGCCCAATTGCTGACCTTTCGCGAGGACCCCGCGCATGCCGCCGACGGCGCGGTGTACGAGGCCGATGGCCTCCTCGTCGTCGATGACGGCAATGTGGTCACGGCAGGCGCGTATGCGTCGCTGCGCGACACGCTCGCCGCCGACGCGACCGTCCACACGATGCGCGACAAGCTGATCGTGCCGGGTTTCATCGACTCGCACATCCACTATCCGCAGACGGACATGATCGCGTCGCCCGCGCCGGGCCTTTTGCCGTGGCTCAACACGTACACGTTTCCGACCGAGCGCGGCTTCGAGAATCCCGCCGTGGCGCGCGAGACGGCGAGCTTTTTCATCGACGAGCTGCTCGCGTGCGGCACGACGACCGCGCTCGTCTACTGCA
Organism: Caballeronia sp. NCF2; assembly: GCF_023631205.1. Taxonomy (NCBI): domain Bacteria; kingdom Pseudomonadati; phylum Pseudomonadota; class Betaproteobacteria; order Burkholderiales; family Burkholderiaceae; genus Caballeronia; species Caballeronia sp. NCF2. The sequence goes on along the minus strand of NZ_JALQDN010000006.1, from coordinate 157,074 downwards.
CGGTTCACAAGCAATCCGCCGATGCGTTCTTCACTGAAAGCGAAGCGCGCGGCACGCGCATGATCGCGGGCAAGGTGCTGATGGACCGCAACTGCCCCGAGTTTCTGCGCGACACGGCGCAATCCGGCTACGACGACAGCGCCGAACTCATCGCGCGCTGGCACGGGCGCGGCCGTCAGCAGTACGCGCTGACGCCGCGTTTCGCGCCGACATCGACAGAAGCGCAGCTCGAAGCATGCGGCGTGCTCGCGCAGAAGCACAACGACGTGTTCATCCAGACGCACGTCGCGGAAAACGCCGACGAGATCAAATGGGTCGAGAGCCTGTTTCCGGGACATCGCAGCTATCTCGACATTTACGATCACTACGGCTTGCTGCGTCGCCGCGCGGTGTACGGCCACTGCATCCATCTCGACGACAAGGACCGCGCGCGCATGGCGGAAACGGGCTCGGTTGCATCGCACTGCCCGACTTCGAACCTCTTCCTCGGCAGCGGCTTGTTCGATTTCGAGAAAGCTGGCGAGTCAAACATGCCGGTCGCGCTCGCGACGGATGTCGGCGGCGGCACGTCCTTCTCCATGCTTCAGACGATGGGCGCCGCGCACAAGATCGCGCGTCTCACCGGCCATCATCTGACCGCGACGCGCATGTTCTGGCTCGCGACGACAGGCGCCGCGCAAGTGCTCGAACTCGACGACAGGATCGGCACGCTCGCGCCCGGCAGCGAGGCGGATTTCGTCGTGCTCGATCCGAACTCGACGCCGCTGCTCGCGCGCCGGACGTCGCGCACCGAATCACTGGAAGAACTGCTGTTCGCGTTCGCGCTGCTCGGCGACGATCGCGCGGTCTTCGAGACCTACGCGGCCGGCAAGCGCGTGCACGCGCGCGACACGCGCAACACGGCGAAGCCGGAACTGGCGGCCTGACGCGTTCAGGAATCCGCGCAACCGACGCCCTTCCTTCGAAGGGCGTTTTTGTATGTAGCGTCACGCAAACCGCGACGATCCACTCGACGGAATGAGCACTTTTGTTGCAATCTCGTTAAAGTGCTGGCTGTTAGGTTCGCTGCTTCGCCATGATCGCTGCCCGACTCGTTCGCTTTGTTCTGCCGATGACGCTCGCGTCGCTGGCCGCGCTCGCCCACGCGGAAGCGCTCGATGCGCAACTCGATTGCAAGTCGACGCCGCACGCTTTCATCGCGCCGCTGCAAGAAAACAATTTGCTGGAAAAGAAGCCGATGCGCGTCGAGCCGAACTCGATCAACGCGTTCCGCGCGGCGAAAGGCGCGACGCTGACGGCATATGGATTCAAGGTCTACGCGCTGGTGGCGTATCAGAAGGACGATCCGCTCTTCAGGCAGGGCAAGGGCGAGCCGATCGGGGATGCGGCATACGGCGCGGTCGTCTGGGGCGGCGACGCCGAAGTCGAGCAGAAAGTGCGCGCGGCGGGCAGCGACGCGGTCGTGCGCCACGTCGCGCCCTTCATCACGGCGATTTTCTGCAAGCTCTAATCAGCGCAGCAGCGTCACGAACGACGAAATCAGGCGATCCATGTCGTTCGCGTCGAGCGCGCCCATCGTCGAGATGCGGAACAGTTCCTTCGACAGGCCGCCCTGCCCCGCATAAATCACGAAGCCCTTCGCCTTGAGCGCGTCGTGCAGCGTTTCATACGTGACGCCCTTCGGCAGCCGATACGCACGCAACACCACCGACGACTCTTCCGGCGGCAACGCGCTCTCGATGCCGAGCGCAGCCAGCCCCGCGCGCACCTGTTCGGCGAGCTTCGCGTAACGCTGATGCCGCGCGCGCCAGCCGCCTTCTTCCTCGAACTCGCGCAGCGCCTCGACGAGCGCGTAATACGCATGCACCGACGGCGTGAACGGCGTGTTGCGCTCGTCCTGCAGCTTCGCGAGGCGCGCGATGCCGAGGTAATAGTTGCGGCTCGCGGCCTGCGCCAGCGCATCGCGACGCGCGATGACGAACGCCGCGCCCGGCACGCCGTGCAGGCACTTGTTCGCGGTCGCGGCAATCGCGGCGATGCCGCCGCCCGCGAAATCGATCGCTTCGGCGCCGAAGCTGCTCACCGCGTCGAGCAACAGACCGACGCCGCGTTCCTTGCACGCGCGCGAAAGCTGATCGATCGCGTTCAGGCGGCCGGTCGTCGTTTCGTGATGAATGATCGCGACATTGCTGAACTTCTTCGTGTCGAGCAGGCCGACGATCGCGTCGATGTCCGGCGCCTGCATCCACTCGTATTTGACGACCTCGTGATCGATCCCGTACTGCTTCGCGATCTGCGCGATGCGATCGCCATACACGCCGTTTTCCACGACGAGCAGCCGCCCGCCTTCCGGCACGAGCCCGGCGATCATGCTTTCGACCGCTGCCGTGCCCGAACCGGTCATCAGCACGGCGCTCCACACGGCCGGATCGAGCGCGTAAGCGGCGACGAGACGCTCGCGCGCTTCGTCCTGCAGATCGAAGAACTCCGGCTCGCGATGGCACAAGTCGGTTTGCAGCAGGCTCTTGCGCACGCGTTCGCTCAGCGTGACAGGGCCCGGATTGAGCAGCAGCATCAACGGCCTCCTATGTGTTGTTGCAGGCGCGCGCGTACATCCTCGGGCGTGATTTTCGGACGAGGCAAGTCGGCGGGCGTGCCGGTTCTGATCGACAGCCGCGCGAAACGCACGCCGCCGACATCCTTCGCTTCGAAGAGACGATCGATCACGCCGATGTCGTCGCCGTCGAGCGCGAGCGCATAGCCGCACGCCGATGCGATCGACGCGAAATCGACTTCGCGCGACACCGTCGCCTGGCCGCCGGTCGATTCGTGCGCGCCGTTGTCGAGCAGCAGGTGAACGAGATTCGACGGGCCGTATGCGCCGAGCGTCGCGAACGCGCCCATCCGCATGAGCGCGGCGCCGTCGCCATCGAGGGCGACGACGGTCAGATCCGGACGCGAAAGCGCGAGGCCGAGCGCCATCGGCGTGACACAACCCATCGAGCCGACGAGATAGAGCTGATTCTCGCGGTCGTCGATCGCGTACAGCTCACGTCCGCAAAAGCCGGTCGATGCGAGCACGACCGTCGCATCCTTCGGCGTCTTCGCGATGACCTTTTGCAGCGCGTCGTGGCGCGTCACGCGCTCGCCTTCGAAGCGCTGCACGCTCGCCGGATTCGCATTGACGCGCACGCCGGACAAGCCGGTTTTCTTCAGCTCGTAAGGCGCGACGCTGCCCTTTTGCATCACGAGCGCGTACGGACGGCCCGTGCGGTCCATGTAGTCGGTCGCGCGATCGAGCGCCGGGCCGATCTCGCCGGCTTCCGTGGGGAACAGCTCCCACGGGATTTCCATCGTCTCGAGCATCTGCGGCGTGATGGGGCCCATCAGCGCGTGCTGCGGCTCGTCGTGGACGCCCGGCTGGCCGCGCCACGTGACGATCAGCAATTGCGGCAGACGGAAGGTCCACGTGAGCGACGTCAGCGGGCTTACGGCATTGCCGAGACCGGAGTTCTGCATCATCGCGATGCCGCGACGCTTCTTCCCGCCGCCCAACGCGACGCCGGCGATCAGCGCGACCGCGTCGCCTTCGTTCGCCGCCGACACGTAATGCAGCGATTCGTCCTGCAACACGTAGTTGATGAACGGAGTCAGAAACGAGCACGGCACGCCTGCATACCAGTCGAAGCCTCGCTCGCGCGCCGCCTCGACAAACTGGGCGGCCTCAATCACGCGCGTTCTCCGTGCTTTCCGAGCCGATCGGCGTCTGACCGTGCGCGAAATCGCCCGCGCGACGGAAATCGTCGAGATCGTTCACGCCGCGCCAGTGGCCGTGCACGTATTGCACTTCGATTTTCTGGCCATCGGCGATCAGCGCGTTGAGAAGCGCGGCCGTGTCGAGCGTGTCGAAATCGGCGCGTTGCTGCAGCGTGCCGAGCGTTGCGAGCAGGCGTTCGCGCGCAGCGGCGCGCACCTTGACGAGGCCCATCCAGCGGCCTTGCGGCGCGCGTCCATCGGCGATCGTCTGGCCCGCGCCGACCACGCTTTCGAGCCACACTTTCTGGCCGAAGAGCGCGCGGTCGTCAGCGGTCGAGCAGTACGCGAAATCGGTTGCCGCCGCGCCCGCCTGTAGCGTCTGCGACGAATCGACGACCACGCAGAAGTCGCTGTCCGACTCGACCAGATCGCGCAGGATGTAGCTGCGGAACAGCAGGTCGCCGTAGGAAATCACAGTGTCGCCGTTCATGTGCTGGACGGCGCACGCGAGCGACGCAAGTTCGCCCGTGCTTTCGTGCTTCTCGTTGACGACGAGGCGGATGCCGCCCTTCTCGATCGCATCGGCGCGATATCCGCCGACCACGGTGATGTCGTTGATGCTTTCCTTCTTGAACGCCTCGACGAGATGGCGCAGCAGCGGCTTGCCGGCGACCGGCAGCATCACCTTCGGACGCGCTTCGGTCAGCGCTTCGAGGCCCGCGCCGCGGCTCGCGGCGAGCACGATCGCGCTGCGCTTCTCGTTGGCCGCGCTCAGGTAGATGTTCTCGGCGGCGGAATATTCGTCCGCGTCCTGCAGACGGAAAATCTCGTTCACCGACGCGATGCGGTCCTCGACGTTGACGAGCGTCTCGCTGTCGTGGATTTCCTTCGCGATCGCCTGCATCGCCGAAACCGCGCCGCGAATCAGATGATTCGCCCAGATCACGCAGCTGATGCCCGCCTGACGGAACGCATCGGTGGGCGTGCTGTAGTACTTCGTCGGCACGATGACGAGCGGACCGCGCCCCGCCCATTCGCGCGCGAACGTGAGGATTTCGTCGGGCTTGGAGAGCTTGCTGTGGATGAGAATCGCATCCGCGCCCGCCTGGCGATACGCTTCGGCGCGCTTCAACGCCTCTTCCATGCCCCAGCCGGCGATCAGCGCTTCCACGCGCGCGACGATCGAAAAATTCGGATCGCTTTGCGAATCCTTGCCCGCCTTGATCTTGCCGCAGAACTCGTCGATATCCGCGAGCGGCTGCGCTTCGCCGTTGATGAAGCTGTTGGTCTTCGGAAACTGCTTGTCCTCGATGCACACGCCCGCGATGCCGCGTTGCTCGAGCTTGCGCACGAGACGCCGCACGTTGTTGAAGTTGCCGTAGCCGGTATCGCCGTCGAGCAGGATCGGCAGATCGCTTGCGTCGGCCATGAATTCGAGGTTGTCGACGACCTGCGTCCAGCTCGCTTCGTTGTTGTCGCGCACGCCGAATTGCGCGGAGATCGACAGGCCCGAGCCCCAGATCGCCTTGAAGCCGGCTTCCTTCGCGATGCGCGCCGAAATGCCGTTGTGCGCTTCCATCAGGAATTCGAGGCGGTTGCTTTGCAGCATTTCGCGCAGGCGCAGCGTGCGCGAGTAGCCAACCGGGATTTGCGTGGGTGCGTTCATTGTTGCGAGGCTCCTGCAAACTGACGCAGCGCGTTGAGCGACGGCAATACTTCGTCCGCGGCGCGCTTCACGTCGTTCTGAAAATCGATTTCGATCCACGGCGCGCCGGTCACATCGGCGATATCGAACGCGTGGGACTTTTCCAGCAACAGGTCGCGCACCGCTTCTTCGTGCGGCATCTTCGCGCGGCCCGTCGCGACATAATCGGCGCAGATTTCGGCGAGGCGCGTGGCCGTCGCGTGATCGAAGCGGAAGAAGCCGACAGATTCGCCGATCGTGTCGTACTTCAGCCCCGCCGCGACCTGCTTGCGCAGTTCGACCGGCACGCCGTTCTCGACGCACAGCTTCACCGGCTCGTCGCCGGCTTCGAAATCGCGATCGATCAGCAGACGATTCAACGAGCCGCCCGCGACGAGCGGCTCGAAGATGCGTTCGTCGTAGAGCACGTCGGCGTCCATCAGGAGGACGTCGCCGCCGCGCGTCATCGCGTCGCGCGCGGTGTGCACGGACAGCACGCTGCCGAGCGTGAATTCGTCGTTGACGACGATTTCCGTCTTCGGCTTCCAGTCGATCGCCGCAAGCTCCGCCTCGATCTGCTCGCTCTTGAAGCCGGTCACGAAGACGACTTCATCGACGTTCGCGGCTTTCAAAAAGTGCAGATGACGTTCGAGCAACGATGCATCACCAAAGCGCAGCAGACACTTCGGCTTTTGCTGGCCTTCGGGCTGAACGAGGCGCAAGCCCATCCCGGCCGCAAGAATAATTGCGCGCATGCTTGTGTTCCCTTCGTGGGTGGGTCAGTCGATATCCGGCACGCGCGCGAGACGGCGGCGCTGCCAGCCTTTTTCAACGAAATGCAGATAGACGATGCCCGGCACGCCGAGCAGCAGTTCGCGCGCGCGCTTCGCAAGCGACAGCGCGAGCGCCGCTTCCGGCGGCAAGCCGACCAGACGCGCAAGCAGCAGATAGCCGCCTTCCTGCACGCCGAGCGAGCCGGGAATGGCGAAGGCCGCGCCGCGAATCGCCTGGCCGAGACTTTCGAGCAGCAACGCTTCCGCCCAGCCGACCGGATGGCCGAGCAGATGCAGCGCAAGCCACACTTCGCCGGTGCCGACGATCCAGCCGACGAGACTCAGCCCGAAGCTCGCCGCGACCTTGCCGCGCTCGCGATACATCTCGTGGACGGCGGCGTCGACGGCTTCGGCGCGCGTGACGAGCGACGACCAGTCGCGCTTCGCCGAGAACTTCGCGGCGATGCCGGACGCAAAGCGCATCGCGCGGCCGAAGAGACCGCGCCGCTGCGCGAGATAGAAACCGAAGATCATCAGACCGATCACGCCGATCACCGCGAGCACGGCGATCGCGACCGTCGATGACGAGCCGCCCGCCGCGTAGCCTGTCAGCAGCACAACGCCGATCAGCGCGAAGATCAGTTGCGCGACGGTCTGCATCGTCGTGCTGACGGTGATGACGGCGGCCGCGTCGCGCGCGCGCATGCCGCGCTGCGCGAGATAGCGGACCATCAGCATCGGCCCGCCGATCTGGCCCGCGGGCATCAGGCTATTGACCGATTCGCCGGCCCAGCGCGCGAGCAAGGCGTCGCGCAGGGACACGTCGCGTTCCTTGCTGGAGAAGAGCACGCTGATCGCGCCGGCATCGACGACGAGCGGCACGAAGTGAAACGCCGCGACCGCGATCAATCCCCAGCCCGCCGCGGCCAGCGTCGATGCAACCGAACCGAAGCCTTGCCAGCCGAGCAGCGCGATGAACAGCACCACGCCGACCGACAGCAGGAATGTGCCCGCGCGGCTCATGCCTGTCCGTTCTTGCCGCCCTTGCGGCGAAAGACCTGCCTGAATCCGAAATACGCGATCGAGTCTTTCATGTTCGAGATGAAGCGCTGAAACGGACGCATATTCGGGTTCGTCACGTACTCGAACGTGAGCGACACGCGCATCTCGTTTTCGCCGAGCGGCGTGACGCGATGGCGCAGCTTGTCGCCGTCGAAAAACACGAACGCGCCGGGCGGATATTGCACGGAGCCCGGCTGATCGGGAACCGCCGGATTCTTCGTGTGCAGTTCGTAATCGAGCTTGCAGGACGAATCGTCGATCACGCCGAGCAGGAGCGTGTAGCGGCGGCCATCGTAATACGACGTGTCGTAATGCCAGCCGATGTGGTCGCCGGGCTTCGTGTAAAAGTAAAGCGCGTAGGCGTGAGGATCGTCCTCCGGCGAGAGTTGCAGCTTGTCGCCGGTGATCGATTCCAGCCACTTGATGAGCGCTTCCGATCGATACAGGTCGGCGATGAACGGCGCGAGCTTGTCGAGCGTGTGACGGCTCACGCTGCCGCCCGCCTTGTGCCCCGGCAGATAGTTGCGGTTCACGGACGGCATCACGTCGTGCACGGCGGCGATCAGCCGCTCGGTGTAGTCGCGCGGCAGGAAGTCTTCGATATAGAGAAACGAGCCTTGCTGACCGTACTCGTCGCGCAGCTTCGGCGTCTGCAGCGCGGCGAGGCGCGCGTTCATCGTCGAATCGATATCGCGCTTCGACGGGCGCGCGGTCGTCGCCGTCTGCGCCGGTTGTGTCAGCGTGCTCTCCGGAGTTGCCGTATCGCTCATCTCACCGCCTGGAAATCTTTGTCGTCTTTTGCACGTGTGGCCTGCGCGCGGCGTTTCGTCTGCGCGACGACGCGCTGATAGTCCACCGCCACATAAATGGCGAAGAGCGGCGCGCCGATCGCTGCGGCGATCAGAAACGGCGTCATGCCGTTCAGAATGGTCACGAGCGGAAGCAGATACAGCACGTCTTCCGTTTCGAATCCGGCCAACGACGCCTGTTTCGTGCCCGACTTGCCGATCATCGATTCGATACGCATGCGCAGGAAAAAGATCAGCGCAACCGCCACGCCCGCCATGCCGCCGAGCCATTGCGCGGGCACGATCATCGACGGATGATGAACGGCCACGTAAAACCCGATGCCGAGGAACAGCAGCACGGTCACGAGCGCATCGCACGCGAGATCGTAGAAATGGCCGATCTTGCTCGACTGGCCGCTGATGCGCGCGAGTTCGCCGTCGGTGTGATCGACGAAATTCGACAGGGCGATGAGAAGCGCGCCGAGCGTGCACATCCAGAACTGGCCGAGCGACAGATACCACGCTCCGGCCAAGCCGATGGCGAGGCGCAGCGTGGTCAGATGGTTGGGCGTTACCGGCGTGCCGACGAGCGGCGTGACGAGACGGCGTGCGAGCCGCGCATCCCATGTGGTGGGCTCGGGAACGGCTTCAGGATTGGGCGGACACGATTTTGTCATCCCGGGAATATATCGCTAATTGACCGAAGCTGCATATATTGCGGCCCGGCGCCGCCGCGATATTTCCCTGTTTAGTCAAGGGCGGCGGGCGTGTTTGAAACATTTCCCGAAGCCGTAAAAGGCAATGCTCACTGCGCATGACGGCAAAAAATTCCGATGCCGTTTTCGCGTCGATGCGACGGCCCGATCAATCGACGGTTTTCGCTGAGGGCGCGGGTGCGACGCTGCGCTCGTTCGGTCCGGCCGACGCGGCCGTTTCGTTCGACATGCCGCCGCTCTTGTCCACCGGCAGCGTCACCGTTCTGACCGTGCCGTTACCGAGCGGAAAGTCCGCCAGCGCGCTGCGCACGAGATACGGCATCGCCTGATACAGCGACGGATCGCCCGTCGCGTTCACCGCCGTCACCTTGTACGTCTCGCGGCCGGTCTTGCGGTCGTTCATGCGGATCTGCAGCGCGTGCGTATAGACCGGATAGCTCTGATCGACGTAACCCGTCGCGCCCCACGAACCGTACGGCCCCCACCCGCCCCACGGTCCGCCCCAGTATGGGCCGGCGCCCCACGGACCGTACATCGGCCACGGATCGTAGTAGACCGGTTGACGCACGGTCACCATGTCGCCGCGAACCGAATAGGCGATCGCGATCTGATAGTTCGCGCTCGCCTCGGGCGCCTGACGGAAGTTGTACTTCGCGAGTTCGTTGGCGACGAGCGTCTCGTAGGTCGTCTGCTCGATGCTGTTCTGCTGCTCGCTCTTGCGCGTGAACGCGTAGGTGCGGGTCGCGTCGCTGCCGCTCCAGTCGGAGAATGCAGTGACCTGCGTCTGCACGTACGTCGTGCAGCCGGCGAGCCACATCGCCGCCAGCATCAGCGGCCATGTGACGAGCGTCCTGATCGGGAATTTCATGGTCGTCCTCACTTCGTTCAGCACCCTTCTCCGTTATAGACAGCACCGCCTTGCGTCGCATGGCGGCGTCCTTGTTTTGTGGGGTCCACGACGCGTGGCGCCGCCCGATTCACGATCGCCGGGCGGCTTGTACAATGATTCGACCAGGCGCGCACGCGTTGGTGCGCTAAAAGCGCACGCGCGAGACGCCGGCGCCGTTCAATCCAAACATGAAGATCTTGCCATGTCTACCACGACCGCATCCGCTGTGATTCGCCGCCAGGACTACACGCCGCCCGCGTTCCTGATCGATTCCGTCGCGCTCGAATTCGACCTCGTGCCATCGCGCACGGTCGTGAAGAACACGATGAAGCTGCGGCGCAACCCCGACGCCCAAGGCGACGCATCGCGCCTCGAACTGATGGGCGAGCAGCTCGAATTCGTGAGCGCGGCGATCGACGGCGTCGCGCACGAGGATGTCCGCGTCAATGAAAACGGACTGTCCATCGGCAGCATTCCCGCGGATGCTTTCGAGCTTAGCATCGAGAGCATCTGCAATCCGGCCGAGAACACGACGCTCTCCGGACTTTACGTCTCCAGTGGCAACTTCTTCACGCAGTGCGAAGCCGAGGGCTTTCGGCGCATCACCTACTTCCTCGATCGCCCGGATGTGATGGCTACCTACACCGTCACGCTGCGCGCCGACAAGACTGCGTGTCCGGTGCTGCTGTCGAACGGCAATCTGATCGAGGAAGGCGATCTGCCCGATGGCCGCCACTTCGCCAAATGGGAAGATCCGTTCAAGAAGCCGAGTTATCTGTTCGCGCTCGTCGCGGGCAAGCTCGTGTGCATCGAGGAACGCATCGAATCGGGCTCGGGCAAGGAAAAGCTGCTGCAAGTCTGGGTCGAGCCGCACGATCTCGACAAGACCCGTCACGCGATGGATTCGCTCATCAACTCGATCCGCTGGGACGAGAAGCGCTTCGGCCTCGAACTCGATCTGGACCGCTTCATGATCGTCGCGGTGAGCGACTTCAACATGGGCGCGATGGAGAACAAGGGCCTCAACATCTTCAATACGAAGTATGTGCTCGCAAACCCGGAAACCGCGACGGACACCGACTTCTCCAACATCGAGGCCGTGGTCGGCCACGAGTACTTCCATAACTGGACCGGCAATCGCGTAACCTGCCGCGACTGGTTCCAGTTGAGCCTGAAGGAAGGCCTGACCGTGTTTCGCGATCAGGAATTTTCCGCCGATATGGCCGCCGGCGATGTCGAGGGCGCGGCGAGCGCCGCCGCGCGCGCGACCAAGCGCATCGAGGACGTGCGCGTGCTGCGTCAAATGCAGTTCGCCGAGGACGCCGGCCCGATGGCGCATCCGGTGCGCCCGGAAAGCTACGTCGAGATCAACAACTTCTACACGATGACCGTCTACGAAAAAGGCTCGGAAGTCGTGCGGATGTATCAGACGCTTTTCGGTCGCGACGGCTTCCGCCGCGGCATGGACCTGTATTTCAAGCGGTTCGACGGCCAGGCCGTGACCTGCGACGACTTCCGCCAGGCGCTCGCCGACGCGAATCATCGCGATCTCGCGCAATTCGAGCGCTGGTACAGCCAGGCGGGCACGCCGCGCGTGTCGGTGCGCGCAAATTACGACGCCGCGACGAAGCGCTACACGCTGACGCTCACGCAGGGTTACGGCGACGGGTCGGAAGCTGCGCGCGAAACGCAGAAGGGGCCGCTGCTGATTCCGTTCTCGGTCGGCCTGATCGGCCAGAACGGCGCCGACTTGCCGCTGCGCCTCGAAGGCGAGAAGGAACCAAACGGCACGACGCGCGTGCTCGAATTCACGGAGCGCGAGCAGTCGTTCACTTTCGTCGACGTGAACGAGGCGCCGCTGCCGTCGCTGCTGCGCAATTTCTCCGCGCCGGTGATCGTCGAATACGACTATACGAACGATGAACTCGCGTTCCTGCTCGCGCACGACAGCGATCCGTTCAACCGCTGGGAAGCCGGCCAGCGGCTCGCCACGCGCGAGTTGCTGGCGCTCGCCGAGCGCGCGGCCAAGGGCGAGGCGCTCGCCATCGACGATCAGGTGATCGCCGCGTTCGCCCGCGTGCTCGACGACACCACGCTCACGCCCGCCTTCCGCGAGCTCGCGCTGATGCTGCCGTCGGAGAGCTATCTGGCCGAGCAGATGACCGTGTCCGATCCCGCCGCCGTCCACGCTGCGCGCGTGTTCATGAGCCGCCGTCTCGCGTCGCAAATGCGCGACAAATGGCTCGCGACGTACGAAGCGAACCGCACGCCGGGCGAATATCGTCCGACGCCGGAAGACGCGGGCAAGCGCGGCCTGAAGAACCTCGCGCTCGCCTATCTCAGCCAGCTCGACGATCCGCGCGGCGCCGTCAAGCTCGCGCGGGCGCAGTACGACGCCGCCAACAACATGACCGACCGCTCGGCGGCGCTTTCCGCGCTGCTGCTTGCGAGCGCGACCAAGGGCGCGGATGCGACCGTCGCGGACGCGGCGCTCGCGGACTTCTATCGCCGCTTCGAGAACGAGGCGCTCGTCATCGACAAGTGGTTCGCGCTTCAGGCGACGCAGCGCGGCGGTCCGGATCGCAAGGTAATCGAGATCGTGCGCAAGCTGATGCAGCATCCGGCGTTCAACATCAAGAATCCGAATCGCGCGCGCTCGCTGATCTTCAGCTTCTGCAGCGGCAATCCCGCGCAATTCCACGCCGCCGACGGCTCCGGCTACGCGTTCTGGGCCGAACAGGTGATCGCGCTCGACGCGCTCAATCCGCAGGTCGCGGCGCGGCTCGCACGCGGGCTCGAACTGTGGCGCCGCTTCACGCCGCAGTTGCGCGAGAAGATGCACGCGGCGTTGAGCGACGTCGCCGCGAAGGCGAAATCGCGCGACGTTCGCGAGGTCGTCGAAAAGGCGCTCGCTGCTTAAGCGCTGTTTCGTCGGGAGTTTCTGGTGTTTAGCGGCCGCCGCGCGAGTACCTCGCGCGGGGGCCGTTCTCGCTTATTGCGGATGCAGGCGGTCGCTGTCACATGGAGCGGCCGGGTCGAGCGGTTAGAATCGTGAATATTCGTCTAACGCTCACGGAGCCTAAGCATGTCCTCCATTTCCAGCCGCACCACGCTCTCGAAGTATCTGATCGAGCAGCAGCGTGAACATCAGAACCTGCCTGCCGACTTGCGTCTGTTGATCGAAGTCGTCGCGCGTGCCTGCAAGCAGATCAGCTATCACGTCAGCAAGGGCGCCCTAGGCGAGGCGCTCGGCTCGGCAGGCAGCGAGAACGTCCAGGGCGAAGTGCAGAAGAAGCTCGACGTGCTTTCGAACGAAATCCTGCTCGAAGCCAACGAATGGGGCGGCAATCTGGCCGCGATGGCATCGGAAGAAATGGAAAAGATCTTCCCGATTCCGAATCGCTACCCGAAGGGCAACTATCTGCTGACGTTCGATCCGCTCGACGGCTCGTCGAACATCGACGTGAACGTGTCGATCGGCACGATCTTTTCGGTGCTGCGTTGCCCGGACGGCGCCGATCCGAGCGAAGCGGCGTTCATGCAGCCGGGTTCGCAGCAGGTCGCGGCGGGCTATGCGGTGTACGGTCCGCAAACCGTCCTCGTGTTGACGACCGGCCACGGCGTGAACTGCTTCACGCTCGATCGCGAGCTCGGCTCTTGGGTGCTCACGCAGCGCGACATGAAAATCCCCGTCGAGACCCGCGAATACGCGATCAACGCGTCGAACAGCCGTCACTGGTATGAGCCGGTGCAGCGCTACATCGGCGAGCTGAACGACGGCAAGGACGGCCCGCGCAAGGAAGACTTCAACATGCGCTGGATCGCATCGATGGTCGCGGACGTGCATCGCATTCTGAATCGCGGCGGCATCTTCATGTATCCGGCCGACAAGCGCGATCCGTCGAAGCCCGGCAAGCTGCGTCTGATGTACGAGGCTAACCCGATGTCGTTCATCGTCGAGCAGGCGGGCGGCGCCGCGACCAATGGCGAACAGCGCATCCTCGATATCGTTCCGACGAGCCTGCATCAGCGCGTCGCCGTGTTCCTCGGCTCGAAGAGCGAGGTCGATCGCGTGACGCGCTACCACGTCGAAAAGAAAAATTGATCTAAGGTATTGCCAAAGCCAGAAAGGCTCTGCATAATCTCACTTCTTCGTTGCTGACGAACTAAACGAACGCAAAAAACGAAGAAAAAATTCGGAGCCGGAATAGCTCAGACGGTAGAGCAGCGCATTCGTAATGCGAAGGTCGGGGGTTCGATTCCTCTTTCCGGCACCACAAGAATTCAGGCAGTTCTAAAAACCCGCGATCACGCATGTGTCGCGGGTTTTTGCTTTTTGCGCCGCGTTTCTCGAAACGCCCGCAATCTTTAGCACTTTCGCAACGATCGCCATCGCGACACACAGGTTTGCGATTCGAACCGAAAATCGGCTTCAGCGATTTCACATTCGGCAGCACCCGCGCGCCTGATTCGTCTTATATGTGCGCTTTCGTACAACAACGAGCCATTTTCCGCTGCGCACCATGAAGCGTCAACGCTGGTTTCCCGGTATCGTTATATCCATAGAGGAAAAGCTACAGTTTAAGTACGCGCTGATGCCTTTCGGGGTAGAGCCCAAGCTGGATGCGGCTCGCGGGGCGGCAGTCGCGACGCGATAAAACGTAGTTTTTGCAGCAACGAATACAGCGGCCGGCAATCAATTACCGAAGCGATTCCGGTCCCGACACGAACGATCATGCGTTGTTGATGAAACGCGCCGATTCGGCTCAAGCAGAAGCGGTGGCGATCCGATAACGCATCTATGGAAGGAACCGTAATCGGCAATTCGGCTGCATGCGGCGGCGCAATAGCCGCATCGACCGTGTTAGCGCAATTGTTGTAGTCATTCAGGAGAGAAATCATGGACGCAAAACCGACGAAAATCCCGACGCCCGACAAGGTGCTTTGTCCGGATCCGGAACCGGTTGGCGTCGAGTTTCTCGCGACGGAGCTGCCCGAGCATGTGCGCGCGTTCTTCGACGAACAGCGCGACTCGGCGCAGTCGAAGTAGGCGGACCCGCTGGATCACGCCGTCGTCGTGAGAACGACGCCCGCCGCGCGCGGCGCACTCGGACCATCCGGTCCGCACATGGCTCACGCCAGGACGCGTCGCGCCTCTCGTTCATGACCGCATCGGGGCGGGTCGTGCGCTACGGCTCGCCTCGTGAAATCCCCTCCGCCAGTTGGCTGCCGTCGTTCCCGTTTGACCGCGGTGCGCTATTCTGGCGCTTTTGCCCGGATACCGATGCGCCGCCGATCGCCCCCTTCTCTCCTCGCCTCCGCCGCGTTCGCCTGTGCGCTTGCGTTCGCCGCGCCCTCTTCCGTGCATGCAGACGGCGACGACACTCCGTTCACCAACCTCATCGCCCTCGTCTCCCAACGGCTCGCACTCGCGGAGCCGGTCGCGCGCTGGAAGTGGGCGCATCACGAGCCGATCACCGATGCGCCGCGCGAAGAAGCGTTGCTCAAGCACGTCGAGGAAAAGGCCGGCGCCGCGCAGGTCGATCCCGAATTCGCGCGTCAGTTCTTTCGCGATCAGATCGAAGCCAGCAAGGATGTGCAGAACGCGCTCTTCGCGAACTGGCGCGCGCTGAAAGCTGCGCCGGAAGAAGCGCCGCCCGATCTCGCCAAGGACACGCGTCCGAAGCTCGATCGGCTGACGCAGTCGCTCGTCTCGGCGCTCGCGCATGTCGAGCCGATCCGCCATGCCGAAGACTGCCCCGTGCGGCTCGCGGAAAGCGTCGCGCGATGGAAGCATCTGACGCGCTACAACTCGTCGATGAACGCGCCGCTCATGCGCGCGCTGTCGCACGTCTGCGCGTCGGGCGGCGTGGGCGCGGTCGGGTGACGGCGCGTCAGATGGCGGACGCGAGCGTTGCGGCGACAAGCGGTGTCGCGACGAGACCGCGCGCGAGACGCTCGCTCAGAATTCGATAAGTGGACAGCTCGAACGCGGGAGAATCCGCGCTTGCGCGCAGCGCGCCGGCTTCCTCGAGCGTGCCGGCCGTGCCGAGATAGCGCCAGTTGTCGATGACATGCCACGCGCGTTGCCCCGATGCCGCATCGCACTCTTCGATCGCGATAGCACCCGCATACGGCCAAGGCGCGCCGCGAACGTCGCCGGAACGCGACTTCGGCGCGCGGTTGTGCGCTGGACGCGCGCTCGCGATCCATTGCGCCTCGGCCAGCAATGCCCCGATTTCGCCGCCCGTCGCCTTCCATTCGAGACGACGCACCAGCGCGGCGAGACGCAGATCCTTCGCCGAGCGCCGCGGGCCGACGAGATGCGAACGCACACGCTGACGCAAGCGCACGCTGCGGCCAGCGTAGAGCGGCGCGTCGTCGTCGCCATAAAACATGTAGACGCCGCAGCCCGAAACGATCTGCTCGATCGTGTCCTCGTCGATGTGCGCGGCGAGCTGGAACCGGCGCGTCACGCGTTCGAGATGCGTGCGCATCACATCCGGCGCATGCGCGCGATGCAGGTGCTGCCAGAATTGCCACAGCAAATCGGCATCGGCGAGCGCACGATGCCGCGCCGCCGGCACGAGCGCGTGGCGCGCGACGAGCGCATCGAGACCGTGACGGCTTTCCGCCGGATAAACGGCGCGGGAAAGCTGTACCGTGCACAGCACGTCGGGCGCGAAGCGAAGGTCCACGCGCCGGAATTCGTCCTTCAGAAAGCTGTGGTCGAAGTGTGCGTTGTGCGCGATGAAAAGGCGGCCCTTCATGCGGTCGAGCAAGCCGGACGCCAGTTGCTCGAACGTCGGAGCCTCGCGCACCATTGCATCGGTGATGCCCGTCAACTGTTGCACGAACGAAGGAATCGGCCGCTGCGGATTGACGAGCGATGTCCACTGCGACACGCCCGCCGGCCCGACTTTGACAACGCCGATCTCGGTGATTCGGTCCACGCCGAATGTGCCGCCGGTCGTTTCGAGATCGACGAAGACGACGGGTTCGGAGGGATAAGCGTAGCTTGCGGACGGATCGGGATGCATCGTGAACGGCGAGAGACGGCGGGATGCGCCTTGGATGGAGCGAATGCTGGATTGCCCATTCTAACGCAGCCGGAAGCGGCGGACTTTTACCGGAACAGTCGGTGGGCGGGACGAGTCGGCTTTTTTGGCTAGTTTTTGCTTCAGTTAAAACCACACCATTTTGATAGTTTCCCATTAAGCCGATGCTGAATTTAACGCATCGCAATGGCGGATAACCCTTAAAAGCATTTCCGGATTATCAAGGATACGAGTTTGCGGCCGTCGCGGCTCGCTGAGCCGCAGGAAGGCGAACCTTGCGAGGCTTGGGCGAGGGCCGTTGCGCCGCGCTCGCCCGTGGCTGCCGCCCGCCAGCGTCCATTTAGCGCGCTGACCGTTTTCTCGCTTAGTTAATCGGTCCGCATCAAATGAAAATAGCGCAAGCACGGTTTATCGGCGAAAAAGAACAGCGACGCAACGCGGCTTCTCCTATGCCGAACGATATTAAGACTTTAGTGCCTCCGGGCTGCGCAGAGCATTATATTAATCGTCAGCGCCTTTCGTCTTGCCCGATTCTCCGACATTAACCGACGTGCAAACTAAGTCGCAACTTAAATGTAATGAAAAAGATCGGCGATTATTCCACTCGACCGATTCGAGCAATGATGCGAAACGCTCGCCGCGGCTTCCTTACTGCGCGCAGCCGCCGCTCAAAAGCTTTCGCGACGCGGACGCGAACCCAAGTCCCACAAGGCTCCGGGCAAAAAAAAGCGCGACCGGGAAGTCGCGCTGACAAAGTTTGGAGATCTTTTTCCGTCAACGAAAAAGTCTGCTTCGGAAAGCAGAGACGACAGTATAACGATGCGGCCCGCATTCATTACCCGCAAAAGCAGCAAACTTCTGTTTCAAATATCTCAACAATCGAATTTCCAGAAGTTTCCCGTTGTTTTCTTGCGGCAATCGTGTCGCGCATGCGCAACGTCATTTGGTTGACACCGCATCTCTTACGACTTTATTCGCGGATAAACCCTTGTATATAAAGAAAAATACGCGTTCGGTCGATCATTGCCGCATCCACAATGATTTATTGTGGAAATTGGAACGCCTTGCGCTGTAACACCGTCTTTACACTTCGTCTGGTCCGGAAACAAATGTGTCGGTGACGCCGATCCATTGCTCCTCCGCCCGCGCCTCTCGCAGCGCGCCGGAGCGAGGTTTCCTCAAAGCCTGGGTCCCCGGCCCTATCTGCTCTCGGAGTTACAAAGATGAAAAAGACTCTCATGGTCGCCGCCCTGTCGGGCGTTTTTGCTACCGCCGCCCATGCGCAAAGCAGCGTCACGCTGTACGGCCTAATCGATGCGGGCATCACCTACACGAACAACCAGCAAGGCCACAGCAACTGGAAGGCGACGAGCGGTTCGGTCAACGGCAGCCGTTGGGGCCTGCGTGGTTCGGAAGACCTCGGTGGCGGCTTGAAGGCGATCTTCACGTTGGAAAACGGCTTCAACATCATGAACGGCACGAACGGCCAGGGCGGTCGTGAGTTCGGCCGTCAGGCGTTCGTCGGTCTGTCGAGCAACCAGTTCGGCTCGATCACGCTCGGCCGTCAATATGACTCCGTGGTCGACTTCCTCGGGCCTCTGGCTCTGACGGGCACGCAATACGGCGGCACGCAGTTCGCTCACCCGTTCGACAACGACAACCTCGACAACACGTTCCGCGTCAACAACTCGGTCAAGTACACGAGCGCGAACTACGCTGGCTTCAAGATGGGCGCGATGTACGGCTTCTCGAACGAAGCCGGCGGTTTCGCGGATAACCGTGCGTACAGCGTCGGCGCGTCGTACAACTACGGCCCGTTGAACGTTGCTGCAGCGTACATGCAACTGAACAACGTCGGCTCGCCGACGAACAACACGGCCGGTGCGGTCACGACCGACAACACGCCTTTCGTCGCTTCGCGTCAGCGCATCTTCGGCGGCGGCATCAACTACGCGTTCGGCCCGGCAACCGTCGGCTTCGTGTTCACGCAGACGATGCTCGACAACGCGACGCAGCTGACGAACGTCGGCTCGCAAGGCGCTGGCAACATCGCGCTGAACGGCGACAGCATGCGCTTCACGAACTACGAAGTGAACGGCCGCTACAACCTGACGCCGGCTCTGTCGATCGCAGGTGCGTACACGTACACGGATAGCCGTATCGAAGGCGAAAAGCCGAAGTTCCACCAGTTCAGCCTGCAAACGGCGTATGCGCTGTCGAAGCGCACCGACGTCTACCTGCAAGGCGAATACCAGCACATGACCGACCAGGACGGCCTGCCGGTCGGCGCGGTGATCAACGGCGTTGGTATGTCGTCGAACGGCAACCAGGTTTCGGCGACGGTCGGCATGCGTCACCGCTTCTAAGCTTCACAAGCAGTCCCGCTGTAGAAAAGCCGCTCTTCGGAGCGGCTTTTTTTTCGTCGTTGCGCGTCGCTTCAGCGTGGATATCGGACGTCCAGGATGTCGATCTGCTGAATGCCTGCAGGCGTGTGCAACGGCACCGTATCGCCGATCTTCGCCTTTAGCAGCGCGCGCGCGACCGGCGAGATCCAGCTCACGTAGCCGCGATCCAGATCGACTTCGTCGACGCCGACGATCGTCACCGTCTTCACGTCGCCGTCGTCGCCCGCGTAGTCCACCGTCGCGCCGAAGAACACCTGATCGACATTCTCCTGCTTGCTGCTGTCCACCACTTCCGCGAGATCCAGGCGCTTGCCCAGGAAGCGGATGCGCCGGTCGATCTCGCGCAGCCGCCGCTTGCCGTAGATGTAGTCGCCGTTTTCCGAGCGATCGCCGTTCGAAGCGGCCCACGAAACGAGCCTGACGACTTCCGGGCGCTCCGTATCGAGAAGCTGCAGCAACTCGTCACGCAGCCGCTGATGGCCTTGAGGCGTGATGTAGTTCTTCGTGCCCGCCGGGACGTCGGGCTGGCCGAGTTCGAGGTCGTCGTCGGTGTCGTCCGACTCTTTGACAAATGCCTTGTTCATGATGCCGCTCGTTGCCGATTGATGTCGAATTCCGGAATGTACTTGCTTTCGAAACATCAACTTACCACGTCGAGGCCATCTTTCGTCGGAGGCGCATCGACCGAAAATTCGAAATTCTGGCCAAAACCCCTTCCTTTTCAGAATAGGCTTGGCTATAATTCCGCTTCTGCGTGCGGCTGTAGCTCAGTTGGATAGAGTACTTGGCTACGAACCAAGGGGTCGTGGGTTCGAATCCTGCCAGCCGCGCCACCTTTTCGGATGTTCTCGCTCTAACGAGGTCATCAAGCGCTTAACCATTAGCGCGTTGAAGTAACATAGTGTTGTACCGTTTTGCGTGCGGCTGTAGCTCAGTTGGATAGAGTACTTGGCTACGAACCAAGGGGTCGTGGGTTCGAATCCTGCCAGCCGCGCCACCTTTTCGGATGTTCTCGCTCTAACGAGGTCATCAAGCGCTTAACCATTAGCGCGTTGAAGTAACATAGTGTTGTACCGTTTTGCGTGCGGCTGTAGCTCAGTTGGATAGAGTACTTGGCTACGAACCAAGGGGTCGTGGGTTCGAATCCTGCCAGCCGCGCCATCTTTCGAAGGGCCTTCCAGACGGAAGGCCCTTTTTGTTTGTCCCGACCGTAGCGCGCAATCTACTGTCGCGGCACCGAGCCGATATCGCCGATACCCAGGTCCGGCCTCGGCACATCCTCCACCGAAGCCACCGCGCTCGACTCCCCGATCGCCTCAGCCCGCGCGCCGAGCAGCGTCTGAGAACGGCGCGGGAATTCGTCGTCGACGGCATCGCCGAAAGCATGCCGCACGAACGCCCGCAGCAAGGCGATGCGTAGCGACGCGCCGCGCCCTTCCACGGGTTTGCCGTCCTTGCCGAACGTGACGGTGCAGACCACTTCCCCGCGCCCGTGATCGTGCATCTCGAGCTTGCAGGCGCGCTCCAGAACCACGGCCGCTGCATCCCATGACGTCGACGGCAGGAAACGCCCGTCCCAGGGTTTGCCGCGATCGTTGCCGCGAATGGACAGCGTCTCGCCGCTATCGGTGAAGTGAATTTCCCGGATGAATTCGTGCAGCCCGCGCGCGACCCAATAGTCGAGCGTGGCGCCTTCGAGATCGGATGTGTTCATTACGGCGCTCTCTCCTGTTCGTCGAACGACGACAGGCATGCACGCCGCATACCCGCGCCGCGTCAGTAGTCGGCGCGCTCGCGGTCGATGCGCATGCCGCCGTCCTGATTGCGGTGATGCGGTTCGTCGCTCGGACGCTCGCGCGCGATGCGCATCACGTCCGGATTGGTGCGCACGCGGCGCATGACGTTCGCCAGATGCACGCGGTCGCTCACCTGGATCACGAAGCGCAGCAGCTTCGCTTCCTGCGACACGTCTTCGTCCATCGCGATATGCACGATGTTCGCGTCCGCCGACGTGATGTCCGCCGCGACGCGCGCGAACACGCCCTTCGTGTTCTTCACGAGCACCTTGACGGCGACGTCGAACAGACGGCCCGGCTGCGGCGCCCACGCGACGTCGATCCAGCGGCCCGGATCGCGCCGATGGATGCGCTGCGCCACGCGGCATTCGGTCGTATGGATGGCCATGCCGAGTCCGATGCCGATATAGCCCATGATGTCGTCGCCCGGAATCGGCCGGCAGCACGGTGACAGTTGCACCGACATGCCTTCCGTACCCGTGATGACGACCGGCGGCGCGGTATTCGTGTTGTGATGCTCGCGATGCGGGTGATCTTCGTCATCGGCGATGCCGTTCATCAGCACCTCGATGCGCTTGGCCATGACCGCCGCCACGCGCCGGCCGAGACCGATATCGGCGAAGATTTCCTGACGCGTCTTGTTGCCGGTCCAAAGCACGAGCTTTTCCCATACTTCCGGCGTGACGTCGGATAGCGCGAGACCGTAACCCTTGAGACTTTGATCGACGAGCCGCTCGCCCAACTGGACCGACTCGTTCAGTCGCATCGTCTTCAGATAGTGACGGATGGCCGAGCGCGCCTTGCCGGTGCGCACGAAGCCGAGCCACGCGGGATTCGGCTTCGAGTACGGTGCGGTGATCACCTCGACGATGTCACCGCTCTTCAACTCCGTGCGCAGCGGCAGAAGTTCGTTGTTGATCTTCACCGCGACGCACTGGTTGCCCAGGTCGCTGTGGATCGAATACGCGAAGTCGAGCGCCGTCGCGCCGCGCGGCAGCGGCATGATCTTCGACTTCGGCGTGAACACGTAGACGGCGTCCGGGAACAGGTCGATCTTGACGTGTTCGAGGAACTCGCTCGAGTCGCCCGCCTCGCTCTGAATGTCCAGCAGCGACTTGAGCCATTGATGCGCGCGCTTCTGCACGTCGTTCAGATCGGCGCCGCCGTTCTTGTAGAGCCAATGCGCCGCGACGCCCGCCTCGGCGATCTCGTGCATCTTGCGCGTGCGGATCTGGAACTCGATCGGCGCGCCGAACGGGCCGACCAGCGTCGTGTGCAAGGATTGATAGCCGTTCACCTTCGGAATGGCGATGTAGTCCTTGAATTTGCCCGGCACGGGCTTGTAGAGCGCATGCAGCGCGCCGATGCACGTATAGCATTCGAGCGCGCCCTCGACGACGACCCGA
The DNA here is from genome assembly GCF_023631205.1 of Caballeronia sp. NCF2. NCBI lineage: Bacteria > Pseudomonadati > Pseudomonadota > Betaproteobacteria > Burkholderiales > Burkholderiaceae > Caballeronia > Caballeronia sp. NCF2. Next base: position 134,741 of record NZ_JALQDN010000006.1, on the reverse strand, counting down.
AAGCCGTACACATCGAGCACCTGCGAGAACGACAACTGCTTGTCGCGCATCTTCTTGTAGATGCTGTAGATCGTTTTTTCGCGGCCGGTGACTTCCGCGTTGATCTTCGCATCCGCGATGGTGCGCTGCACCGCTTCGAGAATCTTGCCGACCACTTCGCGCCGGTTGCCGCGCGCCGCTTTCACCGCTTTTTCGAGCGTCGCGTAACGATTCGGATTGAAGTTCGCGAACGACAAATCCTGCAACTCGCGATACGTATTGTTCAGACCGAGCCGATGCGCGATCGGCGCATAGATATCCAGCGTCTCGCGCGCGACGCGCCTGCGCTTTTCCGGCGGCACCGCGCCGAGCGTGCGCATGTTGTGCAGCCGGTCCGCGAGCTTGACGAGAATGACGCGCACGTCGCGCGCCATCGCGAGCAGCATCTTGCGGAAGTTTTCCGCCTGCGCTTCCTCGCGATTGCGGAATTCCATCTTGTCCAGCTTGGACAAGCCGTCGACCAGTTCCGCGACCTTGGCGCCGAAGCGCTCCGCGATTTCGGTCTTGGTCACGCCCTGGTCTTCGATCACGTCATGCAGCAGCGCCGCCATGATCGATTGCGCATCGAGCTTCCAGCCCGCGCAAATTTCCGCGACCGCGACCGGATGCGTGATGTACGGCTCGCCGCTCTGCCGATACTGGCCGAGGTGCGCTTCGTCGCTGAAGTGGAAAGCCGCCTTGACTTCCTTGATCTCTTCCGGAGTGATGTAGCTCGCGAGCGCGTTCGTGAGTTTCGCGATGGAAACGACGTCGTGCTTGCGCGGCTGCTCCGGCGTGGCGGTCGGCCCGAACAGATGGCGGAAGGATTGTTCGAGAACCGCGTCGATGTACTTGCGCGCCGCGTGCGGCTTTTCGGCATCGAGCATCGAGTCGGCGTCGACTTCGATATCGGGATCCACGGCGGTGGAGATGGGCAACGGTGTCTGACTCATCTTCCCCTCCGTGGTGATGTGACGCGCTGGGTTGTCGGTTGCAAGAAATGAAACCGTGTGGAACTGCGGCCCTTAGACGGGCACCTTCTTCAACATTTCGATGCCAACCTGGCCCGCGGCGATCTCGCGCAGCGCGACGACGGTCGGCTTGTCGCGGCTTTCGATCTTCGGCGTGTGGCCTTGTGCGAGCTGGCGCGCGCGATACGTTGCCGCAAGCGCGAGCTCGAAGCGATTCGGGATTTGTTTCAGGCAGTCTTCGACAGTGATGCGGGCCATGTTTGTTTCCTTCGGAATATGGGTTTTATTCTACCTTATGTGACCGATCGACCCGGCCACTGCAATGCGTCACGCTTGCGGCGTGGAGTGGATGCCGAGGTCCACGAAAAGCTGCGTGTTGCGTGCGTATTGCGACGTGAAGCGCAGGCGCGTCGCGGCGACGAGACAGCGCAGTTCGTTAAGCGCGCGATCGAAGTTCTCGTTGATGACGACATACTCCGCTTCCGATGCATGCGCCATCTCGCTGCCGGCCGCGAGCAGACGCCGCACGATCACTTTTTCGGAATCCTGGCCACGTTTCTTGAGGCGGTCTTCGAGCGCATCGAGCGACGGCGGCAGAATGAAAATCTCCACCGCATTGCGGAACTGCTTCTTAACCTGCTGCGCGCCCTGCCAGTCGATTTCCAGCAGCACGTCATGGCCCTGCTTCATCTGCTCCGCGATCCACAGCTTCGATGTCGCGTAGTAGTTGCCGTGCACTTCGGCGCTTTCGAGAAACTCGCCCTTGTCGCGCCGCTCCATGAATTCATCGACGGACACGAAGTGATACTGCACGCCATTGGTTTCCTTCGAGCGCGCCTCGCGCGTCGTATACGAAACCGACAGCAGAATGTCCTTGTCCTCGGCGAGCAGCGCGTTCACGAGCGTGGACTTGCCCGCGCCCGAGGGCGCTACGACCATGAACAGGTTGCCCGGATAGATGCCCGTGTAATGGCTGTGCGAGCGATGCGTGGTATTCGGCATGATGTTGCGTTACTCCAGATTCTGTACTTGCTCGCGCATCTGCTCGATGAGCAGTTTCAGCGTCATCGATGCGTCGGCGAGTTCTTTCGCGGCGGCCTTCGAGCCGAGCGTGTTCGCTTCGCGGTTGAGCTCCTGCATCATGAAGTCGAGACGCTTGCCGACCTTGCCGCCCTTTTGCAGCACATGGCGCGTTTCGTTCAGATGCGCGGTGAGACGCTGCAATTCTTCCGCGATGTCGATGCGAATGCCGTACATCGTCACTTCCTGGCGGATACGCTCGGCGATTTCCTCGCGCGGCACGCTCGTCGTGACCGCGCCGCCTTCGGTCGTCGCGATGCCGAGCGCGTCCTGCAGCCGCTCGACAATTTTCTGCTGATGCTTCGCGATGAGTTCCGGCACGAGCGGCGTGATGCGCGCGACGATCGTTTCCATCTCCGTCACGTTGTCGATCAGCACTTTGCCGAGCGCCGCGCCTTCGCGCGCCCGCACTTCGATGAGATCGGCGATCGCCTGCTTGCCGCACGCGAGCACGGCCTCACGCAACGTTTCCTGCGACACCGAGCTTTCCGCGAGCACGCCGGGCCAGCGCAGGATTTCGCCGGTACGCATGCGCTCGGCGTCGGGGAAGATATCGAGCACGGCGCGTTCGAGCGCGGCGAGCTGCGTGAGCGCGTCGCGATTGAGCGCGCCCGCGTTTGCCGTCTGCTCGACGCGATTCAGGTTGATGCGGATATCGACCTTGCCGCGCGAGAGCTTGGTCATCAGCATTTCGCGCAATTGCGGCTCGGTCGCGCGCACGTCTTCGGGCATGCGGAAGTTCAGGTCGAGAAAGCGCGAATTCACCGTGCGCAATTCCACCGATACACCGACGCCCGAACCCCCCGCGCCATTGGGTCCCGCGCCATCCGCGACGACTTCGCGCGTCGCGCTGGCATAGCCTGTCATGCTGTAGATCATGGTACGTCTCGCGATAGAGAGCCTTCGTTGCGAAGACCCATTCGATACGAAACGCCCGGCGCTGTCGAAAGTGCCTGTGAGTGGCCTGCGTTGGGCCGCCGGGCGAGGAACCCGCATTATCCCATTTTTACCGCGAAAGCCGCCCGGACGGCGGACCGGCGCGCATGGCGCACGCGCAACGCCTGAAAGTGAATGACGATAAAATCGCTGGGTTTGCTGGTTCCACACTCTTCTTCCGACATCCATGACCGACTCTCCCCTGCTCAAGCCTTCTCCCCCGCGTCCGAGCGGCCGCCGCGCGAATCAGCTGCGCGACGTACGCATCACGCGGCATTACACGAAGCACGCGGAAGGCTCGGTGCTCGTCGAATTCGGCGATACCAAGGTGATCTGCACGGCGAGCATCGCCGAGCGCGTGCCCGAGTTTCTGCGCGGCCGGGAGCAAGGCTGGCTCACCGCGGAATACGGCATGCTGCCGCGCGCGACGCACACGCGCAGCGACCGCGAAGCCGCGCGCGGCAAGCAGACGGGCCGCACGCAGGAGATTCAGCGGCTGATCGGCCGCGCATTGCGCTCGGTGTTCGATCTCGACGCGCTCGGCGCGCGCACGCTGCATATCGATTGCGACGTCATTCAGGCCGATGGCGGCACGCGCACGGCGAGCATCACGGGCGCGTTCGTCGCCGCGCACGATGCGGTCGGCAAACTGCTCGCGTCGGGCAGGATCGCGAAGTCGCCGGTGAAGGATTTCGTCGCGGCGATTTCGGTCGGCATCTTCGCAGGCTCGCCCGTGCTCGATCTCGACTACGACGAAGACTCGCAATGCGATACCGACATGAACGTCGTGATGACGGGCGCGGGCGGCTTCGTCGAAGTGCAGGGCACGGCGGAAGGCGCGCCCTTCACGCGCGACGAGATGAACGAGCTGATCGCGCTCGCCGACAGCGGCATCAAGGCGCTGATCCTGAAGCAGAAGGAAGCACTGGGGATTCGCGGTGTCTGACGTCAATGGTCTTGGGCGCGTCGTGCTCGCATCGAACAATGCGGGCAAGCTGCGCGAATTCGCATCGCTGCTGGATGCGGCGGGCATCGAACTGATCGCGCAGGGCGAACTCGGCGTGCCCGAAGCGCCCGAACCGCACCCGACCTTCGTCGAGAACGCGCTGGCGAAGGCGCGGCACGCCGCGACGTTCACCGGCCTGCCCGCGCTCGCCGACGATTCCGGCCTTTGCGTGCGCGCGCTCAACGGCGCGCCGGGCGTGTATTCGGCGCGCTATGCGTCGATGAGCGGCGGCGCCAAAAGCGATGCCGCGAACAACGCGAAGCTCGTCGCCGACCTCGCTCAGCACACGGATCGCCGCGCTTACTACTTCTGCGTGCTCGTGCTCGTGCGTCACGCGGACGATCCCGAGCCGCTCATCGCGGAAGGCCGCTGGCATGGCGAAGTGATCGATGCGCCGCGCGGCGCAAATGGCTTCGGCTACGATCCGCACTTCTTCCTGCCGACGCTCGATGCGACCGCCGCCGAACTCGATCCCGCGCGCAAGAACGCGCTCAGCCATCGCGCGCTCGCGTTGCGCGAATTACTGCAACGACTGAAGGAACTTGCGTGAGCGCCGGACCGAAGACGATCAACATCGTGCAGGCGTTCACGTCGCCGGGAAGCATCCGGCTGACGTCGCTGCCGCCGCTTTCGCTGTACGTGCATTTCCCGTGGTGCGTGCGCAAGTGTCCGTACTGCGACTTCAACTCGCACGAGTGGAAGGACGACACGTTTCCCGAAGAACGTTATCTCGATGCCCTGCGCGCCGATCTCGAAAGCGCGCTGCCGCTCGTGTGGGGACGGCAGGTGCATACGATTTTCATCGGCGGCGGCACGCCATCGCTGTTATCGGCGAAAGGGCTGGACCGCCTTCTCTCCGATGCGCGCGCGCTGCTGCCCATCGATGCCGACGCCGAAATCACGCTCGAAGCCAATCCCGGCACGTTCGAGGCGGCCAAGTTCGCGTCGTTTCGCGCGAGCGGCGTGAATCGTTTGTCGATCGGCATTCAGAGTTTCAACGAGGCGCATTTGAAGGCGCTCGGCCGCATTCACGATGCGATGCAGGCGAAAAATGCCGTCGAGATCGCCGCGAAGCACTTCGACAACTTCAATCTCGATCTGATGTTCGCGCTGCCGCAGCAATCGCTCGACGAGTGCAAGCACGATATCGAGACGGCCATCTCGTTCGCGCCGCCGCATCTGTCGCTGTATCACCTGACGATGGAGCCGAACACGGTCTTCGCCAAATACCCGCCCGCGCTCCCCGACGACGACGCTTCCGCCGACATGCAGGACTGGATCCACGAGCGCACGCGCGAGGCCGGTTACGCGCGCTACGAAGTGTCGGCGTATGCGAAGCCGCATCGTCAGAGCAGGCATAACCTGAACTACTGGCGCTTCGGCGATTACCTCGGCATCGGCGCGGGCGCGCATACGAAGCTGTCGTTTCCGTCCAAAATTCTGCGTCAGGCGCGCTTCAAGCATCCTTCGAGCTATATGGATCACGCGCTTTCGCCGGCCGAAACCGCGATCCAGGAAGAACGCGAAGTCGGTCCGCGCGATCTGCCGTTCGAGTTCATGCTGAACACGCTTAGGCTCGTCGAAGGCTTTCCGGTGCATTCGTTCGTCGAGCGCACGGGACTGGCGCTGTCCGCGATCGAGCCGGCGCTCGCCGAAGCGGAAAAACGCGGGCTCATCACGCGCGACATCGAACGCATTGCGCCGACCGAACTCGGCCAACGCTTTCTCAACGATCTCCAGGAACTGTTCTTGAAGGATCCGCACAATTGAGCGCGCCGACGATGGCGCCGAACTCGGTGATGCGGCATCGCCCGTTCGCGCTTTTCTGGAGCGCTCGGGTGATGTCGTCGGTGGCGTTTCAGATGATGTCGGTCGCGATCGGATGGCAGGTTTATTCGATCACGCATAGCGCCTACGCGCTCGGTCTCGTCGGCCTCGCGCAATTCCTGCCGATGTTCGTGCTGACGCTCGTCGTCGGGCACGTTGCGGACCGTTACGACAGACGCGTGATCGCGTACGTGTGCCAGTCGATCGAGGGCATCGCCGCGCTCGTGCTGTGTCTCGGCGCGTGGCACGGCTGGCACGATGTCGCGCCGATCTACGCGATCGCCGCCGTGACGGGTGCGGCGCGCGCGTTCGAATCGCCGTCGATGGCCGCGCTCTTGCCCAATCTCGTCGCCCGCAATCAGTTGCAGCATGCGAGCGCGTGGTCGACGTCGGCGAATCAGACGGCGCAGATCCTGGGTCCCGCGATGGGCGGCGTGCTCTACGGGTTCGGCGCGCTGACCGTGTACGGCGCGGTGAGCGTCGCGTTTCTCGTCGCGGCGTGCGCCGTGGCCGCGATCAGAATCGACGAAGCCGTGCGTATGCGCGCGCCGCTCTCGTTCGAAGCGCTCTTTTCGGGTATCGGTTTCATTCGCAGCAAGCCGGTGATTCTGGGCGCGCTGTCGCTCGATCTTTTCGCCGTGTTGCTCGGCGGCGCGACCGCGCTCCTGCCGGTCTACGCGCGCGACATCCTGCATACCGGACCGTGGGGACTCGGCGTTCTGCGCGCGGCGCCCGCGGCCGGCGCGCTGGCCGGATCGATCTGGCTCGCGCATTTTCCGCTGCGGCAGCGCGCGGGCAATGCGCTGTTCGGCGGGGTGATCGCGTTCGGAATCGCGACGATCGTCTTCGGACTGTCGCGCAATATCTACGTGTCGCTGATTGCGCTGGCGGCGCTGGGCGCGTCGGATGTGATCAGCGTCGTCGTGCGGATGTCGCTCGTGCAGTTGCAGACGCCCGACGAAATGCGCGGACGCGTCGGCGCGATCAATTCGCTGTTCATCGGCACGTCGAATCAGCTCGGCGAGTTCGAATCGGGGATGACGGCGGGACTGCTCGGCGCGGTGCCGGCGGTGCTGATCGGCGGAATCGGCACGATTGTCGTCGCGCTGTTGTGGATGCGCCTTTTTCCCGCGCTCAAGGCGACGAAATCGCTCGAAGGATGAGCGTTCCTGCGCGGCTGCGAGTTGCGCTACAATACGCGCCTTGCTGGAGGTGTGGCCGAGCGGTTTAAGGCACCGGTCTTGAAAACCGGCGAAGGAGCGATCCTTCCGTGAGTTCGAATCTCACCGCCTCCGCCAGATCAAATCAAGCCTCGTAAGTTCAAACGCTTACGGGGCTTTGTCTTTTGCCGCTGCGTTTTCGCGACGCGCTCGAACGCGCCAAGGCTGGCCCGTTGCTTCGCTATCCTGAACCATCAATTTCAGACAAAACGCCTATCCGACGTCTCCGGAGCCACGTATCTTCCCTTCTGCCTCCTTCCGAGTTCCCCCCATGCTCGATTCGAAGGAGGTCTTCAATGGGAAAGGTTGGACTTGGGCCTCGCACTCGCGAGGCTTTTTTTCGTCCGATGCCACGCCCCGACAGACAATCGACGTGAACACTACGGCCATAACGCCATCTAACCGCCTCATCGATCACAACGCGGAGAGTCGCCCATGAAGTCAGGCCGCATCATGCCCATCCTCGTCGGCTGCATCGCCGCCGTGAGCCTGTCGGCGCATGCCCAGCCTCAGCCAAACGCGCAATGGCGCGCGACCGAAACAACGCTCTTCGACCTGATTCAAAACGGATATGGGATCGTCGCGGTGACGAGCGTGGCCGCGCGCAACTCCGGCCTTCCCGAAGACACCTACGTGCTTCAGAAAAACAATAGTCTCTACCGCTGCGGGGAAACGCGCGCGGCCGAAACCGGCGCGGTCAGATCTGCCGCGCCGATGCGCTGCGCCGAACTCGTCAAGCCCTACACCGAATAATCGAAACCGAACGCTCAATTGTCATCGGATCTGACGGGCGGCCGGACGTGCGGAACCGGCTCCGCCTTCGCAGCGTCCTGTTTGGGCGCGGCGCGTTGCGATTCGCTCTTCGAATGCGCCGCGGAAGCCGGTTGCTGCTTCCTTGCGGGCGCGCCCGACGGTGCAGGATCGTTCTTGCGTGTCATGGCATTCTCCCGAAATCCGGGGACATCCCCTTTCCACATTAGCACCGCGCCGCCGATACCGCACACGCCATGCACGACTCAGCCGACCGGCGCCTCGCCCTCACCCGACTGCTTGCCCGGCCTGTCGTTCGGACCTTGCTTGCGGTTGTCGTCATCGCGCTCGGGCAGCTTGCTTTTCTCGTTGTCGCTGTGCTCGGCCGTCTTTCCGTCTTCCGGACGGTTGGTCTCGCTGTTCATGGCGCCCTCCTTAAAGTGCTTTCGAATGAAAGCATCGGCAGCAAACTGCGCGCCTGAATGCGTCCGGGCGCACGAATTCGGTTCGCTGACGGCCTTTGCAGCGACTACCATTTAAGTAACGCCATCCCGCCATTGTTGCGATGTCCGCGTCACGTTTTCGCCGTACCGCCGCCGCGCTCGTCCTTGCGTCGGCGATGAGCGCCTGCACGATCACCCCGCCCCCCAGCGTCGTGGCTGCGCGCGCGCCCGCGCCGGCCGTCTCCGGTCAAACGCTCGACGAGTACAAGGCGCGCATCGCGCAGCGCATCTTCGAGCGCAATCCGTCGCTCGTGCTGAAGGGCACGCCGCAAGCGATGCTGCGCTCGTTCGTGCTCGTGTCGTTTACGGTGGATCGCGGCGGGCGGCTCGTCGAATCGTCGGTGTATCGCACCAACGGCGATGATGAAGCCGAAGCCACCGCGCTCGCCTCGCTGCGCCGCGCATCGCCGCTGCCCGCGCCGCCCGCGCGCCTTTTGAACGGCAACGGCCAACTGGAGCTTTTCGAAGGCTGGATGTTCAACGACAACGGCCAGTTCCAGCTACAGACGTCGCATTCGCCGCAAGCCACGACCATTGATTGATTGGCGCTCGGCCGGCACGCTCGTTATAATTTTTTGCATCCCGGCCGGACCCGCTTCCGGCGTGGCCTGCGCCTCGCGCTCACCCCGCGCGTCCGGCGCAGCGCCCGAGCGCCGCCGAACTGCGCCGCGACACCGCGCGCCACTCACGCGCCGTCCAACCCTGGCTTTCCCGCCATTCATCGCAATCCCTACAAAAAGCTGACGCGCGCCGGACGACGACATCGTTCGTCATTCCGATCGCTCTTGCCCGGCGATGCGCGCGACAATGCTTCGCACCAAGGCAACACGACAACGGAGACAACATGGCCTCACCCTCGCTTTCCGCCGCAAAGCCCGGCGACGGATCCCAAAGCGCTTCCCGCGTGATTTTCGCGAGCTTCATCGGCACCGCGATCGAGTTCTACGACTTCTATGTCTACGCGACCGCCGCCGCGCTCGTCATCGGACCGGTGTTCTTTCCGCACGACTCGCCCGCCGCGCAGGCGCTCTCGGCGTTCGTCACCTTCGGCATCGCGTTCTTCGCGCGGCCTATCGGCTCGTTCATCTTCGGACACTTCGGCGATCGCATCGGCCGCAAATCGACGCTCGTCGCCTCGCTGCTCGTGATGGGCCTCTCGACGACGCTCATCGGCTTCGTGCCCGGCTACGATTCGATCGGCAGCGCGGCCCCGATCCTCCTGTGCATCCTGCGGTTCGGCCAAGGCATTGGGCTGGGCGGCGAATGGGGCGGCGCGGCGCTGCTCGCGACCGAATACGCACCGAAGGGCAAACGCGGTCTCTTCGGCATGTTTCCGCAGCTCGGGCCGTCGATCGGCTTTCTCGCGTCGAACGGTCTGTTCTTCGGTCTCGCGCTCTCGCTCTCCGATGAGCAATTCCGCAGCTGGGGCTGGCGCGTGCCGTTCATCGTGAGCGCGGTGCTGGTCGCGCTCGGCCTGTACGTGCGCCTGAAGATCGCGGAAACGCCGGCGTTCCGCGCGGCCGTCGAGCGCGAAGAACGCGTCAAGGTGCCGGTCGCGACGCTGCTCGGGCGGCATCTCGTGCCGACGCTGCTCGGCGCGTTCGCGATGGTCGTCTGTTACACGCTCTTCTATATCTCGACGGTGTTTTCGCTGTCGTACGGCGTGGCCAAACTGCATTTCGCGCGCGAGACCTTCCTCGGCCTTCTGTGCCTCGCCGTGGTGTTCATGGCGCTCGCGACGCCGATCTCCGCGATCGCGAGCGACCGTTTCGGACGCAAGCCGGTGCTGATCGTCGGCTGTCTGCTGGCGATCCTCTCCGGCTTCGCGATGGCTCCGCTCCTCGGCAGCGGCGACACAATCCAGGTCGCGCTCTTCCTGACGATCGAGCTCTTCCTGATGGGCGTCACGTTCGCACCGATGGGCGCGCTCCTGCCCGAGCTCTTCCCGACCAACGTGCGTTACACGGGCGCGGGCGTCGCGTACAACCTCGGCGGGATTCTGGGCGCATCGGTGGCGCCGTACATCGCGCAATTGCTCGCCAATCGCGGCGGGCTCGCGTGGGTCGGCGGATATGTGTCGGCGGCTGCGGCGGTGAGTTTGATCGCCGTGCTGTGTATGCGCGAGACGCGCCACATCACGCTGGAGTAAGCACGAGAGAAACCGGCGCGCTCAGCGATCGCGCCGGTTCGTGGCGTGCGCCGGGACCGGCCTGCCCTCGATGACGGGCATACGCGGCGCCGGCCGCTCGACGCTCTTCGCACGCGCCGCTTTCGCCGCCTTCCGATCCGCCCAGAAGCGCGCGAGCGCAAGCAGGCCGACGATGGCGATGCCATCGGCGATCAGCCCCAGAATCCAGTGCGACGGATACCGCCCGAGCCCGAGCACGCCCATCGCGCGCAGCGCCGAATCGAGCACGAGCGACACGCATGTGCCCGCGATGAAGCACACGAGCCCCTGCTGGCCGATCGTGACGACGCCCGGCAGCCTGCGTGCGAGCTTGCCGACCCAGCCCGCATACACGCCGCGCGCGACGATCCACGCGATGGCGGCGAAGCTCACGATGCGCAGCGTCGCGAGATTCTGCTTCATGTATCCCGGCGGCGCCTGCGTTTCGAGGAAGAGCTTGGCGAACGCGAAGGTCAGCGCCAGCGCGATCGCCCCGGCGGTCAGCCAGCGCGCGAATCGGCCGGCGTGGAATTCGTCGCTGATCGGCTGCACGCGCGCGAGCACGCCGGTCATGAACATCAACTGCCACGCGAACGGATTGAACGACCACGCTTCGCCGTATGTGCCCGGCAGGAAGCGCAGCAGCGGCATGGCCGCGAGCCACACAAGCAGGCTGCCGAAAATCGCGATGACGGGTTTCTTCTGCGCGAGCGGCACGATCGCCGGGACTGCGAGCGCGAACACCGAATACATCGGCAAAACCGCCGACAGATACGGCTGCTGACGCAACAGCACGATATCGACCGCAAGGCCGAACGGCCGCATGAGAAAGTTCGGCCACTCGGTGTACTGGACCATCGGCGTGTCGACTTGAAGCGCCATCAGGATCGCGCCGCCGACCAGCATCAGAAACGCCGTGAACAGATACGCGCGATAAATTTCCCAACTGCGTCTGAAAAAGCGTCGGCGGGCGGCTGAATCGCTACGGCGAGTCGCAAGCGCCGTATAAGCCGCCGCCGACGCATAACCTCCGAGAAACACGAAAACTTCGGCGGAATCGCAAAACGCATACTGGTGCAGCGTAAAGCGCGATAGCACGCTTCCCGTTATATGGTCGACCGCGATAATGAGCAGCACGATTCCTCGAAAGAAATCGACTTCGAGAGAACGTGTCGTCGGGGAAGTCATCTGGCGAATGCTCCACGGACCTGCGGTTTCGGCGCGCCGCCGGACGGGCTGGCGCACATACGCGGTTTGTACCTGCTCCGAAAGGAAAATTCCCTTAATCAACGAGTATTTAAATTAACACTCGGTGCCAGTCGGCAAGCTGGCGGCAAAATGACTTTTTTGTCCGCTTTCCAGTAAATATGCCGCTGCCTATACTCGAAAGAAGTTCGACAAAAACGATGCGCGGAAAACTTGTGCCGCGAACCAGAAGGAGGCCGGGCATGCGTATTCATGTTGAGAGCGCTCATCTCGTCGCGATGATCGCCATCGCGCTTTCGACCGCGTTGCTGCTCGCGATCAAGTTCCGACCGGCGACATGGCGAGGCGTGCTCGTCGAAGCCGTCATCGCGAATGTCGGCGCGATCCTGGCCGTGCTCGCCTTCGAAGTGCTGACCGCCTGAGCCGCGCGCGCCGGCATCAGACGCCGGACCTACAGAAAAATTTCAAATCGGTTGAACTTTCCCCCGCGCGGGCACTCTGAGCAGGTAATGCCGTTCGTCGGATCGCTCGTCGAACCTAACGCACGGCTCTCATCTCCTCTCCGCTCCTGCTTATGGCGGGAGCGTTTCTTGGGCGCCCGGCGAAAGCCTCGCGCCTGTTCTTTTTTCTGGCCCCGGAAAACGCTGATCGACCGCGCATCGGCGGCGTCGAAATGACACGCGCAAACGATAACGCGCCAAGCAAAAGAGCCAGAATCCCGAGACTCTGGCTCTTTCGATAAACGCGGCGCGCAAGCACGCGCCGCACGCGGCATCACGCCTGCGGAATTTCGATCTTCACTTCCAGCACTTCGAGATCGTCCTGACGTTCGAGGCTGACTCGAATATCGTCATCGGAAATCTTCACGTACTTCGAAATCACGGCAACCAGTTCCCGTTGCAACGCCGGCAGATAATCGGCGGCGGCTTTGCCACCCGCGCGCTCGTGCGCAATGATCAACTGCAAGCGTTCCTTCGCGACCGTAGCGGACTTCTTCTTCTCGCCCAGCAAAAACGAAAGAATCGACATTGCGTCCCCTTACTTGGTGCCGAAGATGCGTTGCAGCAAACCGGGCTTCTGATAATCGGTGAAGCGCAGCGCCTTTTCCTCGCCGAGGAATCGCGACACCACGTCCTTGTACGATTCCGCGACATCCGTGCCATCGAGATGCACGGCCGGCAAACCCTGGTTCGATGCGTGCAGCACCGCTTCCGATTCCGGAATCACGCCGATCAGATCGATGCGCAGGATTTCCTGGATGTCGGAGAGCGACAGCATTTCGCCCTCGCTTACGCGCTTCGGGTTGTAGCGCGTGATGAGCAGATGTTCCTTGACCGGTTCCTTGCCTTCGATCGCGCGCTTGGTCTTCGACGACAGAATGCCCAGAATGCGGTCCGAATCGCGCACTGACGACACTTCCGGATTCGTCACGATGAGCGCTTCGTCGGCGAAGTGCATTGCCATCAGCGCGCCGGATTCGATGCCCGCCGGCGAATCGCAGACGATGTACTCGAAGTCCATCTTGATCAGCTCGTTGATGACCTTCTCGACGCCTTCGAGAGTCAGCGCGTCTTTATCGCGCGTTTGCGATGCCGGCAGGATGTAGAGGTTCTCGCACTTCTTGTCCTTGATGAGCGCCTGATGCAGATTCGCTTCGCCCTGGATGACGTTGATCAGGTCGTACACGACGCGGCGTTCGCAACCCATGATGAGGTCGAGATTGCGCAGACCGACGTCGAAGTCGATCACGGCCGTCTTGTGGCCGCGCAATGCGAGCGCCGATGCGAAGCTCGCGCTGGTGGTCGTCTTGCCGACGCCGCCCTTTCCCGAGGTCACCACAATGATTTTTGCCATACAAGTACCTTGTGTTCGTCAATAAGTCCGCTTGCGTTGCCTGCGAGCGCGCGCCAAGGGCATCGGGCGCGCGGATCGATGCAACCCGTCAGGTCAGACGCAGCGGTTCGATCATCAGTTTTTCTTCGTTCAGCCAGATCTGCACCGGCTTGCTGAGCACGTCGGCCGGCAGCGGGTTCTCGGTCGTTCGATAGATGCCCGCGATGGAGATGAGTTCCGGCTCGAGACAGGTGCAGAAGATGCGCGCGTCGAGATTGCCGTGCACGCCCGCGAGCGCGCGGCCTCGCAACGGCGCATAGATATGGATATTGCCTTCGGCGATCACTTCGGCCCCGTACGACACGAGCCCGAGGACGATGAGATCGCCCTTCGCATAGACCTGCTGCCCCGAGCGCAGCGGACGATCGATGATGGTCACCGGCGCCGGCAGCGCGGGCGGCGGCGGCGTGTTCGCGACCGCGGCTTCGATCACCGCGGCAGCTTCGGTGTTGGGCTTCGCTTCGTCGACGGAGGGCTTGGGCGCGCCGCGCCGGTCACGTGCTTCGAGAACAGGCAGGCCGCCCGCGTTCGCCCATTGAATCGCCCACGTCTGCTCGGGCAGCGCGACGATGCCGATCGGACGCATGCGGACGTCTCTCAGCACCTTTTCCAGATCGGCAAGCGCGACACGTTCGCCTTCGGCGAGACGGCGCACGTCGATGGCGACGACATCGCCTGCGAAAAATTCGGGAGTCGCTTCGAAGCGCCGCGTGAGTTCAGTGCGCAGGGCATCGAGGTCGGGAGTCTTGACGACGAAGAGAAGCGTGTCGACGGAGCCGCTGCGCAGTTCGAAGAAGGGCGTTTTGTTGAGCGACATAAGAACGGCCAAAAATTTTGCGTATTTTACAGGCGTTGTCGCACACGGCCATAATTTTTAGGACCGATTTCAGCTATCGGAAACGAGAAGTGCGTGCGACGAACGCGCACGACGAACATGCGTGAAGCGAAGACGAAGCCGAAGCGGAGGCGCCTCAGTCGTCCTCTTCGGGATGCATGTGGCGCACGAAGAGCGACTCGGCTTCTTGCTCGTGAGACGGCATCGCGCGACGATCGCCGGTGGGACCAAAGCCGAGGCGCTCGTAGAAGCGCACCGCGGTGCGGTTCTCCTCGGATATCCACGCATGCACCTCTGCGACGCCTTGCTGCGCGAGCCATCGCGACGCGACGTTCACGAGCAGTTCGCCGCCACGCAGATGCCGCACGGCCGGCGCGACCCACAGCGCGCTCACGAATGCGCGCTCGTTCGGCGCCTCTTCGATGTACGCGTGCACGAGACCGCAAGGATGGCCTTCGGTGTAGAGCAGAAACGTCGCGAGCCGGGGCGAACTCGCATGCAGCGACGCGGTGTCATCGAACGACGACGGATCGACGAGCAGCGCATCTTCCAGCGTTTCGCCGAATGCGTATGGCGCTTCGCGCAGCGATGCCGTGCGAAGCTCGCGCAAGACCGAACCTTGTTGCGCGGCGATGCGGCTGACGGTCAGTGAGGGACTCATGCGGGCGCTCATGCGGACAATTTCTCTCTGGCTTTCAGGCGGGATACGCGTGCGGCTCTGTCGGCCGGTCCGGCGCTCGGGCCATCGGCATAGCTTCAACCGAACGGGCGAACCCGTCAATTCCTAAATCCGGGAAAGTGCTTTACAACGCACACGGCATGGCGAACGCGCGCTCATGGCGCTGCATAGCTGCCCGTGCCATCCGGCCACGGCGTGAGCACTTCGAAGCCGTCGTCGGTCACGGCGACCATGTGCTCCCACTGCGCGGACAACGAGCGGTCCTTCGTCGTCACGGTCCAGCCGTCGCGCGACTGCTGCGTGGCGGCGCGGCCCGCGTTGATCATCGGCTCGATCGTGAAGACGAGGCCCGGCTTCAGACGCAGGCCCGCGCCACGCTGACCGTAATGCAACACTTGCGGATCTTCGTGATACACGCGGCCGATGCCGTGTCCGCAATACTCGCGCACCACCGAGAAGCCTTCCCGATGCGCGACGCTTTGAATCGCCGCGCCGACGTCGCCGAGCGTCGCGCCGGGACGCACTTCGCGCATGCCGGCGACCATCGCTTCGTAGGTGGTTTCGGTGAGACGGCGCGCCTGCTCGCTCGGTGTGCCGGCGTAGTACATGCGGCTCGTGTCGCCGTAGTAGCCGTCCTTGATGATCGCGACATCGATGTTGATGATGTCGCCTTCCTTCAGTTCCTTCGCCCCCGGAATGCCGTGGCATACGACGTGATTCACCGACGTGCAGATCGTTTTCGGAAAGCCCATGTAGCCGACGTTCGCGGGCACGGCCTTCAGTTCGTTGACGATGAAGCGATTGCAGATGGCGTCGAGTTCGTCGGTGGTGACGCCCGGGCGGACGTATTCGCCGATCATCGCGAGGACTTCGGCGGCCATGCGGCCGGAGATGCGCAACTTTTCGATGTCGGCGGGTGTCTTGAGCGTGATGGCCATTGAGCAATGCGAATGGGTTCGTGCCGCCTCGCGCGCGCCTTTTCGCCGATGTTCGACGCAGGCGGCGCGCGAGGACAATGGGCCCGATGATAGCACTCCCGCGCAGCCTCTCCGCTCGCGGAGGCGCATCGGCGCTGCATTTCGAGCCTTCGGGCGCGTTGTTTGTGCGTGCGTCGCCGTCGTCGTTCGATCTTGTGATGAGCGACCGTTTGTGTTTTAGTGGCGCGACTTCTGACCTGCCGGAGTGTTATGAACCTGCATCGATCTGCTTCTCTTTGCGCCGTGCTGTCGGGCGTCGCCACCCTCGCCGCCTGCAGTTCGACGAGCGATCCCGAACTGCGTGCGTCGAAACCCGTGATACATGTTTCGTCGGCGCGGCCTGCGTCGGATATATCGAGTTGTCTGCAACGCATGATTCCGTCCGCGCAGACGCGACGCGATCAGGGCTCGACGGAGTTGCTGGTCGGCTCGAATGCGTGGCTCGTGACGCTCACGCCTTCGGCTTATGGATCGATCGTGAAGGTGCAGCAGTCATCGAGCGACGATGGCGGCGTGCCCGAACCCGAATTGCGCTTCGATATCGCGAGGTGCACGACCTGAAGACGCGCTCCGCCTCGACGAAGCGGAGCCGCAAAAGCAAAACCCCGCAAGCCTTTCGACTTGCGGGGTTTTTGTGTCTTGGCGGAGAGGGTGGGATTCGAACCCACGGTACGGGAAAACCGTACGCCTGATTTCGAGTCAGGTACATTCGACCACTCTGCCACCTCTCCGTCTACCCTTGCGGGTCTTCGTGAACTGGTCGTTGCTCAACGAAGAACGAAAGTATATCGAACCCTTTCGCGGTTTCCAAGCCCCTTTTTGAAAATAAACATCAGGCCGACGCGGAAACTTCGATTCTTTCCGCGCCGCGCATGTACGGACGCAGCACTGTGGGAATCGTCACCGAGCCGTCCGCATTCTGGAAGTTCTCCAGCACCGCGACGAGCGTGCGGCCGACCGCCAGGCCCGAGCCGTTCAACGTATGCACGAACTCCGGCTTGCCCTGCGCATTGCGGAAGCGCGCCTGCATGCGACGCGCCTGGAACGCCTCGGTATTCGAGCAGCTCGAAATCTCGCGATACGTGTTTTGCGCCGGCAGCCACACTTCCAGATCGAACGTCTTCGCCGCCGAAAAGCCCATGTCGCCGGTGCACAGCGTAATCACGCGATACGGCAGTTCGAGCTTCTGCAAGATCGTCTCCGCCTGGCCGACCATCTCGTCGAGCGCCGCGTACGAATGCTCGGGCGCCACGATCTGCACCATCTCGACCTTGTCGAACTGATGCTGGCGGATCAGGCCGCGCGTATCGCGCCCGTACGAGCCCGCTTCGGAGCGGAAGCACGGCGAATGCGCGGTCAGCTTCACCGGCAGCGCGTCGGCTTCGAGGATGCTGTCGCGCACCGTGTTGGTGAGCGAGATCTCCGACGTCGAGATGAGGTACTGCGTGACCGTGTTCTCGTCGCCGCCTTTCTCGACGCGGAACATGTCGTCGGCGAACTTGGGCAGCTGGCCCGTGCCGTAGAGAATCTCCGGATTCACGATGTACGGCGTGTATGCCTCGGTGTAGCCGTGCTGCTCCGTATGCGTGTCGATCATGAATTGCGCGAGCGCGCGATGCAGCCGGGCGATCGGCCCGCGCAACAGCGTGAAGCGCGCGCCGGAGAGCTTCGCGCCCGTTTCGAAATCGAGACCGAGCGGCGCGCCGACATCGACGTGATCCTTGACTTCGAAGTCGAACGAACGCGGCGCGCCCCAGCGCCGCACTTCGACGTTCTGCGTCTCGTCGTTGCCGACCGGCACGCTTTCGTGCGGCAGGTTCGGCACGGTCAGCATCAGGTCCGACAGACGCTTCTGGATCTCATCCAGCTTCGCCGCCGATTCCTTCATCGTGTCGCCGATGCCGCTCACTTCCGCCATCACCGCCGACGTGTCCTCGCCGCGGCCTTTCATCGCGCCGATCTGCTTCGACAGGCTGTTGCGGCGTGCCTGGAGTTCTTCGGTGCGGGTCTGGATCTCGCGACGCTCGGCTTCGAGCGCGGCGAACGCGGCGACGTCGAGCGTGTAGCCTCGAGTGGCGAGACGCTTCGCGACGCCGTCCAGGTCTTTGCGGAGGGTTTGGATGTCGAGCATGGCGGGGCTGCTTTGTTAAGTAATCGGAAACGCCGATTTTAGCGCACGGTCATCGCGCGCCGGGCGGGATCGGCGAAACGCGGCGAGCGCGCGCGCGAAACGAACCGCGCCGGTTTCAGCGCTTCTTCTCGTCGCGATGCTCGCGCCGCCACGCATCGTCGAGTTCGGCGAGACGCGAGAGCTTTTCGCCGATCTTCCCTTCGAGTCCGCGCGGCGTCGGCTTGTACCAGTACGGATCGCGCATGCCGTCGGGCAGATAAGTCTCGCCGGCCGCGTAGGCGTCGGGCTCGTCGTGCGCGTAGCGATATTCGTGGCCGTAGCCGAGTTCCTTCATCAGCTTGGTCGGCGCGTTGCGCAGATGCACCGGCACGCCGCGCGACTGATCCTTGCCGACGAAGCGCCGCGCTTCGTTGTACGCGTTGTAGCCGGCGTTCGATTTCGGCGCGACGGCGAGATAGATGAGCGCCTGCGCGAGCGCCAGTTCGCCTTCGGGCGAGCCGAGCCGCTCGTAGGTTTCGGCGGCGTCGAGCGCGATGCGCGCGCCGCGTGGATCGGCGAGGCCGATGTCCTCCCACGCCATCCGGACAATGCGCCGCGCCATGTAGCGCGGGTCCGCGCCGCCGTCGAGCATGCGGCAGAACCAGTAGAGCGCCGCGTCCGGATTGCTGCCGCGAACCGATTTGTGCAGCGCGCTGATCTGGTCATAGAACGCGTCGCCGCCCTTGTCGAAGCGGCGCAGGTTTTCGGCGAGCGCGCTGCCGAGCAGTGCGCCGTCGACCTCCGTCTGCTTTTGCTGCGCCGCCGCGCGCGCGACGATTTCCAGATTGTTCAGGAGCTTGCGGCCGTCGCCATCGGCGGAACCGATCAGCGCGTCGCGGGCTTCGTCGGTGAACGTGAGGCCGCCGAGTTCCTTCGTTGCGCGTTCCAGCAGTTCCTTGAGTTCATCGGCGTCCAGACTCTTCAGCACGTACACCGCCGCGCGCGACAACAATGCGCTGTTCACCTCGAACGACGGATTCTCCGTCGTCGCGCCGACGAACACGAACAATCCCGATTCGACGTGCGGCAAGAACGCATCCTGCTGGCTCTTGTTGAAGCGATGCACCTCGTCGACGAACACGAGCGTCTGATGCCCGTTCGCGCGATGAATCTGCGCCGTTTCCACCGCCTCGCGAATGTCCTTGACACCGGACAGCACCGCCGACAGCGAGATGAACTGCGCGTGAAACGCATCGGCCATGAGACGCGCGAGCGTGGTCTTGCCGACGCCGGGCGGGCCCCAGAGAATCATCGAATGCGCCTCGCCCGATTCGAAGGCGACGCGCAGCGGTTTGCTCGGCCCGAGCAGATGCTTCTGGCCGATCACGTCGTCGATGGTGCGGGGGCGCAGGCGCTCCGCGAGCGGAACGGTGCCACGGTTTTCTTCGAACATGTGCTGTGCGATGCAGATTGACGCAGTTGGGTGGATCGCGGCGATAATCTCGCGCTTCGGCAAAGGCGCGGCGCGGCCGCAGAATCGGGTCATTATGACAGCCTGAGGGCCGCGACCAACGCGGGCCACGCCTGAACAATCCATATAAGGACGCAATCCGATGGGGCAAGAGCACACCACGAACGCCGCAGCGCACGGCGAAACTTCGACTTACGCGCCGCTCACGCCGGTGCCGCCGGAGCGGCGCGCATTCGGCACGGGCGACGCCTTCGCGCTCTGGTTCTCGCTCGGCATCGGCCTGCTGGTCGCGCAGGCGGGCGCGCTGCTGGTGCCGGGATTGTCGCTGCCGCACGCCCTCGCGGCGATCGTCATCGGCACGGTGATCGGCGTCGTGCTGCTCGCGCTCGCGGGCGTCGTCGGCACGGATACGGGGCTTGCGGCGATGTCCTCGCTGCGCCCGACGCTCGGCGTGCGCGGCGCATCGGTGCCGGCGGTGCTCAACGCAATCCAGCTCGTCGGCTGGGGTTCGTTCGAGATCATCGTGATGCGCGATTCCGCCGACGCGCTCGCGAAGCAATCCTTCAATCTCTCGATGCCGCTCGTCTGGACGCTCGTCTTCGGCGCGCTCGCTACCTTGCTCGCGGTGAGCGGCCCGCTCTCCTTCGTGCGCCGCTTTCTGAGAACGTGGGGAATCTGGCTCCTGCTCGGCGGCGCGGGCTGGCTCACCTGGAATCTGCTCGCGAAGCACGATCTCGCCACGCTGATGGCGCGTCCCGGCACCGGCGAAATGGCGTTCGGCGCGGGCATCGATCTGGTCGTCGCGATGCCGCTGTCGTGGCTGCCGCTGATCGCCGATTACACGCGTTTCGGCAAGAGCGCGGGCGGCGCGTTCCGCGGCACGCTTCTCGGCTACGGCATCGCGAATCTGTGGTTCTATGCGCTCGGCGCGATCTACGGGCTCGCGGCGGGCGGCGGCGATGCGCTTCTCACGACCGCGTTCGCGCAGGCGGGCGGCGGGCTCGCGCTCTTCCTGATCCTGATCGACGAAACCGACAACGCCTTCGCCGATATCCACTCCGCCGCCGTATCGACGGGCACGTTCTGGGCGCGCGCGAGCGTGCCGCTGCTCTCGTGCGCGTTCGGCGCGCTGTGCACGCTCGTCGCGCTCGTCGTCGAGATGGGCAAGTATCAGAACTTCCTGCTGCTGATCGGCTCGGTGTTCGCGCCGCTCTTCGGCGTCGTGCTGGCGGATCACTTCATCGTGCGCAAGCGCCGCATCGAAGCGGCCGTGCTCGCCGATGTCAACGGCCGCTATGGCTTCTCCGGCGGATGGCACGTCAGCGCGTTCATCGCATGGGGCATCGGGATCGCGGCGTATCACGCGATCAATCAATGGCTGCCGAATCTCGGCGCGACGCTGCCCGCGCTCGCACTCGGCGCGGTGTGCTATCTGCTGCTCGTGTCGGGCAGACGTCGCGCCTACGCGTAAGCGTTATTTCGCCGCGCGATACTCCACGCCCGGCAGCACGCACAGCAACTCGAACGCGAGGTTCGCGCCGAGCAGCGCGGTCGTGCCGAACGGATCGTAAGGCGGCGCGACCTCGACGAGATCCGCGCCGACGATGTTCAGCCCGCGCGCGCCGCGCACGATCTCCAGCGCTTGCGGCACCGTCAGCCCGGCGATTTCCGGCGTGCCGGTGCCGGGCGCGAACGCGGGATCGATGCCGTCGATATCGAAGGTGATGTACACCGGCCCATCGCCCATCTGCGCGCGCACTTCGTCCATCAACGGAACGAGCGACTTGTTCCAGCATTCCTCCGTCTGCACGACGCGAAAGCCCTGCTCGCGGCACCAGTCGAAATCGCCCGCTTCGTAGCCCGTGCCGCGCAGCCCGATCTGCACGACGCGCGAGCAATCGAGCAAGCCCTCTTCCACCGCGCGGCGAAACGGCGTGCCGTGCGCGATCTTCTCGCCGAACATCGTGTCGTTGACGTCCGCGTGCGCGTCGATATGAATCAGCCCGACCTTGCCGTGCTTCGCGTGAATCGCGCGCAGGATCGGCAGCGCGATGGTGTGATCGCCGCCGAGCGTCAGCGGCTTGCAGCCGTGCTTCAGGATTTCGCGATACGCGCGCTCGATGCGGTCGATCGAATCGAGCAGGTTGTACGGATTGATCGCGACATCGCCGATATCAGCCACGCGCAGCGAATCGAACGGCGCGGCGCGCGTCGCCATGTTGTACGGACGCAGCAGCACCGACTCGCTGCGCACCTGACGCGGGCCAAAGCGCGCGCCGGTGCGATTCGACGTGCCGAGATCGAACGGCACGCCGACGAAACAGGCATCCAGCCCTTCCGCCGATTGAACGTGCGGCAGACGCATCATCGTCGTGATGCCGCCGCAGCGCGGCATCTGATTGCCGGAAAGCGGCTGCGGACGCTCGGCGCGCTGTTCGAGGAAATGCGAATCGAAGTGTTCGGCTGGAGCGAAAAGCGACGAAGGCGAGGAAGGATTCATGGCGTCGAATGGCGGCGGGTGGTCGATCCGACAATTAATAGCCGCTTTCCCGCGGAGATAAAATGGCGAAGAAATCAACTTAACATCGATATTTATCGATGTATCGACGGCGGCCATGTTCACTCACCTTTCCGATCTGGATCTGCGCCTGATCCGCGTGTTTCTCGCCATCGTCGATGCGGGCGGCGTCTCGTCCGCGCAAGCGACGCTCAACGTCGGGCAGTCGACCATCAGCACGCAGCTCGCGACGCTGGAAACGCGGCTCGGCTACCGGCTTTGCGAGCGCGGACGCGGCGGCTTCGCGCTGACCTCGCGCGGCGAGCCGTTCGTCGAGGCGTGCCGGACGCTGCTCGCGGCCATCGACACCTTCGATTCGACCGCGCGAAATGTCGGCAAGAAGCTCGTCGGCACGCTGACGCTCGGGATGATCGGCAACACGCCTGTCAGCGCGAACGCGCGCGTCAGCGAGGCGATCGCGCGTTTCCGGCAGCGCGACGAATCCGTGCGCTTCGCGGTGCTCGTGCGCTCGCCCGGTGAACTCGAAGAGATGCTGCTCGCCGAACGCATCCAGATGGCGATCGGATACTTCTGGCATCGCGTGCCGTCGCTCGAATACACCGAAATTTTCGCGGAGGATCAACTCGCGTATTGCGGACGCGAGCATCCGCTGTTCGCGCGCGCGGGACGCGTCGCCGTACCAGAAGCGTTCGAGCACGACTGGGCGTGGCGCAGCTATCCGCTGCCGGAAGCGGGCGAGCTGACGCCGCGCAATATCGGGGCGGTCGCGGACAACATGGAGGCCGTCGCGATGCTCGTGCTGTCGGGCCGGCATCTCGGCTATCTGCCCGAGCATTTCGCCGCGCTCTACGTGAAGGAAGGGTTGCTCGCGCCGTTGAACCCGAAAGCGATGCGCTATCGCGTCGCGTTTCAGATGGTCACGCGCGCTGAACGCTCGGGCAGCGCGAAACGGGAAATCGTGGAAGCGTTCGTCGAGGACATGCAAGCCGCGCACGCCTGACGCGCGCGGCCGGACCTGAAACGTCAACCGTTGATGACATCCGCGCCCTTCGGCACGGTGAATTTGAACGTATCGCTCTTGATGGGCGGGTTCTTCTGGATGTTCGAGAACGTCAGCAGCGTCACGTTGCCGAAAACGTCGTGCAGTTCCATCGCCTGCAGGTTGCCGTCCTTGAAGCCGATGCCGACCGTCTCGAATTGCGTGTCCTTCGCCTTGGGCGTGAGTTCGAGCCAGTCGATGCCGCCCTTCTCCCCCGCGTCGCGCAGGTTGAAGTTCTTTTCCAGATCGTTACTGCCGAAGAGAATCGCCGCCGGGCTCGCACCGAGCGCGCCGCCGAGCGTGCGTACCGTGACCTGGTTCAGATCCTTGTCGTAGACGTAGAGCTTGTCGCCGTCGGCCTGGAGAATTTGCGAATACGGCTTCTGATACGACCAGATGAACTTGCCCGGCCGCGCGAACATGAACGTGCCGCTGGAGGCTGCGCCCTTGGTCGGCACTTGCGTGGACGTCGCGCCGTTGTTGGTCTTGCCGGGCGCCTTGATTTCCTGCTGCGTGAAGTCGCCGCGCGCCGCGTGGACTTGCGACACGAACGCCTTCAATTGCTCCGTGCCGCTCGCGAATGC
The DNA here is from genome assembly GCF_023631205.1 of Caballeronia sp. NCF2. NCBI lineage: Bacteria > Pseudomonadati > Pseudomonadota > Betaproteobacteria > Burkholderiales > Burkholderiaceae > Caballeronia > Caballeronia sp. NCF2. The sequence continues at coordinate 110,951 of NZ_JALQDN010000006.1, read as the reverse complement.
GTGCGATGCGACCAGCATCGACGCCGAAACCAGCGCCGTGCCGAATGCCTTGACGAAACTGCGCCCCGTAAACTGCTTCATGCTTATGTTCTCCATATAACGCGCGGTCATTCCGCGTCGCGCGCCGGCGTGAGGATTTCGCGGTTGCCGTTCGACGACATCGCCGACACGAGCCCCGAGTTCTCCATCTGTTCGAGCAAACGCGCCGCCCGGTTGTATCCGATGCGCAAATGCCGCTGCACGAGCGATATCGACGCGCGACGGTTCTTGATGACGACCTCGACCGCCTGATCGTACAAAGGGTCCGACTCGCCATCGGCGCCGCCGGTTCCGCTTGCGCCCGCCGAGCCTTCGTCGCCATCGCCCGCGAGGCCGCCTTCCAGAATGCCCTCGATATAGTTCGGCTCGCCCTGCTCCTTCAGCTTGTCGACGACGCGATGCACTTCTTCATCCGACACGAACGCGCCGTGCACGCGTACAGGCAGGCCCGAACCGGGCGGCAGATAGAGCATGTCGCCCATGCCGAGCAGCGACTCCGCGCCCTGCTGATCGAGAATCGTGCGCGAATCGATCTTCGACGACACCTGGAACGCCATGCGCGTCGGCACGTTCGCCTTGATGAGGCCGGTGATCACATCGACCGAAGGACGCTGCGTCGCGAGAATCAGATGGATGCCCGCCGCGCGCGCCTTCTGCGCAATGCGCGCGATCAGCTCTTCGACCTTCTTGCCGACGACCATCATCAGATCGGCGAGTTCGTCGATCACGACGACGATGTTCGGCAGACGCGTGAGCGGCTCCGGCTCGTCGGGCGTGAGGCTGAACGGATTCGGAATGTTTTCGCCGCGCTTCTTCGCTTCGTCGATCTTCGTGTTGAAGCTCGCGAGATTGCGCACGCCCATCTTGCTCATCAGCTTGTAGCGGCGTTCCATTTCGGCGACCGCCCAGTTGAGCGCGTGGCCGGCCTGCCGCATGTCGGTGACGACCGGACACAGCAAATGCGGAATGCCTTCGTAGACGCTCATTTCGAGCATCTTCGGATCGATGAGGATGAGACGGACCTGATCCGCGCTCGCCTTGTACAAGAGCGAGAGAATCATCGCGTTGATGCCGACGGACTTGCCCGAGCCCGTCGTGCCCGCGACGAGCAAGTGCGGCATCTTCGCGAGATCGGCGCAGACCGGATTGCCGCCGATGTCCTTGCCGAGGCCCATCGTCAGCGGCGATGCGCCGTTCGCATAGACTTCGGAGCCGAGAATTTCGGAGAGCTTGACCGTTTGACGGCGCTGATTCGGCAATTCGAGCGCCATGAAGTTCTTGCCCGGAATCGTCTCGACGACGCGAATCGACACGAGCGACAGCGAGCGCGCGAGATCCTTCGCAAGACCGACGATCTGGCTGCCCTTCACGCCCGTCGCCGGCTCGATTTCATAGCGCGTGACGACCGGCCCCGGATACGCCGCGACCACGCTCACTTCGACGCCGAAGTCCTTCAGCTTCTTCTCGATGAGACGCGACGTGTATTCGAGCGTATCGGCGGCGATGGTTTCCTGCGTCTTCGGCGGCGGATCGAGCAGCGCGAGCGGCGGCAAGGTGGAATCGCCCGGCAGGTCCTTGAAGAGCGGCACCTGCTTTTCCTTTTCGGCGCGTTCGGAACGCGCGGGCGCGGGCGCGGCGGGCACGATCATCACCGGCTCGTGATCCTCGCTCTTCTCGCGCGAACGCACGACCTTGCCTTCGCGCTTGACCGCGGCCGCTTCGCCCAGCTTGCGATCGCGTCCGGCTTCGCGGCGCAGTTGCGCGCCGGTGATCGCATCGAGAATGCCGTCGCCGACCTTCTCGCACACGGACAGCCACGAGAAGCGGAAATACAGCGAGAGGCCGATCGCGAGCGCGATCAGCAGAAACAGCGTCGCGCCCGTGAAGCCGAGCGCGTGCGATACATGGCGCGCGACCACATCGCCGACGACGCCGCCCGGCGCGCGCGGCAACTGCACCTTGAGCGACCACATGCGCAGTGCCTCGATGCCGTCGGAGGCAAGCAGCACGAGCACGAACGCGAACGCTTCGGCGAGCCAGGTGCGGTCTTTCGGCGCGTCTTCGTCGACGACCGGCGGATGCGTGATCTTTCGATAATTCGCGATGATGCGCCGCGCGAGCAGCACGATCAGCCAGTAGGACGATAGCCCGAAGACGAGCAGGAGGATGTCCGACGTGTACGCGCCGACGCGCCCCGCCCAGTTCGCGATGTGATCGACGCTCACCGCGTGGGTCCAGCTCGGATCCTTGCGGCTGTACGAGAGGAGCGCCATGACGAGAAACAGTCCGAGTGCGACCTGGAGAATCCAGCGAATCTCGGTGAAGAGCCGCGACATGCGGTGCGGCAATGCCTGCGGGCTCGCGGAATAGGTAGCTTTGGCCATTGATTCGGTGTCGCTTTGTATCGCTTTTTTGCGGCTCGCGCCTGTTGCGCAAGAGCGGCATGGAACGGTGAACTATTGTAAACGCTGCATTGCGGTGAAAGGCGCAAAAACCGGCGCGTTCTTGCAACCTGTAACACTCGTCACGCGCGCGTCATGTCGCGGTTTCGGCCCGGCGCGGCTATCAATCCGATTGAAAGGTTCATTCGGAAGGCTTTTTCCGACGCCTTTATAATCGTCGTTTTGCACTCAAATACGGTTCATCGGATGTACCGGGCGTCGAGATTGCTGCGTCGCAGGCAATCGCTCGCGCGCCTCGAGGCGCGCATCCGAAACCATCAATAACGGACCATCATCATGTCTTCGCCCAAACACGCCAAAGTGCTGATTCTCGGTTCCGGCCCCGCCGGCTACTCCGCCGCCGTCTACGCCGCGCGCGCGAACCTGTCGCCGCTGCTCATCACCGGCCTCGCGCAAGGCGGCCAGCTGATGACCACCACGGACGTCGAGAACTGGCCGGCGGATCCGTCGGGCGTGCAAGGCCCCGAACTGATGCAGCGTTTCGAGGAACACGCGCGCCGCTTCAACACCGAGATCGTCTTCGATCACATCCACACCGCGAAGCTCAACGAGCGCCCTTTCCGTCTGATCGGCGATTCCGGCGAGTACACCTGCGATTCGCTCATCATCGCGACGGGCGCATCGGCGCAATATCTCGGCGTGCCGTCGGAAGAAGCGTTCATGGGCAAAGGCGTGTCGGCCTGCGCAACGTGCGACGGCTTCTTCTATCGCAACGGTGAAGTGGCGGTGATCGGCGGCGGCAATACGGCCGTCGAGGAAGCGATCTATCTCGCGGGCATCGCGAAGAAGGTCACGGTCGTGCATCGCCGCGACAAGTTCCGCGCCGAGCCGATTCTCATCGACCGCCTGCTCGCGAAGGAGAAGGAAGGCATCGTCGACATCAAGTGGAATCACGTGCTCGACGAAGTCACCGGCGATCAGTCCGGCGTCACCGGCCTGCGCATCAAGGACACGCAATCGGGCAAGACGACCGACATCGCGCTGCAAGGCGTGTTCGTCGCGATCGGCCACAAGCCGAACACCGATCTCTTCGTCAACCAGCTCGAGATGAAGAACGGCTACATCATCACGAAGGGCGGCACGAGCGGCGACGCGACCGCGACGAGCATCCCCGGCGTGTTCGCGGCGGGCGACGTGCAGGATCACGTCTATCGCCAGGCGATCACGAGCGCGGGCACGGGCTGCATGGCCGCGCTCGATGCGCAGCGTTATCTCGAAACCATCGACGAAACGCCGACGCCGCATTCGATGAGCCACGAAGCCGACCGCTGATCGGGCGGCGCGAGCCGCTAGAATGCAGCAACGACGGGCCACGGTTCACTCCGCCGGCCCGTTTTCGTTTCGGCGCGCGCGTGCCGTCGTTTCAGCGGCGACGCCGGCGCGCGGCGCGCCGAGTCCGATCCCCGACCCATTCCGCTGGCCGAACGATGCCGAAGAATCTCCCTCATCCGAACGAACCGAAAGTCCGTCGCAAGGAAGCGCCGCGCCCGGCCGCGCCCGCGCAAAAACCGGTGGATGCGCGCGATGTCGCCGCCGCCGTGAAACGCGAAGGCCTGTCGGGTCTGTCGTCGCTGAAGGGCGCGCTGAAGGCCGACGCCGAAAAGCGCGAAGTCCAGCGCGTCGCGGCGGCGCGCGCCGAGCGGGAAGCCGTCGCGGATGCCGACGAGTTTCGTCGCGCGATCGGCGAAATCGAGCCGCTCAAGACGCCGCCGCGCACGACCGTCACGCGCGTACCGCCGCCGCCCGTGCCGCTGCAGAGCCGCCGCGACGAAGAAGCGGTGCTGCAGGAAGCGCTCTCCGACGAATACGATCCCGAAAGCCTGCTCGACATCGACGAAACGCTGTCGTTCTATCGTCCGGGCGTCAGCCAGGAAGTCGTCAGAAAGCTGCGGCGCGGGGCGTGGATCGTGCAGGCGCAGCTCGATCTGCACGGCATGCGCCGCGAGGAAGCGCGCGAGGCGCTCGCGGAGTTCATCCGCGAATCGGTGAAGCGCGGGCTGCGCTGCCTGCGCGTCATTCACGGGAAAGGGCTCGGGTCCATCGGCAAGGAGCCGGTGCTGAAGGGCAAGGTGCGCGCGTGGCTCGTGCAGAAGTCGGAGGTGATCGCGTTCTGTCAGGCGCGGCCGCACGACGGCGGCGCGGGCGCGGTGCTCGTGCTGCTGCAGCCGGGCGGCACGCCGCGTCATCACAATCATCCGCAGGACAAGTCGCAGGACCGGAGCCTCGGCAAGAACAGCAATCCGGGGCCGGACAGTGCATCCTAGACTCACCCTCGCCATCACCATCATGGAGGCGCTCGCGATTTTCGCGTACGCCTTCTCCGGACTCATCGAGGCGCGCAAGCGCCGGCTCGACGCGGTAGGCGCGTTTCTCGTCGCGCTCGTGACCGCGTTCGGCGGCGGCACGGTGCGCGACGTGCTGCTCTCGCGCCGGCCCTTCTACTGGGTCGAGCATCAGGACTACGTGCTGTTCATCTTCGCGATGGCGATCTTCGCGCCGCTTTTTTTGCGCGTCACGTCACGCCTCTTCGACCAGCGCGCGCTGCTCGTCACCGATGCGATCGGGCTCGGGCTCTTCAGCGTGTCGGGCACGTCGATCGCACTCGACGCCCAGATGCCCGCCTTCACCGCGACGATGATGGGCGTCATCACCGGCGTGTTCGGCGGCGTGCTGCGCGACGTGCTCTGCAACGAGATTCCGCTGATCCTGCGCGACTCGCGCCCGTACGCGGTCTGCGCGTTCGCCGGATGCTGGATGTATCTCGGGCTCGAACGGCTCGACGTCGACACGATCTACAACGTGCTATTTTCGACGGCGTTCATCCTGATCGCGCGGCTCATCACCTTCAAGTTCGATATCCGCCTGCCGCATTAGCCGCACGGGAGGCCAGCGCGTCGGGCGCAGGTCGGGCGCAAAGCAGGCGGGAAAACCCTTCGATTTGCTACAATCGCGTAGTTTTCTAGCCCCGCATCCGGCCGCGATGCAAGCCGCTCCGGTCGCCATCACGCACACAGAACATGAACATCGAGCAAGCGCGTTTCAACATGATCGAGCAACAGATTCGTCCGTGGGAAGTGCTGGACCAGGACGTCCTGAACCTGCTCGCGATCGTCAAGCGCGAGAACTTCGTTCCCGCCGCGTACCGCAACATCGCTTTCGCCGATCTCGAAATTCCGCTGCCTGGCGGCGAGCGCATGTTGTCGCCCAAGGTCGAAGCGCGCGTCCTGCAGGAACTCGCGATCCACAAGGGCGAAACCGTGCTGGAAATCGGCACCGGCTCGGGCTACATGGCGGCGCTGCTCGCGCACCGCGGCCGCAGCGTGACGACGGTCGAAATCTCGCCGGAGCTCGCCGCTTTCGCGCAGCAGAACCTCGCGGCGAACGGCGTGACGAACGTCGACGTGATCACCGGCGACGGCGCGCTCGGCTGGAATCAGGGCGCGCCTTACGACGTGATCTGCGTGTCGGGCGGGCTGCCGGTCATGCCGCAGGAATTTCTGGAACAGCTGAAGATCGGCGGGCGCATCGCGGCGTTCGTCGGCTCGGCGCCGGTCATGAAGGCGCAGATCATCACGCGCGTGGACGAAAAGCAGTTCCGCGTGTCGGATGTCTTCGAAACGCTCGTCGCGCCGCTGAAGAACGCGGTGCATCCGTCGCAGTTCAAGTTCTAAGCCGAAAGCGCGCTGCCGGCCTTATCCGGTAGCGCGCATCTTGCCGGAATCTCCATGCAAAACCTGACCGCACCCGAACTCGCCGCGTGGCTCGCCGATTCGTCGCGCCCCGCTCCCGTTCTGCTCGACGTGCGCGAGCCCTGGGAAATCCAGACGGCGAAGATGGACAACATCGTGTCGATTCCGATGCGCGACATCCCAGCACGCAGCGAAGAACTCGACGACGAAGCGCAGATCGTCTGCATCTGCCATCACGGCGCGCGCAGCGCACAGGTCGCGATGTTCCTCGAATCGCGCGGCTTCACGAAGACGTTCAATCTCTACGGCGGCATCGACGCATGGTCGCGTCAGGTCGATCCGTCGGTTCCGACGTACTGAAAGCGCTCGGCGCGGCGCTTCATCCCTCGCTCGACCAGAGTGCGGTGCCGCGCGCCGAAAAGATGACGAGATAGCCGTTCGGCAAGATAGTCGCGTAGGCGCCCGGATGCCCCGACGTGTGCGTCTGCCAGACCGTCGCGCCATTGTTGTCGTACATCGCCAGATTGCCGTCCTCCTGCATGCGCAGTTCGACGCCCGGCGTGCCGCTCACCTGCGATGACCAGATCGTCGCGCCATCCTTCACCGCGACGAGATAGCCGTCGCCGCGCAAGTTCACCTGCACGTTTCCACTGCACGCCGCGATCGATTGCCCTTCCGCAAGGCCTTCGCCCATCGCGATGCGCCCGCACGCTGTCGGCGCGTTGATCGGCGGCAGCGCGGCTAACCAGCCCAGATCGACCGCATTGGCGATCGCCAGCATGCCGGCATCGTCCGGATGAAGGTCGTCGCCGCTGTTGTAGGCGCGCGCGAACGCCGTCGAGTCGTGCGCGCCGGCCGGGTGGCCCAGCGCCGCGGCCTGATCCAGCACGGCATCGCAACCGCTGCTCTTGCTGCGCAGATAAGCGTTCACCGTCTGGCGCGTGTTCTCGATCTCGGGCGTCCATTCGTCGAGGCCTTCGAAGGGCGTAAGCGTCGAGCAGATCAGGCCCACTTTCGCCGCGGCCGCCTGGTGAACGAGTTGCTGATACGCGCCGATGAGCTGCTGCGCGCTCGGCGGATTGCCGCTGATTAGATTGTTCACCGCGTCGTCGGAGACGATCACCCATTTGACGTTGGACTGCGCGAGCACGTCGCGGGCGAAGCGCGTCAGCCCGGCTTGGCCCGAACCGTTCGTGAAGAAATCGTTGCCGCTGATGCCCTGATTCAGCACGCCGACCGTCATGCCTGAGCGGATCAGCCGCTCCGCGAGGCGGTTCGGCCAGCGCCGGTTCGTATTGGGCGTCGACGCGATTCCGTCCGTGATCGACGCGCCGAAGGTGACCACCGCGCCCGTCGCCGCGGCGTTCATCACATCGACATTGGTGAGGAAATAGTACGACTGCTCGCCCGCCGCGTTCACGACGCCGCCCGTGAACGCCGGGTCCGCGCTGACGTCGCCCGGTGCGATCCAGTTGTCCTGCAAGCCCTCGACGTGCCCGGTCGATCCCGGCGGCGTCTGCGACGGAATATGGAAGCTCACGGAGATGTCCGCGAGCGCCGGCACCTGAAACGGAACGGGGTCGGTCTGGACGGTGCCGCCGACGGGAATCGTCACATAAGTCTGCCCGTTGAAGGTCGCGGCCTTGTCGCTGCCGGCGATCGTCCGCGCGCCGCTCGCGCGACGGGCGACATGCACGTCGCCGAGCGTAACGGGCTGCGTGCCGAACAGATTGGAGAACGTCAGGCGCGCCGCCGTCCCGCCGATGCTCGTCCGCACGACGTGGCGAATCGTCTGATTGTTGAAGCCCCGGTCGGCGGTGACATCGGGCGCGGCGGCCCAGGTTCCGGTCCACGGCGCGGACGTGATAACGCCCTGCGCGAAGTAATGCGACGTATCGGGCCAGGACAGAAAAACGACGAGCGCAAGCCCGATCAACGTGTGTAGCGCCCGTTTCACGCCGCCTCCTTTTCTTTCGATCCTCGTATCGGTGGAAGGAAACTAGACCATCTTGCCCGCGCATCGGCCGTGCGGTGGCGTACAGACAACGCGAAAACGCCGGTCCGGAAAGCGCGTGCGAAAAAAAATAATGGGCTGCATGAGCATCGCGCCCGTGCAGCCCGTTCCTGAACGCGTCAGGCGAGCGCAATCAGACGACGTTCATCGCCAGCGCGCTTGCGCGGTAATGTTCCGCGGCCTTGTCCGCGTCGCCGAGCTGTTCGTGCAGACGGGCGAGCGCGCGATGCGTGCGAATCTTCAGCGGTTCGTTGTCGGCGAGCTTCAGCGCCGATTCGAGGAACGCCTGCGCCTTGCCCCACAACTGCTGATGCAGGCAGAGACGTCCGAGCGTGAAAAGCAGGTCGGCGTCTTCGGTGCGTTCCTTCTGCCACGCTTCGGCGCGCTGGATCAGCGGGAAAGCGTCGCCGCCGACGATGCAGTCCGGATAACGCCGCAACAGCCGCGCGTCCCAGTTGTGCGCGAGCGCGTCTTCGACGATCTTCTTCGCCTCCGCGCGACGATCGAGCGCGATCAGCAGTTCCGCGGCGAGATCGGCGAGACGCGGCGACTGGCGCTCGGTCGCCGACAGCGATTGCCACAGTTCGAGCAGCGCGTCCGGGTTATGCCGGCGATCGCGCAGCAGATTTTCCGCCGCGACCTGGCGCAGCCGCACCGCGACCGCCGGATGCAGCGCCTCGCGCTTCTCCAGCATCCGCACGAGCTTCAGCACTTCGCCCCAGTTCTTCAATTGCTGCTGCGCGCGCAGCGCGATTTGCTGCGCGTGGATGCGCCGGCCGCCCTGCGCCTGCATTTCGGTGAGCGCGACGAGCGCGCCGTCGGCGTCGCGGCCATCGGCGCGCATGTCGGCGGTGGCCATCAGGCGCGCGTCCTGCCAGTCGGCGCCGGAAACCTGCGCGAGCCACTCGTCGCGGCGCGCATATTCGTGCAGACGATGCGCCGCGTTCGCGCCGATCAGCCCGGCCGCACCCTTGTTGTCTTCGACGGACAACGCATCGCGCGCGGCCTTCTCGGCTTTCGAGAAACGTCCGGCGTACAGATGCCCGACCGCATCGCGCAGCGACGCATTCGCCTTCGCGATCTTGCTGCGCGTGCGGTACGCGGCGACGCGCGACGGCATCTTCCAGACGCCACGCACCGCGCGGATGATCGCGTACAGCACGATGAACAGCACGACGAGCGCGACCGCGAACAGATTGAGCGACATGTCCACGCGATACGGCGGTATCACGAGCAGGATTTGTCCGTTGTTGAAGCCGCCGACGGTCGCGACGATCACCGCGACGGCGAACAGCAGCGCGAGCCAGATGAGTCCACGAATCGTCATCATCCGCCTCGCTTGAACTGATGGACGGCGGCGAGGCTCGCGTTCAGGTTCGGTACGGCGACGGCGAGCGACGCCTGATCGACCTGCTTCACGAGCTCGCGCACGGCCTGCACTTTCTTCGACGAGGCATCGAAGTAGCGGCCGAGCGCGGCGTCGGCGGCGCGCAGGTCCGACTTGAGCGTCGGCTCGCTGCGCGACAGCAGCGAAAGACGCGCGGACAGCAGCCGCAGCTTCACGTTTTCGCGCACGAAATAACCTTGATCGGGCGATGTGAGCATCGCATCGGCGTTATCGATGCGGCGCACCGAGACGAGGCTCGACAACTGCTGGCCGATGCCGTTCGTGATCTGATGCCACAGCACCTTCCAGCGCGGCTCGCCGGTCGCCGCCGCGATCGACGCGCTGTTGGCCGGCTCGGCGGCCTGCGCGCGGGCGCGGGCGATCGGCGCCTCGCCCGAAAGCGGCAACTGGTCGATCTGGTCGATGGCCGTGTCGAGCTTGATCGCGAGACCGGTGAGATCGGTCGTCGGCGTGGCTTTCAGCTTGTCGATGTCCTGCGCGATCGCCTTGCGGATCGCGACGACCTGCGGACCGGTGGTCGCGGCAAGACGCGTGTCGGCGCTTTGCAGCGCGAAAAGCGCGAGTTGAACGTTGCCGGTGAGTTGCAACTGCTGGCTCGCGCTCGACAGAATCTGCTCGACTTCGGCGACGGTCCAGTCGTCGCGATTGCTCGCGAGATCCTGATATTGCTGCTGCAGCGCCTGACTGTGCGCTTCGGCATCGGCGAGCTTGCCCTGCAACTGGATGATCTGCGTGTTCAACGCGGTGGTCGCGCTCGCGGCCTGATCGGCTTTCGCGCGCAGATCGGCGTTCTGCTCGTCGGACTGGGCGAGGCGCTGCGACAGTTGCGCGTCGGTGCGCTCGAACTTGCGGTTCAGGACGAAGGCGCCCGCGCCCGCCGCCACCGCCAGAATGACGACGACGAACCACAACACCACGATGCCCGCGCCGCCGTTCTTCTTCTGCTGCTCATAAGGCGTGAAAGGCGTGTTCGGCGGCAAGGGCGGTGTCACGTTCGGCTGAGGTGAAGCTTTCTTGGAATCGTTCGAATCAGTCATGCGTGATTGAGCCGTTTGTTGGGCCGGCGCGGTGGCCGGATTGGCGTCCGTCGGCGCGGATGAGGAATTTATCGAAGCCGATGCGCTCGCGTGCGCGTGAGCCTCCGGATCCCGTTGGAGCGGGAACAGCGCTTCCAGCGCGTGCGCGATGCGCTCATCGCCCGCGCCGGACACCGTAATCCTATCAAAACCCGCTCCCCGCGCGGCCTCGGCGATGCGCGGGTGCGGGCAGACGAGCGGCGCGCGCTTGAGCAGCACGATTTCGTCGGCGGTGAGATGTTCGTGGGCGAGCTCGTCGAGATTGCGCACGCCTTCCGAGCTTGTCAGCAGCCACGCGTGCGGTTCTCCGGCCAGCAATTCGTGGATGCGCTCCCACTCTTGCATCGACGGTTCCGGCAACACGCGGCGATAGGCGGCGGCCTTTTCGACCCGCGCGCCTGCTTGCGCGAGCCGCTCGGCGAGCCATTCGCGGCCGCCGTCGCCGCGCACGATCAGCACGCGCTTGCCTTCGAGACCGTTCGTGCCGAAATGCGCTTCGATCGCGGTGAAGAGCGCCTCGGAATCGAAGCGCGGATCGAGCGCTTGCGCCGACGGACTGATCACGCGATGCGACGGCGCGTGCACGCCCTGACGCGCGAGCGCCGCGACCGAGCCCGGACCGACGACCGCGACGGGCAAATCGACGGGCCACGGCGCGGCGAGCCGCGAGAACGCATGATCGATCGCATTCGGCGACACGAACACGACGAGCGCATAGCGCCCCGGCGCTTCCGGCGGCAGAAAAAGCTCGTCGAGCGCGGCGCGCAGCGGCGCATCGTCGGCGACGGGCGCGATATCGATGAGCGGAAATTCCAGCGCGTCGAAGCCGGCGCTCGCAAGGAGCGCGAGCAGCGCGGACGACTGTCCGGCGGGACGCGTGACGACGACGGTGGCGCGGCGCTCGCTCGCCATCAGGACTTCGGCCCCGAGGGCGCGGTGTTCGGGCCGTCGGCGCGCGACATGGTGCTGAGCGCGGCGACGATATCCATCGCGCCTTGCGCTTCGAGATCCGACGACACGCGCTGGCCGAGCGCGAGCGCGGCGGCGAGATCGGGCGCCTGCACGCTTTCCTCCGCGCGCAGCACGCGCTTGCCGTCGGGCATCGACACCGCGCCGCGCAGATGCAGCGCGCCGTCGCGCCATACGGCGTACGCGGCGAGCGGCACTTCGCAACTGCCGCCGAGCGCGCGCGACACCGCGCGTTCCGCCTCGACCGCGAGCGCGGTGTTTTCATCGTGCAAAGGTGCGAGCCACGCGGCGAGATCGGCGCGGTCCGCGCGAATCTCGATACCGAGCGCGCCCTGCCCCGCTGCCGGCAAGCTCTCGGACGGATCGAGCAGCGCACGGATGCGCGCTTCCAGACCGAGACGCTTCAAACCCGCCGCCGCGAGGATGATCGCCGCGTACTCGCCGCGGTCGAGCTTGGCGAGACGCGTATCGAGATTGCCGCGCAACGGCCGCACTTCGAGATGAGGAAAGCGCGCGCGAATCATCGACTCGCGACGCAGGCTCGACGTGCCGACGATGCTCCCCGCAGGCAGCGCATCGAGCGACGCGTAATGCGGCGACACGAAAGCGTCGCGCGGATCTTCGCGCTCCATGATGGCGCCGAGCGTGAAGCCTTCGGGCAGTTCCATCGGCACGTCCTTGAGCGAATGCACGGCGAGATCGGCGCGGCCCTCGGCGAGCGCGGCTTCGAGCTCCTTCACGAACAAACCCTTGCCGCCGACCTTCGACAACGTGCGATCCAGAATCTGATCGCCGCGCGTCGTCATTCCGAGGATTTTCACGTCGCAAGATGGATATAATTTGTGCAGCGCACACCGCACGTGCTCGGCTTGCCACATCGCAAGCCGGCTTTCCCGCGAAGCGATGATGATGCTCGCGGGCGGTGTCGTTGAATGCGTCTCGGAATTCATTGATGCTCGATCGAATGACGGGATGGATGAATAGACATTAGCGAACAATGGTAGCACGCACGCCAAGGTCCACCGACACCCGGGCAGCGCGCGAGAGCCTTGTCCGATGCGCCTTTCGGGGCGTCCGTGGTGTGTTCGTAGCGGCGTGAACGACGGCCCCGGCCGCGTCGCGCGCGATGAACGCTTCGGGGCGCGAAGAATGCCGCGGCATGCTGTCGCCGGTTTGACGCACGGCCGTTCGCGCGGCCCGCGATTTTCTGCCGATGCGGCGCCCGTCGAGGTCGCCGGATCATGTCGATGTACCCTGGCTTCGCAGCTTTCGAGAGGAACCCAACGTGACGTCATCCGGATCGGCTCGCCCGGCGCGCCGCAACGCCGCATTGCCCAAGTCTTCCTCCTCCGACGCGCCGCGCGCGGCGTCGTCGCCCATCGTCACGACGAAGGCCGCGACGGCCGCGAAGGCTTCGAAAGCCGCCATCGCGCCGAAGCTCGCGAAGAAAGCCATCGCGACCAAGACCGCGCCGACGAAGCTCAAAACGCCGCGCCCCAACGGCGTGGCCGTCGCGAAAGCCGCGAAGCCCCCGAAGCCCGCGAGCCGCACGCGCGACGACAAGGACCGCCCGCTCTTCGAAGACATCCGCTTTCTCGGGCGTGTGCTCGGCGAAGTGCTGCGCGAGCAGGAAGGCGACGCCGTGTTCGAGGTCGTCGAGGCCATTCGTCAGACGGCCGTGAAGTTCCGCCGCGAGGACGACGTCGAAGCCTCGCAGACGCTCGAAAAGAAGCTGCGCGCGCTGTCGCCGGAACAGACGGTGTCGGTCGTGCGTGCGTTCAGCTACTTCTCGCATCTCGCGAACATCGCCGAAGACCGCCATCACAATCGCCGGCGGCGCATTCACGCGCTCGCGGGCTCGGGTTCGCAGCCGGGCACCATCGCGTATGCGATCGAGCGCATGCGCGAGCACAAGAACATCAGCGCGACGCGCAAACTGCTCGAGAGATTTTTCGGCGATGCGCTGATCGTACCCGTCCTCACGGCGCATCCGACCGAAGTCTCGCGCAAGAGCATTCTCGACGCGCAACACGATATCGCGCGTCTGCTCGCCGAGCGCGATCAGGAACTGACCGCGCGCGAACGCGCACAGAACGAAGCGGTGCTGCGCGCACGCGTGACGTCGCTGTGGCAGACGCGCATGTTGCGCGACGCGCGCCTTTCCGTCGCCGATGAAATCGACAACGCGCTGTCTTACTATCGCGCGACCTTTCTCGCCGAAATTCCCGCGCTCTACGCCGATATCGAAGCCGCGCTCGCGGAACACGGCCTGCCCGTGCGCCTGCCGCCGTTCTTTCAGATGGGAAGCTGGATCGGCGGCGACCGCGACGGCAATCCGTTCGTCACCGGCGAAACGCTCGAAAACGCGATCACGCGTCAGGCGATCGTCATCTTCGAACACTATCTGGAAGAGACGCACAAGCTCGGCGCGGAATTGTCCGTGTCGGACCTGCTCGCCGGTTCGAGCGATGCCCTGAAAGCACTCGCCGATGCCTCGCCCGACCAGTCGCCGCATCGCAAGGACGAGCCGTATCGGCGCGCGCTCATCGGCATCTACACGCGGCTTGCGGCGAGCGCGCGCGTGCGGCTCGGCGAAGGCGTCGTGACCGTGCGTAGCGCGGGTCCGGGCGCACCGCAGATTCGCGCGACGCCCTACGCCGATGCCTCCGAATTCGTGCGCGACCTGCACGTGCTGATCGATTCGCTCGCGGAGCATCACGGCGCGTCGATGTCGAGCCTGCGTCTGTCGCCGCTCGCGCGCGCCGCCGAAGTGTTCGGCTTCCATCTCGCGAGCATCGACTTGCGGCAAAGCTCGGACATTCACGAGGCCGTCGTGAGCGAGCTGCTCGCGCGTGCGGGCGTCGTCGAGGATTACGCGTCACTCACCGAAGAGCAGAAGCGCGAAGTGCTGCTGAAGGAGCTCGCGCAGCCGCGCCCGCTGCGCCTTCCATACGCGCACTATTCCGATCTCGCGAAAAGCGAGCTCGGCGTGCTCGAAGCGGCCCGCGAGACGCGCGCGAAGTTCGGTGCGCGCGCGGTGCGCAACTACATCATTTCGCATACGGAGACCGTCAGCGACTTGCTGGAAGTGATGTTGCTGCAGAAGGAAACGGGCGTGCTGCAAGGCTATCTCGGCGCGAAGGACGATTCCCCGCGCGACGGCCTGATGGTCATTCCGCTCTTCGAGACCATCGCCGACTTGCGCAACGCGCCGGTCATCATGGGCGAATTCTTCGCGCTGCCGGGCATCGACAAGCTCATCGAAAATCAGGGCAACGAGCAGGAAGTGATGCTCGGCTATTCGGACAGCAACAAGGACGGCGGTTTCCTCACGTCGAACTGGGAGCTGTATCGCGCGGAACTGGCGCTCGTCACGCTGTTCAAGGAGCGTGGCACGACGCTGCGCCTCTTCCACGGACGCGGCGGCACGGTCGGACGCGGCGGCGGCCCGACGTATCAGGCGATTCTGTCGCAGCCGCCCGGCACCGTCGACGGGCAAATCCGCCTGACCGAGCAAGGCGAAGTGATTGCGAGCAAGTTCGCGAACGCGGAAATCGGGCGGCGCAATCTGGAGACGGTCGTCGCCGCGACGCTGGAAGCATCGCTGTTGCCGCACGAGAACGCGCCCGCGCAGTTGCCGCAATTCGAAGCGGCGATGCAGACGCTCTCCGATTCCGCGATGGCCGCGTATCGCGCGCTCGTCTACGAGACGCCGGGCTTCACCGACTACTTCTTCCTGTCGACGCCGATTTCGGAGATCGCGGAGCTGAACATCGGCAGCCGGCCGGCGTCGCGCAAGCTGCAGGATCCGAAGCAGCGCAAGATCGAGGATCTGCGCGCGATTCCGTGGGGCTTCTCGTGGGGCCAGTGCCGTCTCTTGCTGACGGGCTGGTACGGCTTCGGCAGCGCGGTGACGGCGTATCTCGACCGCGCCGGTTCCGACGATGAACGCGCGAAACGTCTCGCGACGCTGCGCAAGATGCACAAGACGTGGCCGTTCTTCAAGAACCTGCTGTCGAACATGGACATGGTGCTCGCGAAGACCGATCTCGCCGTCGCGTCGCGCTATGCGCAGCTCGTCACCGACAAGAAGCTGCGCAAGACCGTGTTCGACAAGATCGTCGCGGAGCATCAGCGCACGTGCGACGTGCTCGGCGAAATTACCGGCAAGATCGATCGTCTTTCGGATAACCCGCTGCTCGCGCGTTCGATCAAGAACCGCTTCCCTTATCTCGATCCGCTCAATCACTTGCAAGTGGAGCTGTTGAAGCGTCACCGCGCGGGCGATCAGAACGTGCGGCTGCGGCGCGGGATTCATTTGACGATCAACGGGATTGCCGCGGGGTTGCGTAATACCGGCTGATGCCTTCCCTTGGCGGGGCGTTTTGGTTCGGGATGCAACGTTGCCTCGATGTATGCGTGGGTTTCGGCGGATCCCGATTTCGTGTCGGTCTATTGGCGTTGCCCCTGTGCGGGGCGGCACCTACTTTCTTTGCTGCTGCAAAGAAAGTAGGCAAAGAAAGCAGCTTTTCAGGCCCACGGTCACACGCACGTTGGGTAGTTCTCTCGTCCCGGGCGGCACTCGCCTAAAGAGTGCCCTCAAAGGACCAATCGGGCTTGGCTCGCGCACGGTCTGCCGCCCGAAGGTGTTCAGAACATTGGTTCAGCACGAAATAGCTTCGGCACAGCGCTTCGCGCTGCCGTAGGGCATGCAAGGGAAACCATCGGTTTGCGTGCGCAGTGCGATAGCGATGTTAATAGCGAAGCACTGGCAGTCCCGCTTAACCGGTCGGCCGCGAAGCGGGCTGGAGCTGTTTGGTGCTGAACCAGTTCGTTGTGTGGTGCGATGTGGCAGACCGTGCGCGAGCCAAGCCGGGTGATTGTGATGAGGGCACTCCTTAGGCGAGTGCCACCTGGGACGAGAGAACTACCCAAATTGCGTGTGACCGCGGGCCTGAAAAGCTGCTTTCTTTGGTCACTTTCTTTGCAGCAGCAAAGAAAGTGACTGCCGCCCCGCACAGGGGCAACGCTAATAGACCGACGCGAATAAGGGATCCGGCGAAATCAACAACCGTCACCGACACGAACCCGAGGATCGAGCGACATCCAACAATCTTCAACCACGCCGCTTCCCCTCCACCATCACCGCATCGAGCTCGAACGAGCAATCATCCTTCACGTTGAAATACTGCCGCACCTCATCCGGCGCGCTCGCCCACATCGATCTGATGGCCGTCACGCGCTCGGCCGGCGTACGCATCCGCGTCACCCACGACTCGAATTCCAGCGGGATGCGCCAGCGCTCGGCGATTTGCGCATCGAAACCGGCGGCATCGAGCATCGCGATCCATTCGTCGGCGCGATAGTCACGGATATGCGACGCATCGCGCAGGATTTCGATCGCCTGAATGTGCGTGTCGTAGAGCGGATCGTCGATGCCCGCGATATCGATGAACTTCAGCCGCCCGCCAGGCTTCAACACGCGATGCACTTCGGCAAGCGCTGACGAAACGTCGCGCCAATGATGCGCGCTCATCCGGCTCACGGCCCAGTCGAACGACGCATCCGCGAACGGCAGCGTTTCGGCCGCGCCCTGCTGCGTGCGAATCGTCGTCAGGCCGCGTTCCTTCGCGGCGGCTTCCACGGTCGCGAGCATCTGCGGGGCGATGTCGTACGCCACCACTTCGCGCACGTGCGGCGCGATCGCAAAGCTCGCGTGGCCCGCGCCGCATCCCATGTCCAGCACGCGCGCGTTGCCGCAAGTGGCCGCGAACGTCGCGGAGAGATTCTGCAGATCCGCGCCGCTCGCATGGACGGCGCTCGTGAGATACGCGGCAGCGGTGCTGCCGAATGCGTCTGCGACCTGATCGTGGTGTTTCATCGTGGGCTCCGGTTTCGTCGTGGTCTTGTGTCGCTACAATAGAACCCGCTTTGTACCAGTACAAGTTGTGCAGTTATTCTGGTATGTACACCACCTGCCACGCATGAATCACATCGACAAGAACGAAACCCTCGCCGAAACGTCCGCGCACGCGCTCGGCGAGTTCATCCGCGCGCATCGCGAAAGGCTGTCGCCGCAAGCGGTCGGACTCGCGCCCGGCCCGCGCCGCCGCACGCCCGGCTTGCGCCGCGAAGAAGTCGCGCAACTGTGCGGCGTGAGCCCGACCTGGTACACCTGGATCGAGCAAGGCCGGCCCGTGTCCGCTTCCGCCGATGCCCTCGCGCGCATCGCCGTCGCGCTGCAACTGTCGCGCGCCGAACGTGCGTATCTTTTCGAGCTCGCCGCCCAGCGCGATCCCGCCGAGCCCGATCCGGCTTCGCAGGACGCGCCCGCCGCGCTGCTCCAGACCGTCGGGCTGATCGCCGCGCCCGCCTACGTGCTCGATCGTCAGTGGAACGCGCTGCGCTGGAACGAGCATGCGTCGGCGCTGTTCGTCGGCTGGCTCGACGGCGAGCACGACCGCAATCTGCTCACGTACACGTTCACGTCGCCGGCGGCGCGCGCGCTGATCGTCGACTGGGAAACGCGCGCGCGGCGTCTCGCGGCCGAATTCCGCGCCGATTCGATCCGCCATCTGAACGATGCGCCGACGCGCGCGCTCATCGACGATCTCTCCGCCGCGAGCGATGCCTTCGCGCGCTACTGGGCGTCGCAGGACGTGTTCGAGCGCGAAGGCGGCGAGCGCGCGTTCAATCATCCGTCGCGCGGGCGCGTCGTGTTCAATCAGATCACGTTCAAGCCCGCGCATCGCGAGGATTTGAAGCTCGTGATTCTGGTCGGATCGGAATAGTGCCGAATGTTAAGATTGTCGACTTCCCGAAGCCCGAACCGCTGAAAACATCACCATGACGTCCCAACTCCACAAAAAAGGCGAAGCCTGGTCGGCTCGCTTCTCCGAGCCGATGTCGGAGCTCGTCAAGCGCTACACGTCGTCGGTGTTCTTCGACAACCGGCTCGCGCTCGTCGACATTCAAGGCTCGCTCGCGCACGCGTCCATGCTTGCGGCGCAGAAGATCATCAGCGCCGACGACCTCGCCGCCATCGAGCGCGGCATGGCGCAGATCAAGGGCGAAATCGAGCGCGGCGAGTTCGAGTGGAAGCTGGATCTGGAAGACGTGCATCTGAACATCGAGGCGCGCCTGACGGCGCTGATCGGCGATGCGGGCAAGCGCCTGCACACCGGCCGCTCGCGCAACGATCAGGTCGCGACCGACATCCGCCTGTGGCTGCGCGGCGAAATCGACCGCATCGGCGAGCTGCTGAAGGAGTTGCGCGTCGCGCTCATCGACATGGCCGAAAAGCATGCCGACACCATCATGCCGGGCTTCACGCACCTGCAGGTCGCGCAGCCGGTCACGTTCGGGCATCACCTTTTGGCCTATGTCGAAATGTTCTCGCGCGATGCCGAGCGCATGCGCGATCTGCGCCGTCGCGTGAACCGTCTGCCGCTGGGCGCGGCGGCGCTCGCGGGCACGAGCTATCCGATCGACCGTCACGCGGTCGCGGCGGCGCTCGGCTTCGACGGCATCTGCGCGAATTCGCTCGACGCCGTGTCCGACCGCGACTTCGCGATCGAATTCACGGCGGCGGCCGCGCTCGTCATGACGCACGTGTCGCGCTTCTCCGAAGAACTCGTGCTGTGGATGAGCCCGCGCGTCGGCTTCATCGACCTGGCGGACCGTTTCTGCACGGGTTCGTCGATCATGCCGCAGAAGAAGAATCCCGACGTGCCCGAACTCGCGCGCGGCAAGACGGGCCGCGTGAACGGCCATCTGATGGCGCTGCTCACGCTGATGAAAGGCCAGCCGCTCGCGTACAACAAGGACAATCAGGAAGACAAGGAGCCGCTGTTCGATACCGTCGATACGGTCGCGGATACGCTGCGCATCTTCGCGGAAATGGCCGCAGGCATCACGGTGAAGCCGCAGGCGATGCGCGCGGCCGCGCTGCAAGGCTTCTCGACCGCCACCGATCTCGCCGACTATCTCGTGAAGCGCGGCCTGCCGTTTCGCGACGCGCACGAAGCCGTCGCGCACGCGGTGCGTATCTGCGACGATCGCGGCTGCGATATCGCGGACCTGTCGCTCGACGCGATGCGTATCGAACTGCCGAACGTCGCGCATCTGATCGGCGAAGACGTGTTCGACTATCTGACGCTCGAAGGCTCGGTCGCGAGCCGCAATCATCCGGGCGGCACCGCGCCGGATCAGGTGCGCGCGGCGGCGAAAGCGGCGCGCGCGGCGCTCTGATCGCATTGTCGCGTTGCTGATCTCGAAGGCCGTTCGCAAGGACGGCCTTTTCGTTTCCGCACGCGACGCCATGTCTCGCGCGCGATGCACCTTATTTTCGAGATAATCGGAAATTCATTGCGGTTTCACCGGCAAGCTCGTCCATGATCATTCGCCCCAAGCTCAACTGGTTCCGGCTGCTGTTCGTGTGGCGCGGCTCCGTGCTGCCGCAACTGCTGCCGCGCCTCGGGCTGATCTTCGCGCTGTCGCTCGCGGCGATCTTCATGCACGACCACATGCGGCACTATCCGCTCGGGCTCGGCACGCCGCCGTTCGCGCTCGTCGGCATCGCGCTCGCGGTGTTTCTCGGTTTCCGCAATAGCGCGAGTTACGAGCGATGGTGGGAAGGCCGCAAGCTGTGGGGCACGCTGCTCAACACATCGCGCGCGCTGGCGCAGCAGGCGCTGTCGCTGCCGGACAATCGCGACCGCGCTGAGGAGCGACGTTTTCTGTCCGCGCTCGGCGCGCTGCCTCACGCGTTGAGACATCAACTGCGCAACACCGACGCGCTCGCCGATCTCGCGCCCCGCCTCTCGCCTGAACTGCACGCACGCGTGGCCGCCGCGAAGTTCCGGCCCGCGCTGATTCTGCTCTGGCTCGGCGAATGGGTCGCCGAACGCAAGCGGGAAGACGCGCTCGACGGCTATGCCGTCCTCGCGATTCAGCACAATCTGAACGCGCTTTCGGATGTGATCGGCGGATGCGAGCGCATCGCCTCCACGCCGCTGCCCTTCTCCTACTCGGTGATGATTCACCGCACGATCTACCTCTTCTGCGTGATGCTGCCGTTCGGCCTCGTCGATGGCGCCGGCCTGCTCACGCCGCTTTTCGCGTTGCTCGTCGCGTATGCGTTCATGGCGCTGGAGGCGATCGCCGCGCAGATCGAAGATCCGTTCGGCCTCGAGGAAAACGATCTCGCGTTGAACGCCATCTGCGACGCGATCGAAGCCGCGCTGCACGACATGGCCGCCGACCCCGACTTCCCGATGCCGCCGAAGACCGTCGCATCCTCGCGCGATTTCATCCTCGATTGATCGCGGTTCGATCTTTCATCAAACGACACAATTCGTTTCGCGATAGCGGATGCTGCGCAAGCACGACATCGTTCATAATCGTGCGACTCATCCTGGAGGAATTGTTTTGAAACTGTTCTACAAGGCAGGCGCCTGTTCCCTCGCGTCGCACATCGCGCTCGAAGAATCTGGGCTCGCCTACGAAACCGAAGCCGTCGATCTCAAGACCAAGCTCACCGCGAGCGGCGCGGATTTCACCAAGATCAACGCGAAGGGTTACGTGCCCGCGCTCCTGCTCGACAACGGGGAACTGCTGACCGAAGGCCCGGCGATCATGCAATACATCGCCGATCAGGTTCCGGCGAAGCATCTCGCGCCGCTCAACGATGCGATGGCGCGGTACCGTCTGCAAAGCTGGCTCACGTTCATCGGCACGGAACTGCACAAGAACTTCTCGCCGTTCTTCAACCCGGCCGCAAGCAGCGACTGGAAGGCCGCGGCGATGGCCAATCTCGAACGCCGTCTCGCCTACGTCGCGCAGCAAGTCGATGACAAGCAGTTCCTGCTCGGCAACGAATTCAGCATCGGCGATGCGTATCTGTTCACGGTTTTGAGCTGGGCGAAGCATATCGATCTCGACCTCGGCAAGTGGCCCGCGCTCGTCGCGTATCAGGCGCGTGTCGGCGCGCGCCCGGGCGTGCAGGCCGCGCTCAAGGCCGAAGGACTGATCTGAATCCACGTCGTCACCGTTAGCCAGGCGGCCTCCTTCGGGAGGCCGTTTTCACATGTAGCGTCGGCATCTCGATAAACGCGTCAGCACAATGCCATCCGGCGAAACCGCTCGTTTCACCATCTCAAATAAGAGTCGTCTCATTCAGTCTTAGACGCGCGCTCCCTATCATTTGCTCATGTTCTCGCGACGCCAAACGCAATCGGCGTCGTCAATCTGATACCGGAGATTCTCATGCGCAATCTGTTCAGCAAAGCCGCCGTCATCGCCATCGTTGCCGGCGCCGCCACGCTCGGCGTCGTCGCTTCGCCCAATGCAATGGCCGCCAGCAAGAGCGCGACATTCGATGTCACGCTGACCGTGCAGGACGACTGCTCCATCGCCGCGAACCCGCTGAATTTCGGCAGCACCGGCGTGATCAGCAACAACCTCGATCAGACGACGACGCTCTCGGTCACATGCACCAAGGGCACGGCCTACAGCGTCGCGCTCGACGCGGGCAC
This sequence comes from Caballeronia sp. NCF2, assembly GCF_023631205.1. NCBI lineage: Bacteria > Pseudomonadati > Pseudomonadota > Betaproteobacteria > Burkholderiales > Burkholderiaceae > Caballeronia > Caballeronia sp. NCF2. Next base: position 88,759 of record NZ_JALQDN010000006.1, on the reverse strand, counting down.
CGCGAACGGCTCGACTGTCGCGGACCGCAAGATGAGCAACGCGGCCGGCGATGCATCGGTCGAATTCAATCTGTATCGGGATACGGCGCGCACGCAGGTCTGGGGCAATACGGTGGACAGCGACACGGTCGCAGGCACGGGCGACGGCTCGAACCAGAGCATCACGGTTTATGGCCGCGTGCCGTCGCAAGACACGCCGGCTGCGGGCACGTATTCGTCGACCATCACCGCGACGCTGGTTTTCTAAGCATTTCGGTTTCCTTTTTTCAAAGGCGCGGGGCTTTTTAGAAAGCACCCGCGCATACGCACTGTTGCATGGCGCGAAAAATCAATATCCCCTCGGGTCCATTCATGAAAAGTCACTCGCTCTACCATGCCGCATTCGCCGCCTTGATTGCGGCGGAAACGCTTGCTGTGTCTCCCGAAGGTTTCGCGAAAAGCGGCACGGCTAAAATGGACATCGCGCTGACAATCGAAAATGCCTGCTCGATCGTCACGCCCGGCGCACCTGTCGAAATCGATCAGGCAAGCCGCGTCGCGGTGAATTGCGGCGGGACCAAAACGCCGTATCGCGTCGGCGTCGAAGCGAGATCGGCTTCGGGTGAGGCGCTATCGTTGCAATCGATCGAGCACGCATCTCACGTCAAGGGCGCGGCGGCATCGACCAGTGTGTCCGGCAGCGAAAACTATCCACCGATCGTTGCCGTCACGGTTCAGTTCTGACGCACCGATACGCCGATATACCGGCAGGCGATTAAAGCGATCCCGCATACGGACCTGCGGCGCGTTTCACATTCGCATCGCTGCATGCATCAACGATCCATATCGCCGGAATGCCGATTGAAAATAACGGCCCGATGTCGAACTCACGACGTGCATATTCAAATCGACGGTGCCATATTTCGAAGCAGTATTCTTTGCGTCGCGTAAAAAGCACGCCTATAAGAAAACCAGAAGGAAAACTAATCATCAATTTCCAACTTGCTTAGTGGAGAAGCTTGGATTATCAAAATATCCGCGTATAGGCGCTTGAAATGCGCGGCGTTTGAGGCAAACAGCTTGACAATGTAGAGAATCGAAACCAACCATAATCGAAACAAAGGAGGCCATTCTCATGAATCGCCTTGTTAAGCATTCCAAAATTAGCGCATTGACGCTGGCATTGCTGGTTGCCTATTCAGTCAGCGCCAATGGCGCCGAGTGGCAGGAAGGGACCACATATTCGGCAGGCGCCACCGTCACTTACAACGGCCACACCTATCAGGCGCTGCAATCGCATACCGCCTACCCCGGCGCGGGATGGACGCCTTCCACCACGCCGACGTTGTGGAAGGATCTCGGCGCAACGGGCGGCACGCCGACGCCGACACCGACTCCAACGCCGAGTCCCACGCCGACACCGACTCCAACGCCGACTCCAACACCCACGCCAACGCCAACGCCGACTCCGACTCCGACGCCCACGCCCACGCCGACACCGTCGGGCGCCGCGTGTTATGACGCGTGGTCGTCGACGCAGGCTTATGCGACGGCGGGCACGCGCGTGACGTACAACGGCCGCAATTATCGAAACAAGTGGTGGACGCAGGGCGAAAATCCGGCGCAATCCGGGCAATACGGCGTATGGGAAGATCTCGGCGCGTGCTCGGGCGGGCCGTCGCCTGCTCCTGCTCCTGCGCCGACGCCGGTTCCGACACCGACGCCAACACCCGTTCCGACGCCCACGCCCACGCCCACGCCCACGCCGACGCCGACGCCCACGCCCACGCCGACGCCGACGCCGGTTCCAACACCAACGCCGACGCCCACGCCGGTTCCAACACCGACGCCAACGCCGGTGCCAACGCCGGCCCCAACACCGACGCCGACACCCACACCCACACCCGCACCCTCCCCCTCAGGGGCGCGTGAAATCGGCGGCTACTTCGCGCAGTGGGGCATCTACGATCGCAACTACAAGCTCAAGGACGTCGACACGACCGGCTCTGCCTCGATGCTCACGTTCATCAACTACGCGTTCGGCAACCTCTACCAGAAGAACGGCGGCTACGAGTGCGGCATCATCAACAAGGCCGAGCCGGGCGCGACCAATCCGAACGCCGCGGACGCAGGCACCGGCGGCGACGCCTGGGCCGACTATCAAAAGAACTTCGGCGCCAACGAAGCCGTCAGCGGCAAGGGCGACACCTGGGACTTCCCGACGAACGATCCGCGCTACGGCAAAGCCGGAGCCGGCCCGCTGAAAGGGAACTTCAATCAGCTCAAGCAGTTGAAGGCCAAGCATCCGAACCTGAAGGTGATCATTTCGCTTGGCGGCTGGACCTGGTCGCGATGGTTCGGCAAAGCGGCGGCAACCGACGCGCTGCGCAAGCAGCTCGTGAGCTCGTGCATCGACGTCTACATCAAGGGCAATCTGCCCTATGACGCCGGCTCGAACGCGGGCGGCGACGGCATCGGCGCGGACGTGTTCGACGGCATCGACATCGACTGGGAATTCCCCGGCGGCGGCGGCCAGCCATACAACGCCGTCGATCCGAACGACAAGAAGAACTACACGCTGCTGCTCGCCGAGTTCCGCAAGCAACTCGACGCCATCGGCGCCCAGAACGGCAAGCGCTATCTGCTGACGGTCGCGATCGGCGCGGGCGGCGACAAGATCGCGATGACCGAGCCGGGCGAATACAGCAAGTCGCTCGACTGGATCAACATCATGTCGTACGACTTCCACGGCGGATGGGAAACCAACGGGCCGACCGACTTCCAGGCGCCGCTCTACGGCGACCCCGACAGCCCGAACTACAAGGCGGGCCAGTATGCGCCGACCTATAACGTCGACGGAGCGGTGAAGGCGCTGCTCGCAGGCGGCGTGCCGACATCGAAGATCGTGGTCGGCGTGCCGTTCTACGGACGCGGCTGGACCGGCGTCACCAAGGGTCCGCAAGGCGACGGCCTGTATCAGAAAGCCACCAAGCCCGCGCCGGGCAAGTACGAGGAAGGCATCCAGGACTACCGCCTCCTGAAGAGCGCGGCCGGCACGGTGTACGAGCATCCGGTCGCGAAAACCGCGTACAAGTTCGACGGCACCACCTGGTGGTCCTACGACACGCCCGGAACCATGAAACTCAAGATGGACTACGTGAAAGCGCAGAACCTGCGCGGCTCGTTCGCCTGGGAACTCGACGGCGACGGACCCAACGCCGAGTTGCTGAAAGTGATGAGCGACGGACTGAAGTGATGCTCGACGGGCCGCGCGCGTATCGCCCGACCGGGCAGACGCGCGCGGCGCCGAGATCCGAACCTGCCGGGGGCTGCCATGTATAACCATTTGACGAAGGCTGCCGCACTGAGGGGAAAGCTGACGCAGACCGGCATCGGCTTGCGCCGGCGCGGCTTCACCTTGCTCGAACTGCTGGTGGTGCTGCTCATCATCGCGCTATTGGCGGGCTATGTCGGACCGAAGCTCTTCGGCGAAGTGGGCAAGGCGCGCAGCAAGACGGCGGCATCGCAGATGAAGGGCATCGAAAGCGCGCTCGACCGTTATCGGCTGGACACCGGGCACTATCCGGGCACCGACGCCGGCCTCGCCGCGCTGATGACCAACGTCGGCAACACGTCGGGCTGGGAAGGTCCGTACATGAGCAGCGCGATTCCGAACGATCCGTGGGGCAAGCCGTATATCTATCGATCGCCGGGCGAAGGCGGCAAGGACTACGACCTGATGACCTACGGCGCCGACGGCAAGCCGGGCGGATCGGGCGAGGACGCGGACATCGTCGCCAAATGATCCGCGCGGTGAGCGCCATGCGATATCGCGTACGGGTCGAAAGCGACGGCGGCCAGCAGGAGCTGGAACTCGACGCCGCCGATGACGCCCAGTTGCGCCAGAGCGTCGCCGACATGGGTCTGTCGCTCATCGAAGCGACGCCGCTCGAAAAGCGCAAGGCGGGCTTCACGTTCCGCAAGCCCGTGTTCGAGCGCGCGCTCTTCACGCAAGAGCTGATCGCGCTGCTCGAAGCGGGCCTGAGCCTCGTCGAGACCGTCGAGACATTGCGCGACAAGAGCCGCGACGGGCTCAATCGCACAGTGCTCGCGCAGATCGTTTCCGCGCTCTACGAAGGCGAGCCGCTGTCGCGCGCGCTCGAGCGGCAGCCCGCGCACTTTCCGCCGCTCTACGTCGCGACCGTGGCCTCCGCCGAACAGACCGGCCATCTCGCCGAGGCGCTCAAGCGCTATCACCACTACGACGCGCGGCTCTCCGTGGTGCGCAAGAAAGTCGTGTCGTCGATGGTGTATCCGTCGATCGTCATCGCGACGGGCGCGCTCATCGTCCTGTTTCTCGCGTTCTACGTGATCCCGAAGTTCAGCCAGGTGTTCGCGTCGATGAAGGAGATTCCGTTCTCCGCCCGCGTGATGCTCGCATGGGGAAATCTCGTCGAGGCGCACGGCGGGCTGCTGCTCGCGGGCGTCGTCGGCGCGATCGTCGGCGCGGGCTTGTCGTTGCGCAGCGAGAAAGTGCGCGCGCGGCTCTTCGAAGCGTTCATGCGCCTGCCGAAGCTCGCGGACTATCAGCGCCTCTTCGCGCTGACGCGCTTCCACCGCACGCTCGGCCTCTTGCTCGCGGGCGGCATGTCGATGGTCACGTCGATGGAACTCGCCGCGCAGGTCTTGCCCGCGCAATTGCAGACGGCACTCGCGCAGGCGCTCGACGAAATTCGCGCGGGCAAGCCGCTCTCCGGCGCGCTGCCCGCCGCGAACCTGACGACGCCGGTGGCCGAACGGCTCATCCGCGTGGGCGAGCAAAGCGGCGAGCTGGCCGGCATGGTGACGCGCTCGGCCGAGTTTTGCGACGAAGAGCTGGACCGCGCGATCGACACGCTGATGCGCGTGGTCGAGCCCGTCCTGATGCTGGTGGTGGGCAGCATCATCGGGACGATCATCTTCCTGCTCTACATGCCGATCTTCCAACTGGCCGGAGCCGTGGGGTGAATCATGGAACAAGCCGCGCACATCGCGCCCGATACGCGCACGCGCCAGCAGCGATTCTGGGACGATGCCGATCACGATCCCGCCGACTATCTGCATAACGTGACGGCGACGCTCGGCCTGCGCGGCTTCGACGCGCAAGCGCTCGAAACGCTCACGCCGCGCTTCGACCTGCTCTCTTTCGGCGACGCGATGTCGCGCAAGTGCCTGCTCGCCGACGACCCCGGCGCGCACTTGTGGCTCGTGCTCGCCGACCCTTTCGACGCCAACATGCGCGCCTGGGCGATGAACCGCGTGAAGAAGCCCTTCGCGTTCGCGTTCTGCGTGCCCGCCGAACTGATGGCGTACCTCGCGCTGCATGAATCGGCGCATCAGGCGCTCACGCAGATCAGCGTCGAGGGCAAGTCGTCGGCGAGCGCCGATGCGGGCGTCGAGATCACGCTCGCCACGCTCGCCGCCGACGTGCATCCCGTGATCCGGCTCGTCAATTCGTCGCTGTACGACGCGCTGCGGGCCCGCGCATCGGATATCCATATCGAAAGCACGGCGGCGGGACTCGTCATCAAATACCGCATCGACGGCGTGCTGCAGGAAACGGCGAGCGCGCCGGGCATCGACACGGCCGAGCAAGTGCTGTCGCGCCTGAAGGTCATGGCCGATCTCGATATCGGCGAGCGGCGCATTCCGCAGGACGGGCGCTTCAAGGCGATCATCAATCAGCGCGAGATCGATTTTCGCGTCTCGATCATGCCGTCGATCCACGGCGAAGACGCCGTGCTGCGCGTGCTCGACAAGCAACGCGGCGAGGCCGGCGCCACCGCGCTGCGGCTCGATTCGATCGGCCACGAGCCGGAGATCGTCGAGGCGATCCGCACGATCGCGCACGAGCCGTACGGTCTCCTGCTCGTGACCGGGCCAACCGGCTCGGGCAAATCGACGACGCTCTACGCGACGCTCACCGAAATCAATACCGGCGACGAGAAGATCATCACGATCGAAGATCCGGTGGAATACGAGTTGCCGGGCGTGCTGCAAATTCCCATCAACGACAAGAAAGGGCTCACGTTCGCGCGCGGCCTGCGCTCGATCCTGCGGCACGATCCGGACAAGATTCTCGTCGGCGAAATCCGCGATGGCGAAACGGCGGGCATCGCCGTGCAGGCAGCGCTGACCGGCCACCTCGTGCTGACGTCCGTCCACGCGAACAACGTCTTCTCCGTGCTCGACCGCTTCCTGCACATGGGCGTCGACATGCACAGTTTCGTCGACGCGCTGCTCGGCGCGGTCGCGCAACGGCTGATGCGCAAGAACTGCCCGCATTGCGTGCGCGACGACGATCCGCCCGACGACGCGCTGCTGCGCGCTTCGGCGCTCACGCGCGAAGAGATCGCCGGCTGGCGTTTCCGCAAAGGCGCGGGCTGCGAGGCGTGCAGGCGCACGGGCTATCTCGGACGTCAGCCGATCGCGGAAGTGCTGCGCCTGAACGATGCGATCAAGCAATGCTTCGTCGAGCGGCGGCCGATCGTCGAGCTGAAGCAACTCGCGTATCAGAGCGGCTTCGTGCCGCTGCGCGGCATCGCGTTGCGCGCGGTCGCCGACGGACGCACGACGCTCGCCGAAGTCAATCGCGTCACGATGGTCGAAGGCTGACGGAGGCGAATCATGTCGCGTTGGTCGGACCATCTCGAAGCGTTGCGCAGCGTCGCGAAGAAGCGGCCGAAGCTGAATGCGCCGTCGATCAAAACGCCCGCATTCATGAGCCGCACGACGATCTGGATCGACGGACGGCACGCCCGCACGTTCGGCGGCGCGCCGATGCCGCTGTCATCGGCGAACGATGTCGCCGCGGCGCTCAAGGCCATCGAAACGCTCGCGCCGAAGCCCGCGAACCTCGGTCTGCATGGGCTGCGCGTGGTGGTCGGCGCACCGTTCGCGCGCTATCACGCGCTGCCGTGGCAGCCGCTGCCGAAACCGCAGGACTGGGTCGCCGCCGCACGCGTGCAGGCCGTGCAGATGGGCGCGGGCACCGAGGCGTGGCGCTACGCCGTCACCGATGGCGCGTGGGAACAGGGACGCCTCGCCGCCGCGATATCGGAGGCGCTGTGCGCGGGCATCGAGCGTCTGTGCAAGACGCGCAAGCTGCAACTGCTCGGCATCGAGCCGGCGTATACCTTCGCGATGCAGAAGCATGCGGCGCGCATCCGCGACGGCGCGATCGCGATCGTCGCGCTGGAGGAAACGGAGCGTGACGCGGCCATCGCGCATATCGGGCTGCGGCGCGGCGGCGGATGGACGGCCTTCATCGCATTGCCGGTGACGCGCACGCGCGAGGGCGCGCTCGATGGCGTGCTGCGCGACGCGTTCGCGCTCTGCGCCGATACGCCGCCCGAACGCCGCTACGTGATTGGACCGGGCGGACCGGGCGGACCGGACGCGCGCGAGCGCTGGTCGGCCGACGCCGCGCTCGTCGAATGGCTGCCCGCGCCCTGGGATGCCGCGACATGAAAGCGCCCGTCATCGACCTGCATCGTCCGAACCGGCCCGGCGCGGCCGTGGGGCTGCTCGCGCTCGTCGTCGGGATCGTCGCGCTGATCGCGGCGATGCAGTATCGCGACGCGCTCAAGGAACAAGGCGAGGCGCTCGACGAACGCGAGGCGACGATCGCGAAGCAGGAAGCGAAGTTTCATGTGATCAGCAACGCGCATCGCGAGTCCGGCGACGCGCGCATGGCGCAGTTGATGGCGCAGCAGCGCTACGCGACGGAACCGGCGCGCGATCTGATCGAAGGCGGATGGCATCCGAATATCGCGCTGCTGTCGCTGGATTTCGTCACCGCGTCGCGGCAGATCAACATGCAGTTCGAGACGCGCTCGGTCCAGGAAGCGATCTCTTACGCCGACTGGCTTCAGGCGCAGCCCGGCGCGGAAAGCGTCGCGATCAAGCGGCAGATTCAGAAGCCGGGACCGCCGGCGCCATCGGTGGAGACGTCGTTGCAGGTCACGTGGAAGGCGTTCGTCGCGCGCCCGGTGGCGGCTTCGGCGGTTGCGGCCGCTGTTTCGGCATCGGCGGCATCGGCGGCGGCTTCGGCGGCATCGGCGGCGGCTTCGGCGGCATCGACGGCGGCTTCGGCGGCATCGACGGCGGCTTCGGCGGCTTCGGCGGCATCGGCGGCATCGGCGGCATCGCCGGCTTCCGCCGCTCCGGCCGCATCGCAAGCGCGGCCCCAGGCGAGCCACGCCGCCCATCCGAGCGGAGCGCGCCGATGAACCGCCTCGTCTGGGAACTGCGGCGCGCGCAGTGGCGGCTCGGCGCCTTCGGGCTGCTCGCGGTACTGCTCATCGCGGGCGCGGCGATCGTCGCGCTGACCGACATCCTGCCCTTGCATCGCGACATCGCGCAGCGTGAGGCCGATCTGAACGCGCGCGCCGTCCATCTGACGCAACCGCCGCCACCCTCGCCCGACGAAGCCGTCGCACCGGTCAGCCCCGAGGAGCGTTATTTCGTGTTCCTGCACAGTCTGCATGCGATCGCGGCGAAGAACGGCATCGCGATTCCGCAGATCACGTATCAGCTCGCCGCGCAGGAGAAGGACGATCCGTCGCTGCGGCGCTATGTCGTCGAGACGACGTTCAGCGCCACTTATCTGCAGTTCCGCGGCTTCATGCACGAACTGCGGACGCTGCCGGGCCTGCGCTGCGAACGGCTCACCCTGTCGCGGCCGAATATCGGCGTGACGCAACTGGAGGTGCGCCTGCAATGCGCGTTTCTCGTGGAAGCAACGAAATGAGCCGGCTCGACCTGCGCACCCTGAAGATCTCGCGTCCGGTGCTGGGGCTGATGTTGGCGGCGCTCGCGCTCGTCGTATTCACGTATTTTCGCGGCGGCGACGATACGGCGCCCGAACCGCAACAGTCAGCGGCGACATCGACGGCGAAGCCCGCCGCGCCCGCTTCCGCGCCGCCGGCGGCGAGCGCAGCCGATATCGTCGCGGCGGCCGGACCCGCGCCCATCGATCTCTTTCCGACGCAGAACTGGCAGCCACCGCCGCCGCCGCCGCCGCCCGAACCGCCCAAGCCGTCGAAGCCGCCGCCGCCGCCCGAGCCGCCGCCGCTGCCGTTCGCGGTTCGCTCGCTCTGGCTCGATCAGCAAGGCGTTTTCTATGTGGTCATTTCCGGCGCGAACCGCGAGTTCCCGCTCTGCATGAACTGCCAGAAGAAGGGCTTCCTGCACAAGGGCGACGTGATGCTGAACGCTTATCGCATCGACGACATCAGCCGCCGCGAAGTCCAGTTCACGTACCTGCCGCTGAAGCGCCGGCAGACGCTGTCGCTTGGAGAACTCAAATGAGCCGGCTCAAAGACGTGACGGTCTGCCTGTTGATTCCGCTCATCGCGGCATGCGCGGGGGATCTGCATCGGCAGGATCTGCAAAACCGGCTCGCGGGCATGCCGCCCGACGCCCAGCTCGAACTGCTCGCGCAGCAAAGCGCGCAGTATCCCGACGATCTGGAAATCAGAAGCTGGTATCTCGCGTTGCGGCGCAGGCTGTCGATGGAATACCTGCAACGCGCGACCGTCGCGTACCGCGCGGGCGACGCGGCGCAGGCGCTCGGCTGGGCGCACAAGGCGCAGCAGGCCGCGCCCGGCGACGACAACCCGCGCGAGATGATCGAGTGGATCGAGCGACAGGCGCCGATCGACGCGGAAGTGCGCTACGCCGAATCGGTGCGTCTGGATCAGCCGCAGGCGGCGCTCTCGGCCGTTATCGACGTGCTCGCGAAGCAGCCCGACAACGCGCGCGCGATCCGGCTGCGCGAAGAACTGCTCGCGCCGAAGGGACAATCGATCGAGCCGAAGCTCAACAAGGACCTCGATCAACCGATCACGGTGCAGTTCCGCGATCAGCCGATCATCAGCATCTTCGAGCTGGTGTCGAACATCACAGGGCTGAACTTCACGTTCGACCGCGAAGTGCAAGCGACCGCGCCGACCACGATCTTCGCGAGCAACACGCCCGTCAAGCAGGTGCTGTCGATGGTGCTCCAGGCCAATCAGCTTTCGAGCAAGATCGTGAGCGGCAATTCGATCCTCATCTACCCGAAGCGGCCCGACAAGGAAACCGAGTACAAGGATCTCGTCGTGCGGACGTTCTATCTGCAGAACTCGACGGCGGCGCAGGTGCTCGGCGTGCTCAAGCAGATGGTCAAGACCCGCGACGCCGTGCTCGACGAGCGCACCAACGCGATCATCATGCGCGACGCGCCGGACACGATCAAAGTGGCGGAGCGCATCATCCGCGCGCTCGACGTGACGCCCGCCGAAGTGGTCATCGACGCGCAGGTGCTCGAAGTGTCGTCGTCCGATCTGCTGAACATGGGTATCCAGTATCCGGACCGCATCACGTTCGGGCTCAAGTCCGGCACGATCGACGACGGCACCACGCTGCCCGACAACACCGTCACGCTCGAACAACTGCATAACCTCAACAGCAGCGACGTGCTGGTGCGGATCGGGCCGGTCGGCATCAACTTTTTGCAGACGCACGGCAAGACGCGCACGCTCGCCAATCCGAGCATCCGCGTGCGCAATCGCGAGAAGGCGAAGGTGCTGATCGGCGACCGGCTGCCCGTCGTCACGACGACGCTCTCCAGCAACTTCAGCTCCGAGAGCGTCAACTATCAGGACGTCGGCCTCACGCTGGAAGTCGCGCCGGTGATCGCCAGTCCCGACGAAGTGCAGGTGAAGCTGCGCATGGAAGTGTCGAATGTCACCGACACGATCACGACGTCGACCGGGCTCGTCGCGTACCAGATCGGCACCCGCACCGCCGAAACCGTGATGAGCGTGCGCAACAACGAAACGCAGATGCTCGCGGGCCTGCTCCAGCGCAACGATCGCAGCTCGGGATCGGGCCTGCCGGGATTGAGCCGCCTGCCGATTTTCGACCGCATCTTCGGCTCGCGCGCCGACGACTCGAAGGAAACCGAACTCGTCTTGCTGCTCACGCCGCGCATCGTGCGCAATCAGGCCGTGCCGACCGGCAACGCGATGCAGTTCGATTCGGGCACGGAAACGCGCATCAGCACCGAGCGCGATGTCGTGACCGGCAACGAGAGCTTGCGTCTGCCGCCGCCGGTCGCCGCCGCGCCGGCGGTCGCGGCCGGTGCGGTCGCCGCAGCCCCGCTGCCCGCTCCGTCGGCTCCATCGGCTCCATCCGTGCCGAACGAGCCGCCGAGCGCGCCGCCCATCGCGATCCTGCCGCCGCCCGCGCCGACGCTTCAGTCAACCGGCGAAGCGCAGCGGCTGCCGCGCGAGCAACCCTGAACCGCGCAGCCGGCCGACGACGATGGAAAGGGGCTTCACGATCATCGAACTGCTGGTCACGCTCGCGATCCTCGCCGCGCTCGCGATGGTCGCCGCGCCCCTCGTGCAGATCGCCGCGCAGCGCAACCGGGAGGACGAGTTCAGGCGCGCGCTGTGGAGCATCCGCGACGCGATCGACGCCTACAAGAAAGCCGGCGACGACGGCAAGATCGACCGTCCCGTCGGCGAGACGGGCTATCCGGCGAAGCTTGCAACGCTCGTCGAAGGCGTCGTCGACAAGACGAGTCCGACGCACGCGCGCATCTACTTTCTGCGCCGCGTGCCGCGCGACCCGATGTGCGACTGCCCGAGCCGCTCCGACGACGCGACCTGGGGCAAGCGCAGCTACGCGAGCCCGCCCGATTCGCCGAGCGAAGGCGACGACGTCTACGACGTCTATTCGCTCTCCGAAGGCACCGGTCTCAACGGCGTTCCCTATCGAAAGTGGTGAGAGCCATGTGGAAGAAGGCGCTGCGCGCATTCACGCTGATCGAGTTGCTGGTCGTGCTGGCGATCATCGCGACCTTGCTCACGCTCGTCGTGCCGCGCTACTTCGGCCAGGCGGACAAGGCGAAGGAAACCGTGCTGCATCAGAACCTCGCCGCGATGCGCGATTCCATCGACCGCTTTCGCGCGGATCAGGGGCGCTATCCGCAATCGCTCGATGAGCTCGTGCAGAAGCGCTATCTGCGCGAGATACCGATGGACCCGGTCGCGGGCAATCGCACCGCATGGACGACCGAGCCGCCCGCCGACGGCACACCCGGCGTCTACAACGTGCGCAGCGGCGCGAAAGGCAAGGGCAAGGATGGCAGCGATTACAGCGCGTGGTGAGCGGCGCGGCGGCGCACGTCGAAAGCGCGAGCGCGGCTTCGGCATGTTGTGGGCGCTGATGTGCGTCGCGCTGATCTCCATCTATCTGATGGCGGTCGGCACCGTATGGACCACGCAAATCCAGCGCGTGAAGGAAGACGAGCTGCTGCGCCGCGGCGACGCGATCCGCCGGGCGATCGAGGCTTACGTCAAGGCCGACAAGAGCGGCGCGTTCCCGAAGCGCTTCGACGATCTGCTGCGCGATCCGCGCGCGTCATACGTGCAGCGCTATCTGCGCGAGGCCTATGCCGATCCGATGACCAACGACGGCCCGTGGCAGGAGATTCGCGGGCCGGACGGCGAGTTATACGGCGTGTACAGCGCATCGAACGAAGCGCCGCTCAAGAAGGACGGATTTTCCGACAGCGATGCGAGCTTCGGGCTGCAGACGAGCATTTCGGAATGGAAGTTCACGTACTACCCGGAAAAGAACATGAGCCGACGGTAGCCGACTTCAATCGTCCGGCGCGCATCCGGACCTTCACGCTGGAGAGACTGAGATGACATCGATTCGAAGAAAGCTGGCATTGCTGCCGGCCGCGCTGATGCTTCAGGCGGGTCTGACGTTCGCGCAGCAGGCCTGGACCGAGGGCACGACCTATTCGGCGGGCACGACAGTCACGTACAACGGACGCGTCTATCAGGCTTTGCAGACGCATACGGCTTATCGCGGCGCGGGATGGAATCCGGCTGCGTCGCCGACGTTGTGGAAGGATGTCGGCGCGGCGGGGACGCCTGCGCCGGCTCCGGCTCCGGCTCCGACGCCTGTGCCGGTTCCTGCTCCGGTTCCGGTTCCGACTCCGACGCCTGTTCCGACGCCCACGCCGACGCCGACGCCGGTTCCGACACCAACGCCGACACCAACGCCAACGCCAACGCCAACGCCAACGCCGACACCAACACCGTCCGGCTGCTACACGGCGTGGTCCGCGAGTCAGGTTTATGCGCAGGCGAACACGCGCGTGACGTACAACGGGCGGAACTATCGAAACAAGTGGTGGACGCAGGGCGACAATCCCGCGCAATCGGGCGCGTATGGCGTGTGGGAAGACCTCGGCGCGTGCAGCGGCGCAACGCCGAGCCCGACGCCCGTTCCTACGCCTGTTCCTACGCCTGTTCCTGCGCCTGTTCCTGCGCCGACGCCTGTTCCGACTCCAACGCCCACGCCGACTCCGGTGCCGGTGCCCACGCCGACGCCGACGCCCGTACCTGTGCCCACTCCGGTTCCGACGCCAACGCCAACGCCAACCCCAACGCCAACGCCAACTCCAACCCCAACGCCAACCCCAACGCCAACGCCAACCCCCGCGTCCTACAAACCTCAAATCACCTACATCCCCGCGCCCGCCGATTACCCGACGCAGGCCCAGTTCAACGCGTCCGAGAAAGCGCTGATCGACCAATCCGGCGGCCAGATCGCGACGCTGCGCGACGCCCTGCGCGTGCTGCCCGACGACGAAGTCAACGCCGTCGTGCCGAAACGCGCCGCCAATCCGTCGAACGTGAAGCGCGTCGAAGCGATCATCCCCGAAGCGAAGTTCGACGCGCTCTTCCCTGTACGCAACATCGCTTATTCGTACGTGAACTTCCTGCGCGGCATCGCTAAATTCCCGGCCTACTGCGGCGACTACACGGACGGACGCGACGCCGACGCCATCTGTCGCAAGCTGCTCGCCACATCGTTCGCGCACTTCGTGCAGGAAACCGGCGCGAACTGGAATTCGCTGACGCCGGCGCAAGCGCGCTCGAACGACGCCGAGCACAACAACCCGGTACTCGCGACGATGCCGCAAAACACGCCGATTCCCTTCTGGCAGCAAGGTCTGTGGTTCCTGCGCGAATCGGGATACACGGAAGGCTCGGCGGTCGGCGCGTATCAGCAGTGCATCCCCGGCTCGCACGCGACGAACTGGATCTTCTATCCGTGCGCGAAGAATGCCTCGGGCAAGTATCTCGACTACTTCGGGCGCGGCGCGAAGCAGCTCTCGTGGAACTACAACTTCGGCCCGTTCTCGCAGGCGCTGTATGGCGACGTCAACATCCTGCTCGACAATCCCGGACGCGTCGCGGATACGTGGCTCAACTTCGCATCCGCGATCTGGTTCGCCGTGACGCCGCAAACGCCCAAGCCGCCGATGACCTGGGCCGTCGACGGAACCTGGAAACCGAACGCCGTCGATATCGGCAACAACATGAAGCCGGGCTTCGGCGCGACGGTGTTCATCATCAACGGCGGGATCGAGTGCGGCGGCGGCGGCGCGGAAAAATCGCAGGTGACGAACCGCATCAACGCGTACAAGGAGTTCACGCGCGAGCTGGGCGTGACCATTCCCGCCGACGAACCGCTCGGCTGCGCCAACATGAAAGGCTTCAACGAACGCTCGGCCGCCGCGATCAAGGCGTATCTCGACAAGGACTATTCGTGGATCAACGGCAAGCCGGCGACGGGATGCAAGCTGGTCGACTATCAGATGCCCTTCTCGCTCATCAATCCGGGCGATTACAAGGCGTGCACGGACTACTTCTTCCGCGGCAAGGTGACATACAACGGCAAGGTCGAAGTCGACAACACGAAGTAAGCGCCGGCGCGTTCCCTCGCGGCAACATCCGCGCGAGGGAACGCGTGAAGCGTTCAGCGCCCGTCGCGATAACGCTCGGCGAGCGTCTTCACGCGCGACACATACGTGCGCGTCTCGTTGTATGGCGGCACGCCGTTGTAGCGATCGACGGCCGCCTCGCCGCTGTTGTACGCGGCCAGCGCGAGATCGAGATTGTTGTTGAAGCGCCTGAGCAGCCACGACAGATACTGCACGCCGCCGCGCATGTTTTGCGCCGCGTCGAACGGATCGCCGACGTTGAAGCGCGTCGCCGTCGCCGGCATCAGTTGCATGAGGCCCTGCGCGCCCGCGCGGGAGATCGCGTTCGCGCGATACGCCGATTCCGCGTGAATCACCGCGCGCACGAGCGCGCTGTCGACGTTGAACGACGCGGCGGCGGCATCGATTTCGCGTCCGTAGGAACGCGTGTCGAGCGCGAGCCCCGCAACGTTGACGTCATCGCCGGGCGAGCACAGATTGCACGTCTCCATGAAACGCAACTCGATGACCGTTACGTTCGCCGCAACGCCGGCCGGTTTCCTGGACACGAAGTGGCGCACGCCGTCTGCGACATAGCTGTAGATGCGCGCCGTGGTCTGACGTCGCGTGAGCGGCGCGGCGGGCGGCGCGGCCGACGCCATCGATGCGGATGACGCTGCAGGCGGCGTCCACTGCCAGTTCATGTTCACGCGGATGCACTTTGCGTTTTCGATGCGCGTGCTGACATACGTGACCGTGTTGTCATCGGACTCGCAGCGCAGCATCGACGCGGCGCGCGCTCGCTCGCCAAGCGCGAGGCATCCGATCGCCAGCAACAAGGCGATCACAGGGCGGCCTTCGATCCTCAACGATGCGCTTCGCATGGCGCGATTCATCCCTCATCCGACACGGCCCGATGCCGCGCCTTGAGAAAGCATAGTTCGCTTTGCGCGAGCCGCGCGGCTGTTTCAATCGCGCCGTTGTTATTCAGATGCTTTTGTGCTTCCATGAAAGGACCGATCGTTTAGTGATACTCGGAAAGCCGCCATGAGCACGATTCCCCGCTTCGATTCGACATGGAAGAACTGGCTCGACGACAACATCCGCCGCGGCTGCACGCATCAGTCGCTGATCGACGCGATGATCGCCGCCGCGTTCCATCCGAACACCGCGCGCCTGCTGCTCGCGCGCCATCTTGCCGGCGACGCGCCTCAAGCCGACGATGAAACATCGCCCGACTATCTCTACGGCACGCCGATGCTGCCGCAGGCGCGCGTGCTGACCGCGAGCGATCGATCCGCGCCCAAGGTGTTCAGCAGCGAACAGCCGGTGATCGCGCTCGTCGCCGACGTGCTCGACGACACCGAATGCGACCGGCTGATCGAGATCGGCCGCGAGCATGTGCAGCGCTCGTCCGTCGTCGATCCGGATTCGGGCAAGGAGATCACCATCGAAGAACGCAGGAGCGAAGGCGCGTTCGTCAATGCATCGACGGATGCGCTCGTCGAAACGATCGACCGAAGGATCGCCGAACTGTTTCGCCAGCCGGTAGAGAACGGCGAGGATCTGCATATCCTTCGATACGGCATGGGCGGCGAATATCGCCCGCATTACGACTACTTCCCCGAAGAGCAGGCCGGCAGCAAACATCACATGCAGCGCGGCGGGCAGCGCATCGCGACGGTCATCCTCTATCTCAACGAAGTCGAGCAAGGCGGCGACACGACGTTTCCGGACATCGGACTCGCGATTCATCCGCGGCGCGGCAGCGCGCTCTATTTCGAATACGTCAACGAACTCGGACAAAGCGATCCGAAAACGCTGCACGCGGGCACGCCCGTCGAAAAAGGCGAGAAGTGGATCGCGACGAAGTGGATCCGGCGCGGGCGTTTTCGCGCTGAAGCATGAGACTTGCGCGACGCCTCGATGCGGGCGCCGCGCTCCCCCTCTCTCATTTGCAGGCTCCGACTTTTTCCCAGGCGCCGTCGGAGTTCGTCGCCGGATCGGCGTTGGCGCTCCACCACTTGTTGCGATAGTTCATGCCGTTGTAGCTGACCGTCGTGCCCGCGGTCGCGTAGGTCTTGCTCGCGCTCCACGGCGCGGCGCACGCGAGCAACGTCTGTCCCGAACACGCGCCCAGGTCCTGCCACGATTTGCCGCTGCCCGAATTGCGCGAGGGATCGTCGGAGTTCTCCCAGCGCGCGCTGTAGTTGCGGCCACTCACCGATACGTTTTCCTTCGCCTTGTAGATCGTGCCCGACTGCCAGGCGATGGCGCATGTCGCGCCTCCTGCGCTGGGTGAGGGGGCGGGGGTTGGTGTCGGCGTTGGCGCCGGTGCGGGCGTAGGTGTTGGCGTTGGCGTTGGCGTTGGCGTGGGCGTGGGCGTTGGCGTTGGCGTTGGCGTGGGCGTGGGCGTGGGCGTTGGCGTTGGCGTTGGCGTGGGCGTGGGCGTTGGCGTTGGCGTTGGCGTTGGCGTGGGCGTTGGCGTGGGCGTGGGCGTGGGCGCAGGTGAAGGCGTCGGCGTAGGTGAAGGCGCGGGTGCCGGCGCGCCGGTGTAATCGACCGCGAAGTTGTAGTCCTGCGGACTGTCGACGTAGATGCGGTTCGCCGACATCGTCTTCTGCGGCACGATGTTGCCGTTGTTGTCGATCAGCCCCAGCCGCACATGCTTCGCATCCGAGTTGACCTTCTGCGCCATCGCATACACCCAGTCCGCAGCGGCCGTCGTCTGCGCCGTCACCGTATAGCTGATCGATTCCAGATCGTGCCCGTCCGCATCGAAGACCCGCAGCGTGATCTTCATGCCCGCCGGTTGATCCAGCGCCGTCGTCGGGATCGGACGCATCTCGCGCCAGGTCGTGCGCGCGCCGTTGATGACCACGTCGCTGCACGCATAGAACGCTTCGGCGCTGTCGTTGCGCTGCCAGATCGTGTAAATGATCCGCCTGCCCGTTTTGCCGGCGGGCAGCTTGCATTGCAGCTTGTAGCGCCCGTTGTCGAGCGTCGCGCTGTTGAGTTCGCAGAACGGCTTGCTGTCGAGATCGGACCATTTCAACGGCTGATTGAAATCGTAGCCGTCCGAGGTCATGTACATCTGGAAGTAGCGCGTGACGTGCGGCGCGGTCGCGTACCAGACGAATGTGTAGTTTCCGCTCAGATCGGCCGAGATCGTCGTGGCCGGCCAGTCGCTTCGGCCGAGATCCAGACCGTAGTAGTTGGTCTTGCCGCCGCTGCACAGATGCCCGTCGGGCACGAAAGCCTTGTGATCGCCATTGGGCAGTTGATTCACGCCAGCCCAGTCGTACAGGAATGATGGCCCCGCCACCGCGACCGCAGCCTTGCACGGCGCCGACGTCGGGCTTTCCGGGCCCTCGAGGTAGCACGAATAGACGCGGCTGATCGGCGTCTCGATCGTACCGTGCGCCGACACCGCACACGGCACGGCCAACGGAAGCAGCACGAACCTCAATTTCCACTTCTCAGCGAACATGACAATCCCCTTTTTTGATTTGCTTCGCATATCTAATTCAAATGGTCGAACCGCGCCCGATCGCTCTTCATTCTAGAAGGCGCAATCGGGATGAGTTAGCACGAAGATGCTCCGTGCCGGCAGCCAGTGATTCGCGGCACGCATCAATCTCAATAACGCCCGCGACATAACCACAACAAGCGAAACACCGCGCCTGCCTATCTCAATTAAGAGTCGTCTCATTCAGTCTTAGTCGCGTATTCCCTATGATTCATCCATGTCCTCGCGACGCCAGCGCGATTCAGCATCAGTCATCTTTTCGATCTCAGGAGTGTTCCTCATGCGTAACCTGTTCAAGAAAGCCGCCGTCATTGCCATCGTTGCAAGCGCCGCCACGCTCGGCGCCGTCGGTTCGCAGAATGCATTCGCCGCCACGAGCAAGACCGCGACTTTCGACGTCACGCTGACGGTTCAGGACGATTGCTCGATCGCCGCCAATCCGCTCGATTTCGGCAGCACCGGCGTGCTCACGCAGAACATCGATCAGAACGCCAGCCTGTCGGTCACCTGCACCAAGGGCACGCCCTACACCGTCGCCCTCGACGCGGGCACGGCCACCGGTTCGGCCATATCGGATCGCAAGATGGGCAACGCAGCAGGCGACGCATTCGTCTCGTTCAACCTGTATCGCGATATCGCCCGCACGCAGGTCTGGGGCAACACGGCGGACACCGACACGGTCGCGGGCACCGGCGACGGCGGCGCGCAAACCATCCCGGTCTATGGCCGCGTGCCGACGCAGAACACGCCCGCGGCTGGCGCGTATTCGTCGACCATCACCGCGACGGTCGTGTTCTAAACCTCGCATCGCGCTGCAAGCATCTCGCACTCAGCGCGACGCTTGCTTGTTCGCAGATAAATCTATATCAATGGGATAGTCGGGATGACATAAGGAGACCGACGATGCCCACCTTGCTACCGCGCGTCTGCGCGGTTTTTCTCTTTCTGCAATGCTCCGCGACGCTCGCCGCTTCATTGCAAATCTCCCCGGTAACGATCCAGCTCACTGCCGCGGAGAACGGCAAAGTCATCAACCTGAGCAACGGCGGCGACGAACCGATCCACGCTCAAGTGCGCGCGTTCGTCTGGGATCAGGCCGATGAACAGGACAAGCTGACGCCGACGCGCGAGATCGTCGCGAGCCCGCCTATCGCCGAAGTGGCCGCGGGCGGACAGCAGGTCATCCGCGTGATTCGCGCGAGCATGGAGCCGTTGCAGCAGGAGCGCGCGTATCGTCTGCTCATCGATGAATTGCCGCCGGAAGGCGCTACCGCCGGTGCAAACGTTCAGTTTCGCTTTCGATATTCTGTACCACTATTTATTTCGCCAGCCGGTGAAGCGGGCAAGCCGAAGCTGCAATGGAGCATCGTCGAGAGAAACGGCAAGCCGTTTCTGCTCGTCTCGAACAGCGGGGCGATCCATGCGCAGTTGAGCGCGGTATCGCTGAAAAACGGCGGCGCGGACATTCCGATTTCCGCGGGCCTGCTCGGCTACGTCCTGCCGGGCCGCGTGCGCGCGTGGGCGCTGCCCGCCGCCGCGAGCGCCTTGCGCGGCAAGCCGGCGGACGTCGCGGCGACGGTCAACGGCTCGGCCGTCACGGAGCGGCTCGGCGAGAGCGGCGGACCTTGATCGCTTGCGCATCGCCGCGAGCATGTCCTCGTCCGCCGACACTGCCAGGAAGACGCCGGGCCGGAAAGCTCGCGTCGCGCTGACGCTCGTTCTCGTGTCGGAAGCGGCGATCGCGCAGGTCGACATCACCGGCGGCGGCTCGCCCGCCGAACTGCCGAGCCTCTCGGGCGCAGCGCGCGGGGAGCCCTTCGGCGCGTTCGCCGAAACGAATCAGCAACTCGTGCTCGAGATCGTCATCAACGGAACGAATCTCGGCGAGCCGTCGGAGTTCGAACTGCGTCACGGCCAACTTTATGCCGAGCCGCACACGCTCGGAGCCGCGGGCATCCGCGTGAGCGATCTCAAACCGGACGCCGATGGCTGGCTCGCGCTGTCGTCGATTCCCGGCTTGCGCGCGACGTATGCGCCCGCGCGCCAGCAGGCGATTCTCGACGTCGACGAAGCGCGCCAGACCACACGCAAGATCGGCTACACGCTGCCGGTCACGCCGAAGGCGACGTCAGGCACCGGCTTCCTGATGAACTACGACGTGAGTTACACGCGCGAATACGGCGAGGACAGCGAAAACAGCATCGGCGTGTGGAGCGAGCAGCGCCTCTTCACGCCCTTCGGCGTGTTCGACAACACCGGCACCTGGATCAACGCGGACGGCGGCTCGAACCGATACACGCGGCTCGACACGAACTGGAGCTACTCGAATCCCGCGAAACTTTTCACGATGACGGTCGGCGATTCGGTATCGGGATCGCTGCCGTGGTCGCGCTCCGTGCGCTTCGGCGGATTCCAGATCCAGCGCGACTTCACGCTGAGGCCCGACCTCATCACGTTTCCCCTGCCGATGTTCTCCGCCTCGGCCGCCGTGCCTTCCGCCGTCGATCTCTACGTCAACGGCCTGCGCCAGTACAGCGGCGAAGTCGCGCCCGGGCCGTTCCAGATCGCGCAGGCGCCGAGCCTGAACGGCGCGGGCGTCGCGCAAATCGTCGTCACCGATGCGCTCGGTCGCCGCGTCACGACGAGCGTGCCGCTCTATATCGATGCGCGGCTCTTGTCGAAGGGATTGTTCAACTATTCGTTCGAACTCGGCTTCCTGCGCGACAACTACACGGTCGAGTCTTTCGACTACGAGCGTTCGCCCATCTATAGCGGCGTGTTCAGCTATGGCGTCAGCGACTGGCTGACCTTGCAGGCGCACGCCGAAGGCGGCCAGGGACTCGTCAACGGCGGCGCGGGCGCGGTCATCGGCACCGGCGGCTTCGGCGTGTTCAGCACGGCGGCGGCCGCGAGCAAGGTCGACGGTATGACCGGTTCGCTCTACAGCCTCGGCTATCAGTACATCGGGCCGAAGTTTTCCGTCAGTCTGCAGGGCACGCAGGCGTCGAGCGGCTATCGCGATGTCGCGTCGCTTACGGGCACGTCGACGTTTCAGCATGTCTATCAGGCGACGGCGTCGGTTTCGTTCCTGCGCACGCAATCGGCGACGATGAGCTATGTCGATTTCGAGGACAGCTTTTCCGGGCACGCGCGCGTCCTCACGCTCGCGTACAACGCGCAGTTCGGGCGGCGCTGGTCGCTCTTCGCGACGGCGTACCGCGACTTCCTGCAGAAGAACGTGTGGGGCGGATCGATCGGCGTGACGGTCGCGCTCGGCGGCAACATGGCGGTCAGCACGACGCTCGCGCAATCGGGCGGCCACTCGACGGCGGACGTCACCGCGTCGCGTCCGGCCGATTTCAGCGGCGGATGGGGCTGGACGGTGCAGGCGGGCGCGGGCGCGGATTATCGGCATGGGTTCGCGGGCGCGAACTATCGTGCGAGCTTCGGGGAATTCCAGGCGACGGCGCAGCGCTTCAACGGCACGACGACGGGCACCGCCGAGATGACCGGCGCAATCGCCATCATGGACGGCGCGGTGCTGCCCGCGCGCACGATCACGGATGGCTTCGCGCTCGTCTCCACCGACGGCGTCGCGGGCGTGCCGGTGAGCCAGGAGAACCGCAAGGTCGGCGTCACGAATTCGGGCGGCCATCTGCTGGTGCCGGATCTGCAGTCGTATCAGCGCAATCAGATCGCGATCGATCCGCTCGCCTTGCCCGCCGATGCGCGTATCGAAACGACGAAGCTCAACGTCGCGCCCGAACGGCGCTCGGGCGTGCTCGCGCGCTTCGGGATGTCGCGGTATCAGGGCGCGTCGGTGAGTTTCGTCGATGCGGGCGGCGCGCCGATCAAGGAAGGCGCTGCCGCGACCAACGAGAGCACGGGCGAAACGGCGATCGTCGGCTTCGACGGCCTCGCGTTCTTCAACAAGCTCGACGCCGCCAACACGGTGACGATTCGCGGACACGGCGCGAGCTGTTCCGCGCAGGTGCCGTTCGACGCCGCGTCGTCACACGAGTTGCCGCAGATCGGGCCGTTCGTCTGTCGCGGCAACGGAGGATGAATCATGCGAACGCGATCGTGGATACGAAGAGGCGCGGTCATCGTCGTCGCGATGTTTGCGCTGCTCGCGCTGCCGAAAGCGTCGCGGGCGCAGATGTGTTCGTTTTCCGTCGGCTACACGGATTTCGGCGAATACGACACGACCTATTCGGAGCCGACGGAGGTCGTCGGCGCGGTCATCATGTATTGCACCGGCTACACGACGCCGATGGTGCGCATGTGCCTGAACATCAGCACGACGTCGCCGCGCGTGCTGACCGGCCCGAACGGCGCGACGCTCGACTACAACCTATACGTCGATCCGGATCATGTGAGCGTGTGGGGCTCGATTCTCAACCCGTCGACGACGCCGTACATCATCGACCTGCCCGTGCATCCGAGCGGCAAGGTGTGGGCACAGGAGCCGTTCTACGGGCGGATTCCGCCGAATCAGCAGGTCGGATTGGGGACGTACACGCAGACGTTCACCGCCGCCGACACGTATTTCGTCTATGTGGGCTACAGCGGCACGCCGCCGAGTTGCAGCACGGCGACCGCGCCGTACAAGTCGGCGGCGTTCAACGTATCGGTCAACGTGGCGAACAACTGCAACATCTCCGCGACGCCGATGGCGTTCGGCACGCAGAGTTCTTTTCAGGAGCCGCTCGAGGCGACGAGCCGCATCACCGCGACCTGCACGTCGGGCGCGTCGTACAACATTGCGCTGAACGGAGGCACGTCGGACGGCGGCGCGATCACTGGGCGCAAGCTCACACGGGTGGGTGGGACCGAGACAATCGACTATCAGCTGTACATCGACCCTTCGCATACCGTCCCGTGGGGCGACGGCACGTCCGGGACTGTGATGGGCAACGGCGTCGGTACGGGCGTCGCCTACACCTTCACCGTCTATGGGCAAGTGCCTGCGCAATCGGCCCCACGGCCCGGCCCCTATCGCGACACGATCACCGCATTCATTATTTTTTGATGCGGCTCGTGATCGCCACGGCGTGCACTCAATCCCGCACGCAATCCACGAAATACTCGATCCGTCCGTTGATCATCTCGCCGACCAGCCCGTGAATATCCGTATGGAATCCCGGGAAGCGCTCGTTGAACTCGCGCGCGAAACGCAGGTAATCCACGATCGTGCGATTGAAACGCTCGCCCGGAATCAGCAACGGAATGCCCGGCGGATACGGCGTCAAAAGAATCGACGTCACGCGTCCTTCCAGTTCGTCGATAGGCACGCGATCGATCTCGCGGTGCGCGAGCTTCGCGAACGCCTCGGACGGCTTCATCGCCGGCTCCATGCTCGACAGATACATCTCCGTCGTCAGGCGCGCGATGTTGTTCGCGCGATAGACGCTGTGAATCTGCTCGCATAGATCGCGCAGACCGATGCGCTCGTAAGACGGATGCTGCGCGACGAACTCCGGCAGCACGCGCCACAGCGGCTGATTGTTGTCGTAGTCGTCCTTGAACTGCTGAAGCTCCGTGACCATCGAGTTCCAGCGGCCCTTCGTGATGCCGATCGTGAACATGATGAAGAACGAGTAAAGCCCCGTCTTCTCCACGATGATGCCGTGCTCCGCCAGATACTTCGTCACGATCGCGGCCGGAATGCCGGTCTCGCCGAATTCGCCGTCGACGTCGAGTCCCGGCGTGATGATCGTCGCCTTGATCGGATCGAGCATGTTGAAGCCTTCCGCGAGCGCGCCGAAACCGTGCCAGCGGTCGTTGGGCTTCAGCACCCAGTCCTCGCGATCGCCGATGCCCTCTTCCGCCAGCGCGTCCGGGCCCCAGACCTTGAAGAACCAGTCGTCGCCGTATTCGGCATCGACCTTGCGCATCGCGCGGCGGAAATCGACCGCTTCCGCAATCGACTCCTCGACGAGCGCCTCGCCGCCCGGCGCTTCCATCATCGCGGCCGCGACGTCGCACGACGCGATGATCGCGTATTGCGGCGACGTGGACGTGTGCATCAGATACGCCTCGTTGAAACGATGACGGTCGAACGTGCTGTTCTCGCTGTCCTGCACGAGAATCTGCGACGCCTGCGAAATGCCCGCGAGCAGTTTGTGCGTGGAGTGCGTCGCGAACACGAGCGCGCCCGTGCGCGGACGGCCCGCGCCGATCGCGTGCATGTCCTGATAGAACGAGTGGAACTCGGCGTGCGGCAGCCAGGCTTCGTCGAAGTGCAGCGTGTCGAGCATGTCGCCGAGCAGATCCTTGATCATCTCGACGTTGTAGATCACGCCGTCGTACGTGCTCTGCGTGATCGTCAGAATGCGCGGCTTGATCTTCGGGTTCTTCGCCAGCGCCTCGCGCGCGAACGGATTCGCCTCGATCTTCCTGCGGATATTCTCCGGCTTGAACTCGTCGCGCGGAATCGGTCCGATGATGCCGAAGTGATTGCGCGTCGGCGTGAGGAACACGGGGATCGCGCCCGTCATCGTGATCGCGTGCAGGATCGACTTGTGGCAGTTGCGATCGACCAGCACGATATCGCCCGGCGCGACGGTCGCATGCCACACGATCTTGTTCGACGTCGACGTGCCGTTGGTCACGAAGAAGAGATGATCCGCGCCGAAGATGCGCGCCGCGTTACGCTCCGACGCCGCGACCGGGCCGGTGTGATCCAGCAGCTGACCCAGTTCCTCGACCGCGTTGCAGACGTCCGCGCGCAGCATGTTTTCGCCGAAGAACTGATGGAACATCTGCCCGAGCGGATTCTTCAGGAATGCCACGCCGCCCGAGTGCCCCGGACAGTGCCACGAATACGAGCCTTCGTCCGCGTACTGCACGAGCTCCTTGAAGAACGGCGGCGCGAGCGCATCGAGATACACCTTCGCCTCGCGGATGATGTGACGCGCCACGAACTCCGGCGTGTCCTCGAACATGTGGATGAAGCCGTGCAGTTCGCGCAGGATGTCGTTCGGCAGATGGCGCGACGTGCGCGTTTCGCCGTACAGGAAGATGGGGATATCGGCGTTGCGCTTGCGCACCGCGGTGATGAACGCGCGCAAGGCGACGATGGCCGTCGCCAGTTCCGGCGTATCGCCTTCTACGACGACGTTGTCCGCGTAAGGCAGCAATTCCTCGTCGTCGATCGACAAAATGAAACACGATGCGCGGCTCGACTGCTGCGCGAACGCGGCGAGATCGCCGTAACTCGTCAGGCCGAGGACTTCGGCGCCTTCCTTTTCGATCGCTTCTGCGAGCGCCCGGATGCCGGAACCCGAAATGTTTTCGGAGCGAAAGTCTTCGTCGATGATGACGACGGGGAAGCGGAACTTCATGGGGCGAATCTCCAAATGGAAACGACCGCTGCCCGAGTCGCAATCTCGGGGCCAGCGGTCTTTCGACAAGCTTGTAACGTGCGTGGTTCGATCAGGTTTTCGGCAGCGTCACGCCGTGCTGACCTTGGTACTTCCCGCCGCGATCGGCATACGACGTCTCGCACATTTCATCGCTTTCGAAGAACAGGACTTGGGCGACGCCCTCGTTCGCGTAGATTTTGGCAGGCAAAGGTGTCGTATTCGAGAATTCGAGCGTGACGTAACCTTCCCATTCCGGCTCGAACGGCGTCACGTTCACGATGATCCCGCAGCGTGCATACGTCGACTTGCCGAGGCACACCGTGAGGCACGAACGCGGAATGCGGAAATACTCGACCGTGCGCGCGAGCGCGAAAGAATTCGGCGGAATGATGCAGACATCGCCCTTGAAGTCGACGAACGATTTCTCGTCGAAGGCTTTCGGATCGACGATGGTGGAATTGATGTTCGTGAAGATCTTGAATTCGTCGGCGACGCGAATGTCGTAGCCGTAGCTCGACGTGCCGTAGCTCACGATCTTGCGGCCGTCCTCGGCCACGCGCACCTGATCGCGCACGAACGGCTCGATCATCTTGTGCTCTTCGGCCATGCGGCGAATCCACTTATCGGATTTGATGCTCATAGGGGACGCTACTCAACGGTGAACGGCTCGGTCTCGCGACCGCCGCCTGCGGTGAAACGGGGCATGGCCGGCGGCGGTTCTCGCCGCGCGGGCCAAACGAAAGCGGGTATTTTACGCGAAGCGCGCCGCCGCGCCGGGCGCTTCGCATGCCGCCGCAGCAGCTACCGCCGGATCACGCCGCAAGCGAGCGCGGGTCCGACGTTGTGCGGCGCGCTCGCGTACGGGTCGAGCGCTTCGCGGTGCAGCATGATCGCGCGCGAAATGATCGAGCGCACGCCGTCGAGCGAGACATCTGTCGCGACGATGAAGCCCGTCGCCGCGCCGGTTGCGTCCGCGTGGATGTTGCCGAGCTCGCCTTCGAGACGCGATGACGTTCGTCTGCGATCCGAAGGCAGCGCGAACACCGGACTCGCGTCCGGCCCGTTGACCGCGATGCAGTCGCCGCGCTCGTGAACGGTCAGCGCGTGATCGCTGTTCGGCGGCATGTCGGTGAGGCTGTAGGAAACCTGCACGCCGTCCGCGCGCTCGATCAGCGTGACGGTGCCGCGCGTGGCGTTGCCGGGCGTTGGATTCAAAACGGCGTCCGCGCGCTTTTCGTGATTCTGGAAGATGAGGCCGCAACCGCTCAGCATGACGCTGCAAGCGGCCATCGCGATCGAGGCGTAAAGCGCCCTTCCGTCGAATCTGTGTCTCATGCGATCCTCTCGGCGGCCCGCCGACGCCCCGTGCGTCCGCGCTGCCGCGCATCGAAGGCGACATGATACCGCGAGCCGCATCGCACAAGGCTCGCGCCGATTCGATCGCTTATTCGAAATCAGGTGTTCTGCACGACGATGCTCGGAAACTTCGAGGTCATGTCGCGCTGGCGCTCCGCAATCGAAATGGCGACGCGGCGCGCGATGGCGCGATACGTCTCCGCGATGCGGCTGTCCGGCTGCGACACGACGGTCGGCTGGCCCGCGTCGGTGCGCTCGCGAATGGCGATATCGAGCGGCAGGGAACCGAGCACTTCGACGCCGTATTCCTTCGCCATGCGCTCGCCGCCGCCTGCGCCGAAGATGTGCTCTTCGTGACCGCAGTTCGAGCAGATATGCGTGCTCATGTTCTCGACGATGCCGAGAATCGGAATCCCGACCTTCTCGAACATCTTCAAGCCCTTCTTCGCGTCGAGCAGCGCGATGTCCTGCGGCGTCGTGACGATCACCGCGCCCGTCACCGGCACTTTCTGCGATAGCGTGAGCTGGATGTCGCCGGTGCCCGGCGGCATGTCGACGACGAGGTAATCGAGATCCTTCCAGTTCGTCTGACGCAGCAATTGTTCGAGCGCGGACGTGACCATCGGGCCGCGCCAGACCATCGGATTGTCCTGCTCGATCAGAAAGCCAATGGAGTTCGCCTGAATGCCGTGGCCTTCGAGCGGATTCATCGTCTGATTGTCAGGCGATTCCGGACGGCCGG
Source organism: Caballeronia sp. NCF2 (assembly GCF_023631205.1). NCBI lineage: Bacteria > Pseudomonadati > Pseudomonadota > Betaproteobacteria > Burkholderiales > Burkholderiaceae > Caballeronia > Caballeronia sp. NCF2. The sequence goes on along the minus strand of NZ_JALQDN010000006.1, from coordinate 60,971 downwards.
TGATGCCGAGCATCATCGGCAGCGAGGGACCGTAGATGTCCGCGTCCAGCATGCCGACCGACGCGCCTTCGGCCGCGAGCGCGAGCGCGAGATTCGTCGCCGTCGTGCTCTTGCCGACGCCGCCCTTGCCGGACGCCACCGCGATGATGTTCTTGACGTTCGGCAGCAGCTTCACGCCGCGCTGCACGGCATGCGCGACGACCTGCGACGAAACATCCACGGTCACGTTCGCGACGCCCGCGATCTGACGCAGCGCGCCTTCCACCATTTCGCGGATCGCACCGAACTGCGATTTCGCCGGATAGCCGAGCACGACACTCACCGCGACGTTCGCGCCGTCGACGGATACGTTGCGAATGCTTTTCAGATCAACCAGCTTGCGGTTGGTGTTCGGATCGGTCAGTGTGGCGAGTGCGGCGTCGATCTTCGCGCGGTCAATACTCATCGAGACTCCATGGAACGATTGTTGCTGGCGCCCAGCGGCGCACGGAACACTCTGAGGAAATTGAAAGTAATTGTTAGCGCCGTTGCGTTGTAACGCTTACGCATTGCACTATCCCGCTGCAAATCTTTCCGGGGACGCATCCCACCGGGCAGTCGGGCGCTTTTCTCATTATTGTAGAGGCTCGCCCGGAGGCTCGTCCGAAGACCCTTTCGCACTGTCGGCGCATGCGCCGAACGCTTGTTGAATCAAAGGAGATCGTAGATGAATACTAAGTTGATGACCCGCCTGTCCGTCGTTGCCCTGGTGGGCGCGCTTCTCGCCGGCTGTCAAACGCAGCAGGGCACCAACACCGCAGTCGGCACCGGCGCGGGCGCCGCGACCGGCGCGGCGATCGGCGCGATCTTCGGCGGCGGCAAGGGCGCGGCGATCGGCGCGGCAGCCGGCGCGGCGACGGGCGGTATCGTCGGCTACAACTGGCAGTCGATCAAGAACAAGATCTCGGGCGACTCGAAGGGCACGGGCACGCAAGTGACCGAGCAGCAGGACGGCTCGCTGAAGGTGAACATTCCGAACTCGATTTCGTTCGACACGAACAGCTACGCGATCAAGCCGTCGTTCGATCCGGTGCTGAACTCCGTCACGCAGACGATGCAGCAGCATCCGGAGCTGATCGCGAGCGTGGTCGGCCATACGGATAACACGGGTCAGGCGGCTTACAACCAGACGCTGTCGCAGAATCGCGCGCAGAGCGTCGCGTCGTACATTTCGACGCACGGCGTCGCGGCGCAGCGTCTCGCGGCATCGGGCATGGGCCAGACTCAGCCGATCGCGGACAACTCGACGGAAGCCGGCCGCGCGCAGAATCGTCGCGTGGAGATCTATCTGCGTGCGACCGCGCAGCCCGGACAAGTGCAGTAAGCGTCTGATTATAAAGGAGAATATGCCGCCGCGAGGGCGGTGGCACGAGCGGCAATTAGTCGTCTGAAAAAAATTTGAAACTTGGACGCGGTGCTGCTGTCTGTCCTTACGGTAGGCGGATGGCGATGCCATCACCTGCCATTCTCCTCTTGTCGTTGTTGCTCCGGGGCCCGATTGGACCCCGGTTTTTTTTTTGGGCGCTCGAAACGCACTCCGCCCCATCCACCGCCGACTCCGCCCGCCTCTCCCCGCCCTGCTAAAATCGAGCTCCGCGTTTTTTCACAACCTCAAGCACTCCCACCGGGCCGCGCCTTTATGTCAGCACCGATTTCAGCCACTGCCACCGCCGCGCCTGCCGCTCAAGCCTTTGAAGGCGGCCGCCGCCAGATCCTCGTCACGTCCGCGTTGCCGTACGCGAACGGTCAGATTCATATCGGCCATATGGTCGAATACATTCAGACGGACATCTGGGTTCGGACGCTGCGAATGCATGGCCACGAGGTCTACTACGTCGGCGCGGACGACACCCACGGCACGCCAATCATGCTGCGCGCCGAGAAGGAAGGCATCACGCCGAAAGCGTTGATCGAGCGCGTGTGGAAAGAGCACAAGCGCGACTTCGACAGCTTCGGCATCTCGTTCGACAACTACTACTCGACCGATGCCGAGGAAAACCGCGAACTGTGCAACACGATCTACGGCGCGCTGCAGCAGGCGGGCCTGATCGAGGCGCGCGACATCGAACAAGCCTACGATCCGGTCAAGGAAATGTTCCTGCCGGACCGTTTCATCAAGGGCCAATGCCCGAAATGCGGCGCGAAGGACCAATACGGCGACAACTGCGAAGTCTGCGGCTCGACCTATCAGCCGACCGAACTGATCAATCCGTATTCGGTCGTGTCGGGCGCGACGCCGATCCGCAAGACGTCGACGCATTATTTCTTCAAGCTGTCCGATCCGCGCTGTGAGGAATTCCTGCGCGGCTGGGTCAGCGGTCTCGCTCAGCCCGAAGCCACCAACAAGATGCGCGAATGGCTCGGCGACAAGGGCGAAGCCAAACTCGCCGACTGGGACATTTCGCGCGACGCGCCCTACTTCGGCTTCGAAATTCCCGGCGCGCCGGGCAAGTATTTCTACGTCTGGGTCGATGCGCCCGTCGGCTATTACGCGAGCTTCAAGAATCTCGCGGACCGCATCGGCGTGAATTTCGGGGAATGGGTGAAGCCCGGCTCGAAGGCCGAGCAATATCACTTCATTGGCAAGGACATTCTGTATTTCCACACGCTGTTCTGGCCGGCGATGCTCGAATTCTCCGGCCATCGCACGCCGACGAACGTGTTCGCGCACGGCTTCCTGACCGTCGACGGCGCGAAGATGTCGAAGTCGCGCGGCACGTTCATCACCGCGCAGAGCGTCATCGACACGGGGCTGAATCCCGAGTGGCTGCGCTACTACTTCGCGGCGAAGCTGAACAGCACGATGGAAGACATCGACCTGAATCTCGAAGATTTCCAGGCGCGCGTGAACAGCGATCTCGTCGGCAAGTACGTGAACATCGCGAGCCGCGCGGCGGGCTTTCTCATCAAGCGTTTCGACGGCCGCGTGCAGGACAGCGCGATGCATCATCCGCTCGTCGCGCAACTGCGTTCGGCGATTCCGCACATCGCCGGCTTCTACGAGTCGCGCGAATACGGCCGCGCGCTGCGCACGACGATGGAACTGGCCGACGCCGTCAACGCCTACGTCGACACCGCGAAGCCGTGGGAACAGGCGAAGGATCCGGCGAACGCCGTCGCGCTGCATGAAACCTGCAGCGTGAGCCTGGAAGCGTTCCGCCTGCTGTCGCTCGCGTTGAAGCCGGTTTTGCCGAAGCTCATCGAAGCGGTGGAATCGTTCCTCGGCATCGCACCGCTCGTCTGGGCCGATGCCGACAAGCCGCTGTCGTCGGCGAGCGCGATCAACGCATACAAGCATCTGACGACGCGCGTCGATCCGAAGCAGATCGAGGCGTTGCTCGCCGCGAATCGCGAATCGCTCGCGCCGGCCGCGGAAGCCGCAGCCGCAACGGCGACGACAACAGCCGCTCCGGCCAAGACCGCCGCTAAGAAGCCGGACGATGCGGGCGTCATTTCCATCGACGACTTCGCGAAGGTCGATCTGCGTATCGCGAAGATCGTCGACTGCAAGGCCGTCGAAGGCTCCGACAAGCTGCTGCAACTCACGCTCGACGTCGGCGAGGACAAGACGCGCAATGTGTTTTCGGGCATCAAGTCGGCGTATCAGCCGCAAGATCTGATCGGCAAGCTGACCGTGATGGTCGTCAACCTCGCGCCGCGCAAGATGAAGTTCGGTCTGTCGGAAGGGATGGTGCTCGCGGCATCCGCCACGGACGAAAAAGCCGAACCGGGCCTCTACATTCTCGAGCCGCACAGCGGCGCGAAACCGGGCATGCGGGTGAAGTAACACGCATCGCATAACAAAAAGGGCACGCAGATCGCGTGCCCTTTTTGCTTGAAGCAGACGATGCTCAGTCCGATTCCACTTCCGTCGCCGATGCCCCGAACGGCGCGCTCACGCCCGACGCCCCCGAGGCCGCCGATGGCTGCACAGTCGACGCCCGCGATGCCGACGAAGACGAAGACGACGACCACAGCCTCGACCAGCGATTGAAGCGCCGCGTATAAGACAGATCGACGCCCTGATACGTCCCGCCGTACACCGTCACGGCCCAGAACCGCGACAGGTTCAGCGTCGCCTTGACCGCGTTGCTCGCCGATTGCAAGCCTTGCTCGTAGCCGATCACGAGCCGTTCGTTGATCGCCTTCGACAGCAGCACGACTTGCGGATCGGTCAGGCCCACTTCGCTCGATCCGACCGTGAACTCGTCCAGTCCGACCGTCTGCGCGATCTTCGCGCCGCCGCGGCTTCCGAGCAGCGCGAGCGCGCTCGTCATCGCGCTCTGCTGGCCGACGTTGTTGCCCTGATCGGTGCCGTGGCCGAACAGCAGCCACGAGAGCTTTTCGTTGTCTGGCACGCTCGGCTCGGAAATCAGCTTGGCGACCGGCGCCTGCACCGTGCCCGTCACCTGCACACCCGCCTCGACTTCCTGATTGCGCCGCATCGCGAGAATGTTGAGGCCGGGATTCGCCACCGGCCCGTTGAACGTGAAGAAACCGTTCTCGATGTTCAGCTTGCGCCCGAACGCCGTGTACGACGAACCCGGCGTCGTCACGCGCACGTTGCCGACCGCGCGCAGCGGCATGTTCGGCGCGCTCATCGCCGTAATCGTGCCCGCGAGGCCGAGGTCCGCACCCGCGCCCTTGAAGCGGAAGTGCTGACCGAGATCGATCCCGATGTTCGCGCGCGGCGTGAACGGCCCGACCGGCTTCTCGGTCTTCGCGGTGATCGACTGATTCTCGCCCTTGATCGTGCCATCGGGGCGCTCGATCACGACATCGTCGCCGAGAGACGGCGCGGACGATTCCGGCAGATCGATGAGCGCGTGATCGACGGTGAACTTGCCGTCGATCGCCATGCCGCCCTGCAAGCCCGCGTTCGCGATCGTCGCGCTGCCGGAGAGCATCAGCTCGCGATCCGGCGATGCGAACAGCTCCAGCTTGTCCGCGATGATGCTCGCGGTCAGATCGGGCTCCTGCTGATCGAGGCGCACCTTGCCGGTCGCGCGCAGCGTGCCGCTCGCGCCATGAAACTCGACGCGCTGAAAATCGACGAGATTCTCCGACAGCGCAATGCGGATGATGCCGTCCTTCAGTTGCACGCCCTGATCGACGACCGTCGCGGAAATGTTGTCGCCCGTCAGCGAGCCCGACAGATTCGGCTTCGCGACGATGCCCGCGATCACCAGCTTGAGCGCAATCCTGCCGCCGAGCAGATAGTTCGCGCCGAGCAGGCCGCCGGTCGTGCGCAATTCCGGCACGTTCGCGTTGATGGCGCCGGTCAGCGGCGCGTTGTCGTCGATGGTGAGCATGCCGTCGCGATTGACGAGCGGCGTGTGCACGTTGGCATCGATCACGCCGATGCGGCTCGCCTGGGCGTGCAGCGACGCGTTCAGGCGGTTGCCGTCGGTGAAATCCGCGCGCGCGGCGATATCGGAAATGCCGAGCGCCGACAGGCCGCGCGTACCGTCGATCGTCACGTCGCCGGCGCGGCGCTTGATCTGCGCGTAGCCCGTCGCGGTCGCGCCGAGCGTGAAGTTCCAGTCGCCGTCGAAAACGAGATCGGTGCGGATCGGCGGCTCCGCGCCCGTCAGCGTCTGGCGCACGTCGAGCAGATGCGGCACCGACAGGTTCGTCAGCGTGCCCGCCGATTGCAGGCGGCCGTTCTCCATCGCGAACGATTTCAGATTCAGCACCGCGCCTTCCGCGACGAGCCGCGTCGCGCCGAGCACGAGACGCTTCGGACCGTAGCTCACCGAAAGCGGCGATTCGAGATTCAGCGACGGCGTGCCCTTGTTCGACAGCTTCGTGATCGCGCCGTCCCAGTGCGGGCCGTCGGGCGCGTCGGTGAACTTGCCGTTCGCGCCGAGCGCGAGATTCACGGGCTGGCCGCGCACCTTGCCGGTCGCCGTCACGTCGAGCGTGTGATGCGCGCGCGTGCCGTTCAGATTCGCGTCGAGATTCGCGATGTCGATGTCTTCCGTGCTCGCATCGCGCGCCTTCAGCGTGAAGACGAGCGCGCCGTTCGCGCCGTCGCGGATATCGGCGCGGCCTTCCGCGTGACCGAGCCGATTCGCGCCGAACACGAGGCCATCGGCCTGATAGTTCGCCGCGATGTTCGGATGCGCGATCGAGCCGGTCAGATCGCCGTCCGCCTTCGCCGTGCCCGCGATGCCGAAGCCGAGCCGTTCGAGCGCGGGCGCGTCGACCTTGAAGCGCAGCCGGTCGCCGGGCGCGCCGAAGCTGCCGTTCAGATCGACGTTGTTGCCCGCCACCGACAGCGCCGCCTTGCTCGGCAACAGTCGCATGCCCGCGACCTGTATCGTGCCCTCGCCCGTCAGCGGCAGATTGTCGTACATGCTGTCGGTGAGCTTGAAGGTCGCCTTGGTCGTGAGCGTCGGCGCGAGTTGCCCCGATGCCGCCAGCGTGCCGTTCACGCGCGCTTCCACGACACGCGCCGGCGCGGCCGGCTTGTTCGACGGCTTCGCGCCTTTCTTCGCCGGCGCGGGCTTCGGCGCGATCAACTGCTGTTGCAGCAGCAGCGGATTGAACTCGACGATTTTCGCCTTCAGGTCGTAGCTCGAATTCGCGTCCTTCTTCAGCACGCCGCTCGCTTCGACGCGGCCCTTCCCGACCGTGAGCGTCACGTCGTCGAGCGTGGTCGCTTGCGGATCGAGCTTCACTTTGGCCTGCGCGCGGATCGCGGCTTTCGGATCGTTCAGGTCGGCGGCGATGCGCTGCGTGTCGCCATCCAGCTCGATGCGGATCGGTCCGGCGAAATCCGTCGGGCGCAGCGTCGGCTCGATCGCGTTCAGATCGAGCTTCGCGACCTTGAGGTCGAACTTGCCCTTGCCGCTTTTGAGCGCGCCGCCGCCCGTCACCGACGCGTTCTTCAGGAGCCGCACATCGAGATCGGTGATGCTTTGCTCGGACGCGTCGAGCCGCACGTTCGCGTGCGCGTCGATGAGCGGCAGCAGCTTCTTGTCGATGGAACCGGGCTTCGCGTTCACGATCGACACCGGCCCGGCGACGACGAACGCCTTCGGGTCCGCGCCTTCGACGGGCTTCACTTCGGCGCGCACGGCGAGGTCGGCCTCGGGCGCGCCCGGCGCGAACGCCTGCGGATTGACGTGATCGAACGTGACGAGCGCCGACTTGAGCGGCACGTCCGCGAACAGCAGCGCCTCGACGTGCGCGCGTCCGTTGAGTTTCAGGCCGCTCGCATCGACGTCGGCGATCAGGTCTTCGAGCGAGCCCGAGAGCCGCGCGCTCACGTTCACCGTTTCGTTGTTGACCTTGCCGGCATAGCCCGCATCGCCGGAAAGCGGAAACGGACGCGCGCCGCCATCGAGCTTCGCCGACGCCGTCACCGCGCCGAACGGCGTGTCGAGCCGCTCTACCGCCGCTTCGTGATGCTGGCCGTCGCTTCGGCCGTGGAAAAGCAGGCGCGAGAATTCGGTCGTCGCCGTGCCCTGATGCAGACGCAGTTTCCCGACGGAAAGATCGTTGATCGCAAGTTGAATCGGAATGCGCAGATCCTTGGGCAGTTCCGTTTTCTTGCTCGGCTCGTTCGACGGCGCAATGCGCGCATCGACCGTCCCGATGTGCAGATAATCGATCGTGAAGCGCAGCGGCTCGCGTGTGAGCGCCCAGCGGCCCGACACGCTATCGACCGCGATATCCGTGCCCTTGCCGTCCTTCCAGCGCACGTCGCGCAGTTGCAGGCCGGTCGCGATGGCGCCGCCGTCGAGCTTGCCGGTAAGTTGCCCCTTGAGCAGCTTCGTTGCCGCGTTCCATGCGTAGCGCGTGCCGCGCTCGGTCGTCAGCACGTAAAAGACCGTGCCGATGGCGATCCCGGCGATCAGCACGACGACGAGCACGAGCGCGCCGATCCACCGCGCCAAACGGCGCCAGCCGCTTTTGCGCGGCGGCGGTGTCTGCGCGCCGCCGTCGCCGCCGCCAACGTTTTCGGGCGGCGGCGCTTCGGCGTCCGCCTGCTTGTTCGGGTCCGTCATGCCGATTCAATGTCCTTCATCGTTCTCACGCATCAGAACGCGATGCCGAGCGTCAGATACGGTTTGATGCTCTTGTTCTTCAGCCCATACGCCAGGTCGACGTTGACCGGGCCGACGGGACTGCGCCAGCGCGCGCCGACGCCCACGCCCGGATCGAACACGCGCTCGCTCCAGTTGTCGGTCGCGGTGCCGATGTCGAAGAACACCGCGCCGCCCCAGTCGTGCGTGAACCAGTGCTGATATTCGCTGCTGGCCGTCACCATGTATTTGGTCGGCAGGATCGAGCCGGCCACATTGTTGCCGATGCTGAGATAGCTATAGCCGCGCACCGAATTCGCGCCGCCCGCGCGGAACAGCAGCGAAGCCGGCACGCCGCTCGACGGCCCGCTCGTGAACACGCCGCCGAACTCCGCGCGAAACACGAGCAGATCGTTCTTGCCGAGCGGCACGTATTGCAGCGCGTTGGTGTACAGGCGCGCGAAAGTCTGATCGGCCATCACGCCCTTGACGGCGAAACCCGCCTCCGCGCGGATGATGTTGCCGCGGCGCGGAAACAGCGGATCGTCGACGTCGCGGCGCACCCAGCTCCACGCGGGCACGAGCGCACGCGCCGTCGACGGATTCGGCTCGTTCTGCGTCAGGCGGTCGTCGTAGAAGGTCAGCGAATACGTCGTGTCGATGTTCTGACGCGAGCGCGAACGCTGCACGCCGACGCGCCCGCTATAGATCTTCGTGCTCGAGACGTCGGTGATCGTGTACGAGCCGAACACGGCGTTGACCCAGCCGGACGAATCGGGCGGCATCGCGAGTTGCACGCGGCCGTATTGCTGCGTCTGGTCGAGCCGCCCGGAAATCGTGAACGGGTACGCCGCGCCGAACGTATTGAGATAGCTGTAGGCGCCCTGAATGTGGAAACCCGTGTCCGTCGCGTAACCCACGCCGTAGCGGATGCTGTTGTACGGATACTCGCTCACCTTCACATGCAGCGGTGTGTCGACCGGCTTGTTCACGTCGCTGTCCGCATCGATCGCGACGCTCGCGTAATACGGCGTGTTCTGGATCTGGCGCTGCAACTCGTTCAGGCGAGCGATGTCGTAGACCTCGCCTTCGCGGATCGGATTCACATGGTCGATGATCCACGCGGGATAGCGCTTCGGGCCGCTCACCTCGAGCTTGCCGAGCGTGAAGGTCGGGCCGCTGTCGAACGTCACGGAGAGATCGGCCAGATGCGCGCGCGGATTGATGCGCGCCTGCGAACGCACGATCTTCGCGCCGAGATAGCGTTTCGATTGCAGGGCCCGCAGCGCGGCGTTTTTCGCGTCGTCCCAGCCGCTTTGCGTGAAAGGATCGCCTTCGCTGACCGAAAAAGCGAAACGCGCCGCGTTCTCCTGCGCGCGATCTTCGGTCGTCACCGCGCCCGTGAAATTCAGTTGCACCGAGGCGACCATCGTGCGCGGGCCGGGATCGACGCTCACCTTGACGTTGCGCTTGTCGTCGACGGTCGTGACGTCCGTACGCACGATGGGCGTGAAATAGCCTTCCGTCGCGACGAGATCGCGCACGTCCTTCGGCGTCGCGGTGACGAGGAACTGGAACTGGTCGTCGCTGACGTCGTCGCGCTTGGCGAAACGGGAGAGATCGAGGTTCTCCTTCAGCAGCTTCTTGATGCTGCGCGGCGCGTCGATGTCGACGTCGTACTTGGCGCAAGCGGGCGCAGCGAAGCCGAACGCGACGAGCGCCACAATCAGGGCCGGCCAGCGGCTCATGCCGCGCGGCCTTACGCGCCACGCGCGCAGCGGATCAAACGAACGCCCCGCCAAACGTGACCTCCGGCATCGGGAAAAAGTGGGATTCGAGGTAAAACTTGCAGCCGACGCAATCGGACGCAGGCGCTATTTCACCACATCGGCATGGACGCACGCCGCAAAAGCGGCCATCTCGCGCCGGACGTGCGCCGTTGGACGGCTGCGCGCCGCGTGGGTTCCGCGAAAGCTGCACGCGCGTGCGCCTTCCGGGCGACGAAACTGCCGCGCGCTTGCGGTAAAATTGCGCGCACAGGCAAAATCACAGGCTCACGCCTCGACCTCAACGGAAGCCGGATCATGTATCAGTCGGATATCACCCAGTTCATCAATCAGTTGAAAGAGCAGAAGCCCTCGCTGGAAGAAGAACAGCGCCGCGGCCGCGCGCTACTGTGGGACAAGCAGCCGATCGACCTCGACGAGCGCACCACGCAGCAGCAATCGCGCGTGAACCAGACGCCCTACGTCTATTACCAGAACTTCTGAACGTGAGCGCAGCAGGCCGCGAGCCGCAATCGTCCGCGCATTCGCCGTCTGAGGCAAAGCGCGACGAAGCCCGGGAAGACCGTGCCGTGGCGCTCGCCACGCCCGCAACCGATTCGACGCCCGACACCATCGACGGCGTCGCGATCGCGCACCTGTACGGCGAGCCGCTCTGGAAGCTGCCGACCGACCTGTACATCCCGCCCGACGCGCTCGAGATCTTTCTCGAAGCCTTCGAAGGCCCGCTCGACCTGCTGCTCTATCTCATCCGCAAGCAGAACTTCAACGTGCTCGACATCCCGATGGCGGATGTCACCGCGCAATATCTCGGCTACGTCGATCAGATTCGCGAATCGAATCTCGAGCTGGCGTCGGAATATCTGCTGATGGCCGCGATGCTGATCGAGATCAAGTCGCGCATGCTGCTGCCGGTCAAGAAGGCCGACACCGGCGAGGAAGCCGAAGATCCGCGCGCCGAACTCGTGCGGCGTCTGCTCGAATACGAGCAGATGAAACTCGCCGCGCAGAAGCTCGACCAGTTGCCGCAACTCGGCCGCGACTTCCTGCGCGCGGACATTTACATCGAGCAGTCCGCCGAGCAGCGCTTCCCCGACGTCGACATGAACGACCTGCGCGCCGCGTGGGCCGACGTCATCAAGCGCGCGAAGCTCGTGCAGCATCACAAGATCACGCGCGAAGAGCTTTCGGTGCGCGAGCACATGAGCGTGATCCTGCGGCGTCTGCAGAACGCGCGCTTCATGGAGTTCACGGAACTCTTCGACACCACGCGCGGCGTGCCGGTAGTCGTCGTGAACTTCATCGCGATGCTGGAGCTGTCGCGCGAATCGCTGATCGAAATCACGCAGGCCGAACCCTACGCGCCGATCTACGTGCGGCTCGCGTATTCTCCTGCCTAGTCTTTCTTATCTTTTTCCGCGTGGCGGCGCACCGGCCGCTCGACAGGAGACACCCGCTCGATGAAAGTCATCAGCTCCATCCACGAACTGCGCGACCAGTTGCGCGGCCAGAACCGAACCGCCTTCGTCCCGACGATGGGCAACCTCCACGAAGGCCATCTCTCCCTGATGCGTCTCGCGCGCCAGCACGGCGATCCCGTGGTCGCGAGCATTTTCGTGAATCGTCTGCAGTTCGGCCCGAACGAAGATTTCGACAAATATCCGCGCACGCTGCAGGACGACATCGAAAAGCTGCAGAAGGAGAACGTCTACGTGCTGTTCGCGCCGACCGAGACGGACATGTATCCGGAGCCGCAGGAGTATCGCGTGCATCCGCCGCACAATCTCGGCGACATTCTCGAAGGCGAATTCCGCCCCGGCTTTTTCACGGGCGTGTGCACCGTCGTCATGAAACTGATGTCGTGCGTGCAGCCGCGCGTCGCGGTGTTCGGCAAGAAGGATTATCAACAGTTGATGATCGTGCGCGCCATGTGCCATCAGTTCGCGCTGCCGACGGAAATCGTCGCGGCGGAAACCGTGCGCGATGAAGACGGCCTCGCGCTGTCGTCGCGCAACCGCTTCCTGTCCGCCGACGAGCGCGCCGAAGCGCCGCAGCTCGCCGCCGCGTTGCAGCGCGTGCGCGAAGCCGTGCTGTCGGGCAATCGCGATATCGCCGCACTCGAACGCGACGCGATGAACGCGCTCGCCGACCGCGGCTGGAAGCCGGACTACATCAGCGTGCGCAAACGCTCGAACCTGATCGCGCCGGGCGCCGACGAAACCGACGCGCCGCTCGTCGTGGTCGCGGCGGCCAAGCTCGGCGCGACGCGTCTCATCGACAATCTGGAAATCTGAAGGAAGGAAGCATCATGCAGCGCACCTTGTTGAAATCGAAGATTCACCGCGCGACGGTCACGCATTGCGAATTGCATTACGAAGGCTCGTGCGCGATCGACGAAGACCTGCTCGACGCCGCGAACCTGATGGAAAACGAGCAGATCGACATCTGGAACGTGAACAACGGCGAGCGCCTGACCACGTACGCGATCAAGGGCGAGCGCGGCAGCGGCATGATTTCGCTGAACGGCTCGGCGGCGCGCCGCGCGCAACTCGGCGATCTCGTCATCATCGCGGCGTTCGCGCAAGTCGACGAGGAAGAGATCAAGGCGGGCTGGAAGCCGAACCTCGTGTTCGTCGACGAGGACAATCGCATCAAGGGCAGCCGCGATCACGTCCCGACGCAGAACTGGACCTGATTTCCGGGCGGTTTTCGTCCGACGAAGCCGGCGTTCCTCAACGGACGCCGGCTTTTTTCATTTCTTCGACACCCAGTCGATGATCGGCTCCCACTGCTCCAGATCCTTTTCGACGCGGCTTTTGGCCACGTCCCAGATCGTGAGGCCGTGCGCGGCGAGCTGCACGTAGTTCTGCGTATCGCGCAAGAAGCCGAGCACCGGCAAATCGAGTCCTTCGACGAAACGATGCAACTGTTCGGCCGAGCGCGTGCGTGCATCGACGCGCATGCCGACCACGCCGACCTGAATCGCGCCCTTCCTCACCGCCTTCTCCTTCGATAGCCGCGTGAGAAAGTCCTGCGTCGCGAGGATGTCGAACATCGACGGCTGGAGCGGCACGATCACTTTATCGGCGAGATCCAGCGCGAGCGACAGGCGGTTGCCGTGCACGCCGGCGGGCGTATCGACGACGGCTTTCTCCAGACCTTTGGGCGGCTTCGCGGGAGAATCGACGTCGACGGCCCATTCCTCGATCTTCGGCAGCATATCGACGCGCAGCGAAAGCCACGCGTGCGACGAGCGCTGCTTGTCGAGATCCGCGAGCGCGACCCATTCGCCTTGCGCCGCGAAATAGCCGGCCAGATTGGTTGCGAGCGTGCTTTTGCCGACGCCGCCTTTAGGATTTGCCACCACGATCACGGTCATGAAGTGTCCTGGATTTTGTTGGGCGCGCTCGCGCAGTGTTTCCGCGCCGCGCACGATTTCGTCTTGACTAGAACAGGTGCATGATTTCGAGCGTTGATATTATCGGCAAAACTCGCGCGGCCGGCATCTCTCCCGAACGGCCGTACGCCTTCCTCCATTTCAACCGACCGAACGCTCATGACGCCCCTTCGCCCCGATGTCACGCTCGATTTCCTTCGCAATCGCCAGAAAGGCCGCCTGCCCGAGCTGCTCGGCGTGCAACTGATCTCGCTCGATCAGGGCCAGTTGAGCGGCGAACTCACGATCCGCCCGGAATTGCTCGCGCCGAATGGCTTTCTGCATGCGGCGACGGTCGTCGGCCTCGCGGATACGTGTTGCGGCTACGCGTGCATCGCGCATCTGCCGGAGAAGGCGCAGAACTTCACGACGCTCGAACTGAAGAGCAACCACGTTTCGACGGCGCGCGAAGGCAGGATCGTCGCGAAGGCGACGGCCGTGCACCTCGGGCGCAGCACGCAGGTGTGGGACGCGACGGTCACGAACGGCGACGGCAAGCTGATCGCCATGTTCCGTTGCACGCAGATGATTCTTTATTGACCGAAGGCAGCTTGTAGCGCGTCCAGATCGAGCGACTGCGCGAACGAATCGGCGAGGCGATCCAGCGACGCCTCGCGCAGCGCCGGATAATCGAGCAGCTCGGCGTCTTTTACGCCCGCCCATGCGAGCAGCGCGGCGCAGGCTTCGGGCGTATCGAAAACGCCGTGCAGATACGTCGCGGCGATCTGGCCGTCATCCGATACCGCGCCGTCGACACGCCCGCCGTCCAGCGCGACCAGCGGCCGCGCGAGCGCCGGTCCGCGCGTGCGGCCCATGTGGATTTCATAGCCGCGCACGGGCGCTTTGGCATCGCCGATGGTCAACCGTCCGGTGACATTCTCCAGTTGCTTCTGCGGCGTTAGCACGGTCGAGAGATCGAGCAGCCCGAGGCCGCCCACGCACCCCGCCGCGCCTTCGACGCCATCGGGATCGTCGATCTCGCGTCCGAGCATCTGCATGCCGCCGCATATGCCGAGCACCTTGCCGCCGTATCGCAGATGCCGTTCGATCGCGCGATCCCAGCCGTTTTCGCGCAGCCATGCGAGATCGCGCTGCACGCTCTTCGAACCGGGCAGCACGATCAGATCGGCGGGCGGCGGCGCAACGCCCGCGCGCACATAGCTGAAGTCGATCTGACGATGCGCCCGCAGCGCATCGAAATCCGTGTGATTGCTGATGCGCGGCAGCGCCGGCACGATCACCTTCAGCGCGGGTGCATCGCCCCGCGTGTGCGGCTGGCTCGGCAGCATGTCCTCGGCGTCGAGCGTCAGGCCGTGCAGATACGGCAGCACGCCGAACACCGGCTTGCCCGTCTGCGCTTCCAGCCAGTCGAGCCCCGGCTTCAACAAGCCGATATCCCCGCGAAACCGGTTGATGACGAAGCCGCGAACGCGCGCCCTTTCGCTCTCCGACAAACACGCGAGCGTGCCGACGAGATGCGCGAACACGCCGCCGCGATCGATATCGGCGACGAGCACGACCGGGCAATCGACGCGCTCCGCGAAGCCCATGTTGGCGATATCGCCGTCGCGCAGATTGATTTCGGCGGGACTGCCCGCGCCTTCGACGATCACCGCGTCGAAGTCCTTCTGCAAGCGCTCGTACGACGCGAGCACGGCGTCGAACGCGATGCGCTTGTACGCGTGATACGCGCGCGCGTCGAGGTTCGCGTGCGCGTGACCGTGGATGATGACCTGCGCGCCGCGATCGCTCGTCGGCTTGAGCAGGACCGGATTGAAGTCGATGCGCGCATCGACGCCCGCCGCGATCGCCTGAAGCGCCTGCGCGCGGCCGATCTCGCCGCCATCGACGGTCACTGCGCTATTGAGCGCCATGTTCTGCGGCTTGAACGGCGCGACGCGCACGCCGCCGCGCCGGGCGAGGCGGCACAATCCGGCGACGAGCGTGCTTTTGCCGGCATCGGACGTCGTGCCCTGGATCATCAGCGTGCCGCGTGGCGTGAATGGCATCGGAGGATTCTCATGAAGAGCGACGCGCTATCTTAGCCCGTCAGTACAATATCGCGATGACCCCCGACCTCACTTTCATCCTCGGCGGCGCACGCTCCGGCAAGAGCGCGCACGCCGAACGGCTCGCCGCCGAAAGCGGCCTGCCCGTGACGTATATCGCGACTGCGCGCGTCGGCGACGCGGAGTTCGCCGAACGCGTGAAGCTGCATCGCGGGCGCCGGCCCGCACACTGGACGCTCGTCGAAGCGCCGCTCGATCTCGCGGGCGCGTTGCGCGAAGCGGATCGCGCGGGACATTGCGTGCTGATCGACTGCCTGACGCTGTGGCTCGCGAATCTGCTTTTTTCGAAAGAAGCGATGAGCGACGAAATCGCCGTTCTGCCCGACAGCGCCCGCGATGCCTTCGCGCAATTCGACGCAACGCTCGGGCAGACGAAAGGCAAAGTGATCGTCGTGAGCAACGAAATCGGGCTGGGCGTCGTGCCGCTCGGCTCCGTCACGCGTCTTTATGTCGATGAACTCGGCCGGCTGAATCAGCGCGTCGCGGCCGCGAGCACACGCGCGACGCTGATGGTCGCGGGCCTTCCGCTCGCGCTCAAGGGTTAGCGCGATGCTCCTTCTCTCCGCCTACGCAATGGCGCTTCTCGCCGTGCTCGGCGTGATCGTCGATCGCATCTTAGGCGAGCCGCGCGCGCGGCATCCGCTCGTCGGCTTCGGCAATCTCGCGACGAAGCTCGAAGCGCGCGTGAACACCGGCTTTCGCGCGCGGCCGGCGGGCATCCTCGCGTGGTTCGCGCTGGTCGCGCCGCCGGTCGGCATCGCGTGGTTTCTGGTCGGCGCGCTGCCGTTCGCGTATGCGTGTCTCGTGCATGTTCTGCTGCTCTGGTTCGCCCTCGGCGCGAAAAGCCTGCGCCAGCACATCGCGCCGATCGCTCGCGCGTTGAGTTTCGGCGATATCGATCACGCGCGCGTGCTGACGTCGCGCATCGTGTCGCGCGATACATCCCAAGCCGATGAAAACGCGCTCTCGCGCGCGGCGGTCGAATCGGCGCTGGAAAACGGCAACGATGCGATCTTCGGCGCGCTCTTCTGGTTCGCGGTCGCGGGCGGCCCCGGCGCGCTGATGTTCCGCCTCGCCAACACGCTCGACGCGATGTGGGGTTATCGCACGCCGCGCTTTCTGCGTTTCGGCTGGGCGGCCGCGCGCTTCGACGATGTGCTCAACTTCATCCCCGCGCGCCTCACGGCCGCGACCTACGCGCTCGCCGGCGACACGCACATGGCGTGGCACTGCTGGCGCACGCAGGCGCGCTCGTGGGATAGCCCGAACGCGGGGCCGGTAATGGCCTCGGGGGCCGGCAGTCTCAACGTGCTGATCGGCGGCGCGGCGGTGTACCACGGCGTGCTCGAAACGCGTCCGACGCTCGGCGCGGGCCATCCGGCGACGGCGAAGCATGTCGTCGCGGCGTTGCGGCTCGTCGAGCGCGCGACATTGATGTGGCTCGCGGTGCTATTGATGATCGCGGTTCTGAGCGTAACGACGAGTGGCTGACTGACATGACGCAATCCATCCGGCACGGCGGCAATCTGCGCGAGGCCGCGCGCCGCTACGCGATATCTCTCGATGACTGGCTCGATCTGTCGACCGGCATCAATCCGCACGGCTATCCGGTGCCGCCCGTCGCGCCCGATGCGTGGCGGCGCCTGCCCGAAGACGACGACGGCCTCGCCGAAGACGCCGCGCGCTACTACGGCGCGCCGCTCGCGTTGCCGGTGGCGGGATCGCAGGCGGCGATACGCGCGTTGCCCGCGCTTTTGCGCCGCGGCACGGCGGCCGTCGCGCCGCTCACGTACGGCGAATACGCGCCCGCGTTCGCACGCGCGGGCCACGCGATCGCCACGCTCGACATCACGAAGCACGATTTGCCCGATACGTTCGATCACGTCATCGTCGCCAATCCGAACAATCCGACGGCCGAGCGCGTCGCGCCCGACACGCTGCTTTCCTGGCACGAACAGCTCGCCTCGCGCGGCGGCACGCTGATCGTCGATGAAGCGTTCGCCGATACCGATCCCGCATCGTCGCTGGCGAGCGAGACGGCGCACGACGGGCTCGTCGTGCTGCGCTCGGTCGGCAAGTTTTTCGGGCTCGCGGGCATTCGCGCGGGTTTCGTGCTGGCCGCGCCCGCGCTCGCCGACGCGTTGCGCGACGCGCTCGGCGCATGGACCGTGAGCGGCCCGGCGCGACATGCGGTCGCCGCCGCTTTCGCCGATATCGCGTGGCAGCGCGAAATGCGCGAGCGTCTGCATCGCGATGGCGCGCGCCTTGCCGCATCGATCGCGATCTACGGTTTCGACGTGCGCGCGACGCCGCTTTTCGCGTGGACAGCGACGCCGAAAGCGCCCGAACTGCAACACGCGCTCGCGTTGCGCGGCATCTGGACGCGTCTTTTCGATCCGCCCGGCATGACGCCGAGCCTGCGCATCGGATTGCCAGGCGCGGAAGGCGACTGGGCGCGCCTGTCGCTCGCGCTGCGGGAGATTTGCGCGTGAGGTTGTGCCGTGCGATTGCCCTGCTGATCGGCTTCGCGGTGACGCAAGCGCATGCGATCACCGTCGTCGATGACAGCGGCGCGTCCGTCACGCTCGCGAAGCCCGCCGAACGTGTCGTCAGTCTCGCGCCGCATGTGACCGAGTTGCTGTTCGCGGCGGGCGGCGGCGCGCGCGTCGTCGGCGCGGTGACGTATAGCGATTATCCGAAAGAGGCGCAGGCGATTGCCCGCGTCGGCGACAACAAGGCGCTCGATCTCGAACGCATCGTCGCGTTGCATCCGGATCTGATCGTCGTGTGGCGGCATGGAAATGCGGCGCGTCAGATGGATCGGCTGCAGGCGCTCGGCGTGCCGATCTATTTCAGCGAGCCGAAGCATCTCGACGATATCGCGGCGAGCATCGGCAAGCTCGGCGCGCTGCTCGGCACGCAGAATGAGGCACGCGCCGCGTCCGATGCCTTCACGCGCGCGATTGCGCGATTGCGTGCGCGTTACGCGGAACGGCCGCGCGTGAGCGTGTTCTATCAGGTGTGGGACGATCCGTTGATGACGCTCAATCGCGACAACGTTTTCGACGAAGTGATCGGCTTGTGCGGCGGCGCGAACGTGTTCGCAGCCGAGAAACCGCGCGTGCCGACGATATCGACCGAAGCCGTGCTCGCGGCGAATCCGGAAGCGATCGTCACGGCGACACCCGGCGCGACGAAGCCCGATCGCCCGTTGCCCGCGCTCGAAAGATGGCGGCGCTGGACATCGATGACGGCGGTGGCGCGCGGCAATCTTTTCGGCATCGACGGCGATCTCATCAATCGGCCGACGCCGCGGCTTGCGCTGGGCGCGGATGAGCTGTGCCGCGATTTGGAAATCGCGCGCGAGCGGAGGACGAAGTAGTCAGGCGTTCCACCGCACAAGCAGCCACTGCCCGCGCACGCGCCTGAACCACGCGATCCCGCCGAAATCGAGCGGCCATTGCAACGCCGATTCACGCGCGACGCCGAGCAGATGCGCAGCAAGCACGCGCACGACGCCCGCATGCGCGACGACATGCACGGCCCGTTCATCGACACACGTCGCATCGAACCACGCGATCACGCGATGCGCGAACTGCGCGAGACTCTCGCCGCCGTGCGGACGCGCATGGGCGATATCGTCGGCCCATGCATCGATCAGCGCGCGATCGATCGCGTCCCACGCGCGCCCTTCCCACGCGCCGAAGTGCATTTCGGCCAGACGTGCGTCGAGATGAACGTCGCCGCCCAGCGCACGCGCGATCGAAGCGCAACGCACGAGCGGACTCGCGTGCCATCCATCGACGCATGGGGGCACGTTCAGCGCCTTCATGCGCGCCGTCAACGCGCTCGCCGATTCGCGCGCATCGCGCTGCAAAGGCACATCGGTTTGCCCGTAGCAAACGCCCGCATCGACGGCGACTTCCGGATGCCGGATCAGGACGAGATCCATGCGAGCCCTATGAGATAGATCGCGATCTCGAACACTTGCTGCGCGAAACCGAGGCAATCGCCCGTGTAACCGCCAATGCGCCGCACGAAGTACCGTCCGATGAACAAGCGCAGAACGATCAGCGCGACGATCGTCACGCACGCGAGCTTCCAGTCGGTCACGAAGAGCCACGGCAGGCCGAACGCGAGCGCCAGCGCGAACGACGACACGCTCATGCGCTGCGCGACCGGCTTCGCCTTGCCTTCGGCGCGCACGTAATCGAGCGTGACGAGATAGCTGATTGCGAACGCGCGGCTCGCGGCGTGCGCGGCGATCATCGTCCACGCGACGCGTTGCGGCGGCAATGCGGCGAGCGTCTGCCATTTCAGCGCGAGCGCGATCATCAACGCAATCGCGCCGAACGCGCCGATGCGCGAGTCGTGCATGATGCGTAACGCGTCCTCGCGCGTGTATGCGCCGCCGAAGGCATCGACGCAATCGGCGAGTCCGTCTTCGTGAAACGCGCCGGTCAAGACGAGCGTCGCGGCCATCGAAAGCAGCACCGCGATGCCCGCCGGAAACACGCGCAACGCCGCGAGATACACCAGCGCCGCGACGCCGCCGACCATCGCGCCGACGAGCGGAAAATAGCGCGCCGCCGCGTTCAGATAGTCGCGCTCGAAGCCGACCCAGCGCGGCACCGGCACGCGCGTGAAATAGCCGAGCGCGGTGAAGAAATAGCGCAGTTCGTCGAGCGGGCGCATCTCAGTCGGCTTTATTCGAGACGCCCGCCGACTCGAAGCTCGCCATTTCGTCGACGAACGCGACGGCCGCGCGCAGGATCGGCAACGCGAGCGCCGCGCCCGTGCCTTCGCCCAGACGCAACTCGAGTTGCAGCAGCGGCGCGGCACCGAAATGCGCGAGCATCCGGCGATGCCCCGTCTCGTTCGATGCATGCGCGAACACGCAATAGTCGAGCACGTCAGGCGCCATCTTCGATGCAACCAGCAACGCGGAAGTCGCGATGAAACCATCGACGAGTATCGTCATGCCCGCGCACGCGGCGGCGAGATACGCGCCCGTCATCATCGCGATTTCGAAGCCGCCGAAGGTCGCGAGCGTGTCGATCGCATCGCCTTCATCGCGATGCAGCGCGAGCGCTTTAGACAGCACCTCGCGCTTGTGCGCGAGTCCTCGCTCGTCGAGACCGGTGCCGCGCCCGACGCACTCGTCGATCGAAAGAACGCACAGACGGCTCATCAAACATGCCGCCGCCGACGTATTCGCGATGCCCATTTCGCCGAAGCCGATCACGTTCGTGCCGAGCGACGCGTGATGCCGCACGCGCGCCGCGCCGCGCGCGATGCCTTCGAGCGCGGTCTCGCGCGACATCGCGCGTTCGTGCGCGAAGTTGCGCGTGCCGAGCCCGAGCGACAGACGCTCGTATCCATGATCGATGGGAATCGGCGTCGCGACGCCCGCATCGACGACTTCGAGCGTCATGCCGACCGAGCGCGACAGCGCGTTGATCGCAGCGCCGCCCGCCAGAAAATTCGCGACCATCTGCGCGGTCACTTCCTGCGGATACGAGCTCACGCCCTCTTTCGCGATGCCGTGATCGCCCGCGAAGACGATCATCGCGGGACGCTCGATGCGCGGCTTCGCCGTGCGTTGAATCAGGCCCATTTGCAGCGCGATGTCTTCGAGCCGCCCGAGACTGCCGGGCGGCTTCGTCTTCGTGTCGATGATGCGGCGCAGTTCGCCTTCGATGGCGCGGTCGAGCGCGCGGGGCATCGGGATGCCGTTATTCGTGGACATCGGAATTCCTTTCATGAGCGAGGGATGGAAGGCACGAGCGCTTCGTGCTCGCCATCGCGAATCAACGCGAGCGGATAGCCGAATGCGGCGCTGGCGCGTTCGGCCGTGAGCACGTCGGCGACGAGTCCCGCATGAGCGCCGCCGTTCCCGTCGAGCAGAAGCGCGTGCGTCGCGAAACGGCGCGCGAGATTCAGATCGTGGCACGAGAAGATTACGGTGCGCTTGTGCGCGCGCGCCGCGTCGCGCAACGCGTGCAGGCAATCGATCTGATGATGCAGGTCGAGATGCGAAAGCGGTTCGTCGAGCAACAGCAGCGGCGCGTTCTGGCACAGCACGGCGGCGAGCGCGACACGCTGGCGTTCGCCGCCGGAAAGCGTCAGCACGTCGCGCGACGCGAACGATGCGAGACCCAACGTTTCGAGCGCGGCGTACGCGGCGGCGCGATCCTCGTCGCTCTCCCAGCCCCAGCCGGTGAGATGCGGAAAGCGGTTGAGCAGCACGGTATCGAGCACGCTCGCGCTGAAGGCGTCGTGCGCGGCTTGCGGCATCAAAGCGCGCGCGCGCGCGAGTTCCGTCGCGCGCCATGACGCGAGCGCGCGGCCGTCGAGCGACACGCTGCCCGATGCGGCTTTCGCAATCCCGGCGAGCACGTTGATGAGCGTCGTCTTGCCCGCGCCGTTCGGCCCGGCGATGCACCACATTTCGCCCGCTTCGATCGACTGCGTGAGCCCGTCGATGAGCGTGCGCTTACCCGCGCGAAGCACGATGGCGTCGAGCCGCAAAATCATCGCGGCCTCCGCAGCAGCATCCACAGGAACATCGGGACGCCGATCAATGCCGTGACGACGCCGACCGGCAATTGCGCGGGCGCGATCACCGTGCGCGCGACGAGATCGGCGGCCATCACCGCGAGTCCGCCCGCGAGCGCGGCGGCGGGCACGAGCATGCGCTGATCGTTGCCGAACGCGAGGCGCAGCAGATGCGGCACGACGAGCCCGACGAAGCCGATGGTGCCCGCCGTCGTCACGGCGGCCGCCGCCGCGATCGATGCGACGAGATACACGCGCAGACGCAAGCGCTCGACCGGCACGCCGAGCGCGCGCGCGGTCGTATCGCCGCGCAAGAGCACGTTCAGTTGCGGTGCGACGGGAACGATGACCGCGAGCACGACGGCGAGCGCGATCAGCGCGGGCCATGGCGCCGCCGCGCCGTTGAGATCGCCCGTCAGCCAGAAGATCATGCCGCGCAAACGGTTCTCGGGCGCGACGCTCAGGATCAGCGTGATGAGCGCGCCCCATCCCGATGCGATCACGACACCCGTCAGCAAGAGCCTCGGCGATGCGTCCTGTCCGCTTTGCCACAAGTCCTTGCGCGCGAGTCCGAGGACCAGAACGATCGATGCGAACGCGCCCGCGCAAGCCGCGATATCTACGCCCCACCACGGCAGCGACCCGAGCATCGCGGCAAGCGCGAAGGTTGCCGCGCCGCCGGATACGCCGAGCACGTACGGTTCCGCCAGCGGATTGCGCAACAGCACTTGCAGCAGCGCGCCGGCGAACGCGAGCAATGCGCCCGACGCGAAGCCCGCGAGCGCGCGCGGCAGACGCAAGGTCAGCACGATGTCATCGGCGATATCGGGCGTCGCCGAGTGCGCGTGAAAGAGCGCGCCGATCGCGCGCGATACGGGCAACGCGACGCTGCCCATCGCGAGCGACGCGACCAGCACGACGAGCGTCGCTGCGCCGAGCGCGATCCAGATCGCGGTGGCGCGGCTCGCGTTCATCGCGCGCGGACGTTCAGCCACGCGGCTCACGACGGATGCCAGCCCAACGTGATGTACGCGCCGCGTCGTGGCGTGTTGTACGAGTACGCAAGTTCATAGTCCTTGTCGAACAGGTTGTCGATGCGCGCCGTGACGTACCACGACTTCGAGATGTCGTAGCGCGCCGACAGATTCACGATGCCGTAGCCCGCGAGCGTCGAATCGTAATCGCTGCGTTGACCGCTCACGATCCATTCGCCACCGACGCGCCACGGCCCGATCGTGCGATGCGCCGTCAGCGTCGCGAAATGCCGCGCGCGCCGCGTCAAATCCTCGTGATTCGTTTCGTCGACGGGATTCTGGAACGTGACGCCCGCGCGCACATCCGTTGCGCCGACGTGCCCCGCCCACGATCCCTCGATGCCCTGCACCTTCGCGCGCCCGACGTTCTGCGCGACATAGTAGAAGCCGCCGTCGGACACGTAATCGATCAAATTCGAATAGCGCGTCTGAAAAAGCGTCACGCGCACCACGCCGAGCGCATTCGATGCGTACTGCAACGCCGCCTCGACCGAATGACTGCGCTCCGGCTGAATCGACGGATTGCCGCTCAGCGGATAGTAGAGATCGTCGAAGCTCGGCGCGCGAAACGAGGCCGAATAGCTCGCGCTCGCCTTCCAGTGCGCGTCGAAGTTATACGCGTAGCCCAGATAGTAGCTGTTCGCGCCGCCGAAATCGGAATACTGATCGCGGCGCAGATTCGCCTGCAACTCGTTCGCGCCGATGTGCCCCACGTAACCCGCGAACATCGAATTCACATGACGGTCGGGCGCGCTGAACTGATCGGAATCGAGCGTCTGATCGAGATGCTCGTAGCCGAAGAGCAGCTTGTGCGCGTCGCTGATCCGCACGTCGTTCTGCCACGTATATTGCCGGTTCTCCGAATCGAAACGGCTCGTATAGACGCCGTTCTGCTCGATGTTCGCGCGGTCCTGTCCCTGCGCGATCGTGAAGTGCGTCGTCCAGTTATCCGTGACGCGGCCGTTCGCGAACACCGACGCCGAGCGCACGCGATCGTGCGTTTCGTTGATATCGGTCGGCTGGCCATAGGCATCGTCGAAACTGTTGATGCCGTTCGATTGCAGGAAGCGCACGCCCGCGTCCCACTTGTCGCTGAACTCGTGACGCAGCGTCGCCGCGACGCTCTCGTTCAGATAGCCGTTCGCGTTCGGATTGGCGCCGGGCGCGATTCCCGGATCGATCGACGAGAAGCCGTCGGTTTTCTCGCGCGAGACGTTCACGCTGAAGGTCGTGCGGCCGTCCTTGTCGAGCGCGCCGCTCACGCCCGCCGATTGCCGCTGCGTGTGATAGCTGCCGTACTCCGCCTCGAAGTTGAAGCGCGGCGGATGCGCCTCGCCTTCCTTCGTGAAGATCTGCACGACGCCGCCAATCGCATTCGATCCATAGAGCGCCGACACGTTGCCGTTCACGACCTCGACGCGCCCGATCTGGTCGAGCATCAATTGCGATAGCTGTGCCGCGCCGAGCGACGCCGATTCGACGCGCACGCCGTCGATCAGCACGAGCGATTGCGACGACGCCGCACCGCGTATGAAAAGCCCCGAGTTCGAGCCCGGTCCGCCGTTGCGCGTGATCTGCACGCCGGGCGCGAGCGCGACGAGTCCGAGCGCGTCGCTTGTGTTTGCATCGGCGATGTCCTGCTCGTCAAAAAGCGATGTCTGCGGAATCGATTCGGCAAGCGGCTGCGGCGCGCGCGTCGATGTGACGACGACGGGCGCAAGCGTTTGCGTGCTGTCTTCCGTCTGGGCCGCCTGTGCAGCGCCGGCGAACGGCAAGGCGCCGATGGCCGCAACGAGCGCGCCATGACGGGAGAGACCGCTTCTGAGCGCGGCCAGTGGCAATACCATGTGTGAAGTGTTCCGTTTCGCGTGAGCGCGACCCCGCTCCCCGCGAGGACGATGCGCGACGAACGCACCGCGCCATGCGCGCCGATGCGTCGGACTCCGGCCGGTATCCGGGCTGGCGATCAATCGTCTCGCCTTCCCGCGCATGGCGCGCAGTGGCATCGACACGTTTCTTGCAGTCGCGCGCGTGCGACGAATTTCGACACGCTCGCGCGGCAAAAACGCGCATGAGACGACTTGCAACTTGCGTTGCGGTCGCTTACCGTTGCGGGGGCAGCACAGGTTGGCTCGTCGTCGATTGCGGCGACTTCGCTCCCTGTTTCCCGTTTGACTGCATCCACGAGATCCGCGGATGCGAGCACCAAAAGTGCGGCAAGTGTAGGAGCGCGGTTCGGGGCCGTCAAGAAAACCGCGCGGGCAGACTGGCGCGGCGCATGACGAATCGAACGAGAAGCGAAAGAGAAGCGGCCGGCCTGTCATCACGAGCGTTGCGGGGCGCTCGCGTTTTCTGCACACGAATGCATCGCGACATGCGCTTGATTCGAAGGATTAAGCGCTAGATCGCGTGTTGTTACGTCTCGAAACGAGACATTTATCGGAAGCTCCGTTGAACCGCGCTAAAATGCGAGGTCTTTAGAGGACGCAGCACATGCTCAACGAACTCGAATCACTGTCAGGAAACATCGGCCGGCTGATCCAGATCAGCGAGCGCCACAAGCAGGCGCATCAAGCGCTGCAGGAACAACTCGAACAGCTGCGCGCCGACTATGCGAACGTGCAGGCCGAGCTCGCGCAAGTGCGCGAAGAGCGCGATACGCTGCAGTCCGAACGCGATTCGCTGTCCGCGAAAATCGACGACGCGCAAATCCGCCTGAACGCGATTCTCGAAAAGCTGCCGCGCGGCAAGTCCGCGCAACATGCCGAGTCCGACAATCAACTCGATCTCCTCGAAGCCGATTCCCAGGAAGCACATGAAACGGAATTGCACGGCGAGCATCATCAGGGAGAGAAGGCATGACGACCACGCAGATCGAAGTATCCATTCTCGGGCAGCCGTATCGTCTCGCGTGCTCGCCGGAAACCGAAGGCGCATTGCGTGAAGCCGTCGCGCGCGTCGACGCCGAAATGAACAAAGTGCGCAATGCAAGCAGCGTGCGCGGCACGGATCGCATCGCGGTGATGGCGGCGCTTTCGCTGGCGTCGGAATTGCTTAAGCTGCAGGACAGCGTGCGTCACGGCGAGGCCTTCCCCGCCGAAGAAATCCGCCGCACGATGCACTCGATGAACGAGCAATTGGGCGCGGTCATTGCGCAACACGAAGCGCAATAAGGCAGATGCGCGTCGAGTCAATCAGCGCGCAATGTCAATCGAAAAAAGAAACTGCCGAAGTAGCGTGAAGAGGCTGCAGAAGGCAAACGATTGGTGTAGAGTGACGTTTCCCTGCCTGGTACGCCAAGGTCATATATTCCTTGAACCAATGCTACATTGGCACGGTTGCGGAACCTTGCAGCACGGGCGCGCGCGTCGCTAGTCCGATGTACCCGAAGTGTTGCTTACCGCGACCAATCTTGAACCCAGGTTCAGGATGCCGGCCTAGCGGCTGTGGCGGGGACCTCATTCAAGAAACGGCATCGGTTTTTCCGATGCCGTTTTCGTTTGTCCCTGCCGTTCGCTCTTCGATTCATGCACACGACCATGCGCTACTGGCTGATGAAGTCCGAACCGGACGAAGCGAGCATCGATCATCTCGCGCACGCGCCGAAAAAAACCTTGCCGTGGACGGGCGTACGCAACTATCAGGCGCGCAACTTCATGCGCGATCAGATGCAGATCGGCGACGGCGTGCTCTTCTATCATTCGAGCTGCCCGGAGCCGGGCATCGCGGGCATCGCGAAAGTGTGCTCGACGGCGTATCCGGATCCCACGCAATTCGATCCGAAGAGCGATTACTACGATCCGAAATCGACGCAGGAAACGCCGCGCTGGATGCTCGTCGACGTGAAGTTCGTGAAGAAGACGCCGCTCATATCGCTCGCCGCGTTGCGCGAACATCCAGAGCTTGCCGACATGCAAGTGCTCGCGCGCGGCAACCGGCTCTCGATCACGCCCGTGACCGAAGCGCAATGGCGATTTATTACCGAGCACCTCGTCTAACAAGGAACTTACGACTTCACGAATGCGACTAAATCCCGTCGCACGTACGCGATGTCACGGAGTCCTTCGATGCTCAATAAGAAAACCGCCGCCGCCTTCGCCCTGCTCGCGATGTCCGGTGCCGCGCTTACGTTGTCTCAAACCGCCGCTGCGCAGACGGTGATAACGCAGCCACAGCCCTCGGGCGTGCTCTCGCTCTCCGCACAAGCGAGCGCGCAAGTGCCGCAGGATGTCGTCAACATCACGCTCTTCTACGAACAGGAAGCGGCCGATCCGTCGTCGCTCACCAGCACGCTCAATCAGCGCGCCGAGGCCGCGTTACGCGAAGCCAAAGGTGTCGACGGCGTGACCGCGAAGAGCGGCTCGTTCACCGTCTATCCGTCGACGGATCGCGACGGCAAGATTTCCGCGTGGCGCGGGCGCACGGAAGTCGTGCTCGAATCGCATGACTTCGCGGCGGCATCGAAGCTCGCGGGCAAGATGAGTTCGTCGATGCAAGTGGGTAGCGTCGCGTTCTCGCTGTCGCCCGAAGCGCAGCGCGCGGCCGAGCAAAAGCTCGTCTCGCAAGCCATCGATTCGTTCCGCAAGCAGGCGCAAAGCGCCGCGCAAGGCTTCGGCTACAGCAATTTCACGATTCGGGAAGTGAATGTCGGACGGAGCGGCGCGCAGCCGCGTCCCGTCATGATGATGCAATCGCGCGCGATGAGCGCCGATGCGAAGATGGCCCCGATCGCGATGGAAGCCGGCACGACCACGGTGACAGTCGACGTTTCCGGCTCCGTACAAATGGGACGCTAAACGTCGCTCACGCTGTTCACGCGGGGCGGCGTTCGACCGCCCCGCTCTTTCCTCAAGCCTTTGCGGATTCGGGCGGCAGGCGCAGATTGCGCTTGTAGGCCCACACCATCATTACCACGCCGGCGACGATCATCGGCAGCGAAAGCCATTGGCCCATCGAGAGATTGAGCGCGAGCAAGCCGAGATAATCGTCCGGCTCACGCGCGAATTCCACGGTGAAGCGCGCGAGTCCATAACCGATCAGGAACAGCGCCGAAATCGCGCCGACCGGACGCTGCTTGCGCGAGAACGTCCAGATCACGATGAACAGCACGAGCCCTTCCAGCGCGATTTCGTACAACTGCGACGGATGACGCGGCAGCATGTGGTAACGCTGAAAAATTTCCGTGAGGTGATACTGCGCGTCGAGCTGCGGATTCTTCGAGAGCCACACGGCGTCGTCGTTCGTCGAGTTCTGGAAGAGCATCGCCCACGGCGCGTTCGGGTCCGTCACGCGGCCCCACAGCTCGCCGTTGATGAAATTGCCGAGTCGCCCCGCCGCGAGACCGAGCGGCACCATCGGCGCGACGAAATCCGTCACCTGCAGCCACGTGCGCTTGCGGTGATACGCGAACAGCACCATCGCGAGCGTCACGCCGAGAAAGCCGCCGTGAAACGACATCCCGCCTTCCCATACCTTGAAGATATCGAGCGGATGCGCGGCGTAATAACTGGCCTTGTAAAACAGCACGTAGCCAATGCGCCCGCCCAGAATCGTGCCGAGCACGCCGTAGAACAGCATGTCGTCGATGTCCTTCACGGTCCAGCCTTGCGCGGCGACATAAGGCAGCCGCAGCCGCAACCGGCCGATGACGATGGCCGACACGAACGCCACCAGGTACATGAGGCCGTACCAGCGCACGGCGAGCGGTCCGAGATGAATCGCGATGGGATCGAAATTGGGATGTATGAGCATTCTGATGTGGGAATCTTTAAGCGGGCTACAGGGGCGAATCATACAGAACCGGCGCTTTCGGCCCTCGAACGGACGATTTCGATGAACCCGGCGAGCACCGGACTCACTTCCGCGATCCGCCATACCAGCCCCGTTTCCACGAAAGGACCGGGATCGAGAAGCGGACGATACACGACGCCCGTGCGCCTTAGATGACGCAGCGATTGCGGCACGAGCGCGACGCCCATGCCGGCGGACACGAGGCTCACGATGGTCTGCATCTGGATCGCCTCCTGGCCGATACGCGGCGTGAGCCCGGCCGCGCCATAGCAGCCCATGATGATGTCGTGCAAGCCGGGCGCGAGACGCCTCGGAAAGACGACGAGCGGCGCGGCGGCGAGATCGTGCAGGTCGACGGGTTCGTCTTCGCTCGAATTCAGCTCTTGCGCCTGCTTCTCGGACATCGCGATCATCAGCGGCTCGCGCGCGATCGGCACATACTCGAGCGACGACGCGTAACGCGGCGGCAGCGGCGGAATGACGAGGCCCGCATCGACGCGCCCGGCGACGAGTTCGTCGATCTGCACGTCGCTCGTCGCTTCGGTCAGTTGCAGACGCACGCCGGGATGACGCGCACCGAAATCGCGCAGCAGCGCCGGCAGAAGCCCGTAATCGGCGGTGGAGACGAACGCGAGCGACAGCACGCCCGCCTCGCCGCGCGCGAGCGATTGCGCGAGCGGACGCAGCGCATCGGCGGATGCGAGCAGGCGGCGCACTTCCGGCAACAGATCCTTGCCGACGGGCGTCAGCTCCACGGTCCGTTTCGTGCGCACGAAAAGCGCGACGCCGAGCGATTCTTCCAGCGCGCGGATCGCCTGCGAGAGCGGCGGCTGCGTCATCGCGAGGCGCGCGGCGGCACGGCCGAAGTGCATCTCTTCGGCGACCGTCACGAAATAACGCAGGAGCCGTAGTTCCATTGATATGTTTTGCGACCTAGTAAGCCCTGAATAATATATTGGACAGACACATAGCGCGGTTGCATTCTTGCTGCATCAAATCAAGAACATCCCCTCAGGAGCACACCATGGCCTTCAATCGCCGCTCGAAGCACATTACTCAGGGCGTCGCGCGCTCGCCCAATCGCTCGATGTATTACGCCCTCGGCTACAAGGAGGAGGACTTCGACAAGCCGATGATCGGCGTCGCCAATGGCCACTCGACGATCACGCCGTGCAACGCGGGCTTGCAGCGCCTCGCGGACGCCGCCGTCGAATCGATCAGGAAATCCGATGCGAATCCGCAGATTTTCGGCACGCCGACGATCTCCGACGGCATGTCGATGGGCACCGAAGGCATGAAGTACTCGCTCGTGTCGCGCGAGGTAATCGCGGACTGCGTCGAGACCGCCGTGCAAGGCCAGTGGATGGACGGCGTCGTCGTGATCGGCGGCTGCGACAAGAACATGCCGGGCGGCATGATCGGCATGGCGCGCATGAACGTGCCGTCGATCTATGTGTATGGCGGCACGATTCGCCCCGGCAACTGGAAGGGCAAGGATCTGACGATCGTGTCGTCTTTCGAGGCGGTCGGCGAGTTCACCGCGGGGCGCATGTCGGAGGAGGATTTCAAGGGCGTCGAGAAGAACGCGTGCCCGTCGACCGGCTCGTGCGGCGGCATGTACACGGCGAACACGATGAGCTCGTCGTTCGAGGCGCTCGGCATGTCGCTGATGTATTCGTCGACGATGGCGAATCCGGATCAGGAAAAGGTCGATTCCGCGGCCGAATCGGCGCGCGTACTCGTCGAAGCGGTGAAGAGGGATCTGAAGCCGCGCGACATCATCACGAAGAAGTCGATCGAGAACGCGGTGGCGCTCATCATGGCGACGGGCGGCTCGACGAACGCCGTGCTGCACTATCTCGCCATCGCGCACGCGGCGGACGTGGAATGGAGCATCGACGACTTCGAGCGCATGCGCAAGAAAGTGCCGGTCATCTGCGATCTGAAGCCTTCCGGTCAATATGTCGCGACAGACTTGCACAAAGCCGGCGGCATTCCGCAAGTGCTGAAGATCCTGCTCGACGCGGGTCTCTTGCACGGCGACTGCATCACGATCACCGGCCGCACGATGGCCGAAGAACTGAAGGACGTGCCGAGCAAGCCGCGCGCGGATCAAAAGGTCATCTTCCCGATCGAGCAGGCGCTTTACAAGGAAGGGCATCTCGCGATCCTGCGCGGGAATCTCGCGGAAGACGGCGCGGTCGCGAAGATCACGGGCCTGAAGAATCCGGTCATCACGGGTCCTGCGCGCGTGTTCGACGACGAGCAAAGCGCGATGGACGCCATTCTCAGCGACAAGATCAAAGCTGGCGACATTCTCGTGCTGCGCTATCTGGGGCCGGTCGGCGGTCCGGGCATGCCGGAGATGCTCGCGCCGACATCGGCGATCATCGGCAAGGGGCTGGGCGAATCCGTCGGCTTCATCACCGACGGGCGTTTCTCGGGCGGCACCTGGGGCATGGTGGTCGGCCACGTCGCGCCGGAAGCGTTCGCGGGCGGCACCATCGCGCTCGTGCAGGAAGGCGATTCGATCACCATCGACGCGCACAAGCTGCTTCTGCAACTGAACGTGGATGACGCCGAACTCGCGCGCCGCCGCGCCGCGTGGAAGCAGCCCGCGCCGAAGTACACGCGCGGCGTGCTGGCGAAATTCGCGGCGCTCGCGGGGCCGGCGAACAAGGGCGCGGTGACGGGTTGACGCGCAACCGGCGCGCGCGTCACCAGATGTAGCGCGCGCCGAGCAGCCCTTCGTAGCTCCGATAACCGCCGTCGCCTTGCTGATAGCCGAGATTGCCCCACACGCGCCACTGTTTCGCGATCTGGCCTTGCGCGCCGAGCTTGAACTCCATGCGATTTCTCGGGCCGTCCTGCGACACGCGCACGTCGTTGAACGAAACCGAGGAAAGCTGCGTGTCGTGCCACCAGTTGATTTCCGCGAACGGCAGCCATCCGGGCGACGCCGCCGAGCCTGGCGCGTGAAAGATCCGCACACCGACGCGCGTCGTGAATCCGCCGCCATCGTCGCTGTGAATCACCGTTCCGTTGTTCTCGACGTGATCGCCGGCGTGATAGTTCGTGTAGATCAACTGAAGCTGCGGCTCGACGAGCACCGGTCCCGTCGATGTCTGCCCGAGCGCGAAGGCCCAGCCGCCTTCGAGCGATCCCGCCCACACGCTGCTCGAATAATTCTCGCCCGGCAGATCCGCGCCCTTCACGGTGTTGTCGAAATGGGCGTACTGCAGCCAGGTGTCGACGTACGGGCCATCGGCTGACCAGGCATTGCCGCGCCACGTCGCGTAGACGCCCGCGCTCGCCCCGTTGACGTTGCCGCGCGCGGTCGCGGAACTGTTCTGCGCGGTCGCATCGGTGGTGGACGAGCCGTAGCCCGCCATCACGCCCGCCTGCCAGCGATGCCCGTCCGACACCCGATGCAGCAGGTCGATGCCCGCCTGCACGAGCGCGGTGTCCGTCGATTCGCCGATACACCCGCTGGCCGCGTCGCTGTCGGTATGCGCGCCTCTCGTGCGCGCCCAGGCCGTCGCGTTATCGGCGTCCGGCGGTAGCGCGGCGTAGGAATCGGCGAAGCCTGCGCGATCGTGCAGTGTCATCGTGAACATCGTTTCGGCCGAGCGCTGATTGCCGAGGTAAGCGCCCGGCTCCGGGCGCGGCGTCGGCGCCGAACGCAGATACCAGTCGCCATCGCCCGGCGTCGCCAGGCCGCCTTGCCGCAGACTGTATTCGTACTGACCCGCGACCACGCGGCCGTCAAGCGTGAACACGCCGTTCGATTGCCCGTCCACCTGGACGATCTCGATGCCGTTCGCCGTTTGCGCGCCCGCGCCGCCCGCATTTGCGATTGCGACCCGCGTCTGCCCCGCCGTGCCGCCGTGTACGACAAGTCTGTCGGTCGCCGATCCGTCGCCCGCGAGCACCGTGGAGAGCGCCATCCGGCCGTTGTTGCCGGTGTAATCGCCCGCGACGGTCAGCGTGCTCGCGGGCGCGGCGCTCGCCATGCGAATCTCGCCGTTGTTCGTGAGCGCGCCGCCGATGAGGAATTGTCCCGCCGGACCGCCCGCGAAACCCGGCGCGGCATCGGCTATGGCCAGCACGCCGTTGTTGAGCACCGCGCCGCCCACCGAGCCATAGCCGCCGAAGGTCGCGCTCGGAGCCACGCTTACCTGAGACGTATTCGCGAGCCGCGCGCCGTCGGTCAACACCAGCGCGCCGGCATCGACGCGCGTGGCGCCGCTGTAGGTTTGCGCGTTGGTCAACGTGACGACGCCGCTGCCTTGCTGAACGACATCGCCCGTGCCGCTGATCGTGTTGCGGAAGATCACGTTGTCGGCGCGGTCGAAGACGAGCGCGCCGTCATCGACGACGTTCCCGGCGACGCTGCCCGTCGTCCCGCCCGCGCCGAGCCGCAGCGCGCCCGAAGCAATCGTCGTCGTGCCGGTGAACGTGTTGTCGCCGCTCAGCGTCAGCGTGGCCGCGCCGCTCTTCGTCAAACTGCCTGCGCCGCCGATCGTGCCGCTGAACGTCGAATCGGCCGCGCTGTTCACGCTCAGCGCACCGCCGGCGAGCGTCACATTGCCCGCGCCGGCGAGATCGCTGACGTGCTGATCGAAGCCGCGCAGATCGAAGGTCGCGCCCGCCGCCACCGCGAGCTGCGAACTTCCCGCGATCACGTCGCGCGCGCCCGCGGCGAGCGTGCCGGCATCGATCAGCGTCGCGCCGGTATAGCCGTTCGCCGCCGACAGGATCAACGTGCCCGCGCCCTTCTTCGTCAACGTCCGGCCGTCCCAGCCGCTCGCGAACCGGCCAGTCTGGTCGTTGAGCGCGACATCGGCATTGAAGGTATCCGCCGCGCCTGCGAGCGTGAACGCGCCGTCGCCCTGTGCCGCGCCTGCGAGCCAGCGCAGGCCGAAGCCGACTTCGTAGTCGAGCCCGTTGTTGGTCTTCGCGCCGGCGAGCGTCAGATAATCGACGGGACTCGCCGTGCCGCCGAACCCGACGCTCGCGAAATCGCCTGCGATACCGCCGCTCGTATGGATGATGTCAAAGCGCGTGCTCGTGAGCGCGCTCGCGGAATCCGGCGCGCTCGCGCCGAAGCCGCTCACGTTCAGCGCGCCGCCGAGACTCGCGCTCGCCGCCGTGATGATCGGCTGGGCCTGTCCGATGGCGATCGTCAGCGCTGCGCCCGGCGCCTGGCTGAAGTTCGTCGCGACGTTCAGCGTCGAATCCGCGGCGATGGCGGTCGTCGTGCCCGGCTGCGTCGCATAGCTGCCCGCATTGAACGCGCCCGCCTGATTCAGCGCGAGCGTGCCCGCTTGCACGTTTACCGCGCCTTGCGACGATCCCGCTGCTGTCAGCGCGGCGGTGCCGCTGCCCGCCTGCACGAGCGTGCCCGTTCCCGTTATCGCGCCGTCGAACGAAAAGGCGTCGCTGCGATTGAACCGAAGCAGGCCGTCATTGACGACATTGCCCGTCACGATGCCGGCCGCGCCGCCCGTGCCGAGCGTGAGCGAGCCCGAAGACCTTACCGTCGTGCCGCCGCCGTTCTGAATGACCGCGCCGCCGAGCGTCAGCGCGCCTTCGACATCGAGCGCCGCTGAGGATGTCCCGCCCATCAGCACCGTGCCGTTGAGCGTCCAGTCGCTGCCCGCGCGGGGGTTCAGCCGGACGAAGCCATGTTCGGGACTTGCGAAGAAGTTCCCCGACTCCGTGTTGGTGCCCGTCAGGATGATCGAATTGTCTGTGCTCTGGCTGGTGATGGCGTTGCCATTGCCGCTTATCAGCCGCGAACCCGCGCCGAGCGTCACGACGTTGTTCGGGCCGAATAGCAGAATGGCCGTTTCCGACCCGCTGGCAATGACGCCGGCGTTATCGAGCGTGCTCCCGCTTTGGAGCCGCACGCCCGCCCCGATCGTGCTGCGGATCACGCCCGTGGCGCCATTGCGTACCTCCATGGGAAGGCCGCTTCTGCCGAGAATGCCTTCGTGATAGGCATCGATGAGTCCGTCATTGTGGATCACCGCCGTTCCGGCACTCACGAGGATCCCGCTGCCGTTATCCTGATCGCCCATACCCGAGCGGATGACCGCCCCGGCGTGATTGTTCACGGTCACGTTGCCCGTCGATCCGAGGAGAATGCCGTCCGTGCTGGCCGTCACCGCCGAGTTGGCGTTGAGCGTTCCGAAGTTGTCGACGGTCCCGCTCGCCGCGCCCAAGTAGGTAATTGCATGGCTGATACGCGCGCTGACATCGCCGCGATTGACGATATTGTTGGCTGCACCGTTGTTGTTGAAGAGGATGCCGTGCGTATGGCCCAGCGCCGCGCCGGACACCTGATTGACGAGCGATCCGGGCACGTCGAACACAACTGCCGCCGCGATGTTGTCCGTAGAACTGATGATCGAACCCGCGTTCGACATGGTTACGGGCGCAATGCCCTCGACGTTGATGGCGTTGCCCGATGAGGTCGTGATCGCGGTGCCGGGGTTGATCAGGTAGGACGTGTCGGTGGAAACCGTCTGCGTGGCCGAGCTTGGCCCGAGTGTCGTGACGGCGTGCGCCGACATCGCGAAAAGAAGGAGCACGGCGGCGGAATGAGGACGCCGTTCAGTAAAGAATGGCCGGTCCCGCCCGCGATATCGTTGTTTGCTCATGCGCTGGACGACTCCGTTCCACCGACGTCCCAAGGCGTGCATCACGACTGCGAGTCACGCGCTCATCGCTGTATCTGGTCGAAGCATTGGCAGTATAGGTAAACGCCCGTCGAATTCCGGCGTCATCCTCTTTGTAACGATATGCGTGGCAGGCGAACATGATCAGTTCGCCAAAAGAAATAGCGCAACAATCGAACGCGCGCGTTCGACTGGAGAAACAGGGTGTCGCCGGGATCAGGTTATCGCGTGCCGGGCGGAGATACCGTCGCCGCGATAGAACTCATTCGCCGCGCTGACGGCGCAACTCTTCCTCGACTGCATCGCGCACCCATTCGCTCATCCGGCCTTCGAGCGCCATCGCGACTTCGCGCGTGATCGCCGACACGAGTTGCGTCGAATGTTCGCGCAGCACTTCGCGGCAGCGTTCTTCGATGAGCGCGCGCGCATCGCCTGTCAGGAAGTTCGTGAAGCGGCCGCGCAGCCGCTCGGCGATCTGGTCCGCGTCGTATTCGATCGCGGCGTTGATCGACGGCGCGCGCGCGTATTCCGGCTTGCCGGGCACGACGACATCGGTCAGCGTCGGAATGGAGGAATCGAAGGATTCGGGCTTGTCGGTCATCTCGGGTGGTCTCCTTTGTCACTGCCAGCGTAGCGCACGCAACGCGCGCTTTCTGTTCGCTCAACCGCCCTGATTGTGCGTCTCGATCGCATAGCCGCGATCGCGATAGAAGCGATAACGCTCGCGGCCCGCGGCGAGTTCGTCCCCCTCGCTGCCGACGATCTCGACGAGCCGCTCGAAGCGCGCGAACTGCGCGGACACCGGCGCGCCGAGATTCACCAGCACCTGATGATGCGGCGCTTCATCCAGATTCGACGTGAGCACGACAGGCGTGTCCAGCGCGAGCGCGCTCTTCGCCATGCAGTGCGGCACGAATTCGAGCGGCTGGAAGGTCCACAACTGCTCGTCGAACGCGGCGAGACGCTGCGGTTCGGCGAGCACGACGAGCGGCTTGCCGCTCGCATACACCTTGCGCGCGAGGCGGCAGGCGTAGGCGAGCGGATCGCCGACATTCGTATGGAAGTCGATGCGTGTCATGCGCCCGCGCGATCGACCAGGAACTGCGAAAGCAGCGGCACGGGACGGCCCGTCGCGCCCTTCGCCGCGCCGCTCTTCCACGCGGTTCCGGCGATATCGAGGTGCGCCCACGGATACGCCGTCGCGAAGCGCGACAGGAAGCACGCCGCCGTCACGCTGCCGGCCGGACGTCCGCCGATATTCGCGACATCCGCGAAATTCGACTTGAGCTGGTCCTGATACTCGTCGTCGAGCGGCAGGCGCCATGCCGGATCGGACGCTTCGCGCGATGCGTCGAGCAACTCGCCCGCGAGCGCGTCGTCCTTCGAGAAGAGACCGGTGTTGTGATGCCCGAGCGCGATGATGCACGCGCCCGTGAGCGTCGCGATATCGACCACGGCGGCGGGCTTGAAGCGCTCCGCGTAGGTCAAGGCGTCGCACAGGATCAGGCGGCCTTCGGCGTCGGTGTTGAGCACTTCGATGGTCGTGCCGTTCATCGCCGTGATGATGTCGCCCGGCTTCACCGCGTTGCCCGCGGGCATGTTCTCGCAAGTCGGGATCACGCCGATCACGTTGAGCTTCAGGCCCATTTCGGCGACCGCGCGCATCGTGCCGAACACGGAACCCGCGCCGCACATGTCGTATTTCATCTCGTCCATCGCCTCGCCCGGCTTGATCGAGATGCCGCCCGAGTCGAACGTGATGCCCTTGCCGACCAGCACGATCGGCGCGTTCTTGCCCTTCGTCTTGCTCGCTTCGACGCCCGCGCCCTGGTAATGCATGACGATGAACTGCGGCGGCTCGACCGAACCCTTCGCCACCGACAGGAACGAGCCCATGCCGAGCGCCTCGATCTGCTTCTGGCCGAGCACCTCGACCTTCAGCTTGAAGTCGCGGCCAAGCTTCTTCGCGGTCTGGCCGAGATAGGTCGGCGTGCAGACGTTCGGCGGCAGATTGCCGAGATCGCGCGTGAGATCCATGCCGTTCGCGATCGCGACGCCCTGCTTCACCGCGACCCTGGCGGCTTTCTCGTCCGCGGAATCGATGCTGAACACGATCTTCCTGAGCGAGCGCGCGCCGTTGTCGGGCTTGCTCTTCATCTGCGTGAATTTGTAGGTCAGCTCGCGCAGCGCGAGGATCGCGGCGCGCACGGCCCACACGCCGTCGCGCTCCTGGACCGGCAGTTGAGCGAGCGTGAAGGTCGCCTGGCCGATCTTCGAGCCGAGCAGCACGCGCCACGCGGCGCGCACGGCTTCGCCATAGGCTTTCTGATTGAAGGCGTCCTGCTTGCCGAGCCCGACGAGCAGCACGCGCGATGCGCCGATGCCGGTCACTTCGGGCACGAGCAGCGTCGTGCCGGCGCGGCCGCTCATGTCGCCGGCTTTCACGACGCGCGAAATGAGGCCCTTGGTGGCGACGTCCATGTCGCGCGCGGCGCCCGTGAGCGTCTGCGCTTCAAAGATGCCGAGCACGATGACATCCGACTTTCCGGTAAGGAAACCATTTGCCTCGCCTTTGCTCCAATCACAGGCTTTTATGCTAAAGTCCATCGCGCTTATCCTCGGATAAAATCTAGGCTGAAGGATGAAAGCCGCAATTATCCGCTATTTTTTCCGCGGCGGTCACAGGCGCAAAGCGAGGATGAGCACGATGCCCTTCCCCTTCGCCACAAGATGCGTGCATGATTCCGCATCCCCGCCGGCAAATCGCAAAATTCAATGATCTTCGAACGCTCCCTGCAGCGCGAACTCGCGTATACGGCCGGCGCCGTGTTCATGGTCCTGCTCACGATCATGCTCACGACGATGATGATCCGCATCGTCGGCTTCGCGGCGCAAGGTCAGATCGACCCGAAAGACGTCGTCGTGCTGATCGGGCTTACCGTCATCGGCTATCTCGCGGTCATGCTGATCGTGACGCTGTTCGTCTCCATCCTCTTCGTGCTCACGCGCTGGTATCGCGACTCGGAAATGGTCGTGTGGCTCGCGTCGGGCGTGAGTCAGACGCAGCTCATCAAGCCGATCGCCGTGTTCTCGACGCCGATCATCATCCTCATCATGTTCTTCGCTTTCGTCGGCTGGCCGTGGTCGAATCAGCAGAGCAAGCTCATCAAGCAGCGCTTTCAGCAGCGCGATGAAGTGTCGCTGCTCGCGCCGGGCCAGTTCCGCGAATCGCCGGCGAGCCATCGCGTGTTCTTCATCGAGAAGATGTCGCAGGATCAGGGGCACGTCGAGAACGTGTTCGTCACGAGCACGGAAGGCGGCAAGGTCAACGTGATCGTTTCGAAGAACGGGCACACCGAAACGCGTCCCGACGGCGACCGCTTCATCGTGCTCGACAACGGCCGCCGCTACGACGGCGAGCCCGGCCAGCCGAACTTCCGGATCATGGAATTCGAGCGCTATGGTGTGAAGATAATGAGCCGCCAGGTCGTCAACACGCCGACGACCACGGGCATCTACACGCCCGATCTGCTCGCGGATCCGACCAAGGAAAATCTCGCGGAGTTCGCGTGGCGCGCGGGCTTGCCGATCATCGCCATCAATCTGATGCTGCTCGCCATTCCGCTTTCGTATCAAAACCCGCGCCGCAGCCGCACGATCAATCTCGTGATGGCCGTGCTCATCTATCTCACGTATTCGAACCTGCTGAACGTCGTGCAGTCGTGGATCGAGCAAGGCAAGCTGTCGTTCGGCGTGGGACTCGTCGGGCTGCACCTCGTCGTGGGGGCGCTCGTCGCATTCATCTTTTGGCTGCGGATTCGCAACCGGCCGCTCTTCAGGCTCTCGTCGCTGACGGGTTCAAAGGGGGCCTGACATGTTGCGCATCTACGAACGATACTTCGCGCGCCAGATCTACCTCGCGTTCATCTTCATCCTGTTCGCGTTCTCGGGGCTGTTCTTCTTCTTCGACCTGATCAACGAGCTGAACACGGTCGGGCACGGCAAATACAACTTCATGCTCGCGGTGCTGCGCGTCGGGCTGCAGACGCCTTCGCGCTTCTACGAGATCATTCCCGTCGCCGCGCTCATCTCGGCCATTTACGTCTTCGCGCAGATGGCGGCAGCCTCGGAATTCACGATCTTCCGCGTGTCGGGGCTTTCGACCGGCGCGGCGCTGCGCTCGCTGATGAAGATCGGCATTCCGTTGGTGTTCATCACGTACCTCATCGGCGAAGTGATCGGGCCATACACGGACCAGTTGTCCGAGCGCGTGCGGCTTGAGGCGCTCGGATCGTCGGTGTCATCGAATTTTCAGTCGGGCGTGTGGGTCAAGGACACGTTGACGGCGAAAGAGAACGGCGAACAGGTCACGCGTTTCGTCAACGTCGGCACGCTGAACCCCGATACGACGATCGCCAACGTGCGAATCTACGAGTTCGATTCGAAGTTCCGCCTGACCAACGTACGCATCGCGAAGACGGGTGTGTACGCGCCGCCCGGCCACTGGAAGCTCACCGGCGTGACCGACACCCGCCTGAACGACGCGCCGCCGCAGGCCGTCAATCCCGGCGACACGTTGAATCCGGTGTATCGCGCGACGCAGACCACGCTGCCGGAGTACTCGTTGCGCTCCGAGCTGACGCCGCAGATTCTGTCGGTGCTGCTCGTGTCGCCGGACCGGATGTCGATGTTCAACCTCTTTCGCTATATCCAGCATCTGACGGAGAACCATCAGGACGCGCAGCGCTATCAGATCGCGTTCTGGCGCAAGATTCTTTATCCGTTCGCGGTGTTCGTGATGCTGATTCTGTCGCTGCCGTTCGCGTACCTGCATACGCGCGCGGGCGTGGTCGGCGTGAAGGTGTTCGGCGGCATCATGATCGGCATGAGCTTCCAGTTGTTCAACACGCTGTTCTCGCATATCGGCAATCTGAATACCTGGCCCGCGCCGCTCACGGCGGCCGCGCCCGCGCTCGCCTATCTGGCGGTCGGGTTGATCGGACTGAAGTGGGTCGAGCGGCACTGACGTTTCTTCTCTGACGGAGAACGCGCGATGAAGAAGCACGGCATCATCCTGTTCGGTCACGGCGCGCGCGATCCGCGCTGGGCCGAGCCATTCGAGCGGCTCGCGCAGAAGTTGCGTGGTTCGCGCGGCGATCAGCCGGTGGCGCTGGCGTTTCTCGAGTTGATGTCGCCGGATTTGCCGGCCGCAGTGGCGCGGCAAGCCGCCGATGGATGCGATGCCATTACGGTCGTGCCCGTGTTTTTTGGGCAGGGCGGGCATGTGCGTCGCGATTTGCCGGAGATCGTCGAGAAGTGCCGGAAGGCACATCCCGACGTTGCGATTTTCTGCGCGACGGCAGTCGGGGAAGATGACGCGGTGCTGGAAGCGGTCGCGGGGTATTGTTTGCGGCAGATGGGCGCGTAGTTCATCGCTGGCCGTTCGGCCGAATGGCACCCTCCGAATCGAGCGCCTCTACTTGGATTGACTTTTCCGTATATCCGATTGGGCCCCGTATGGATCTGCTCATTTCCAAATAGGCAATAGCCTCGCAGTACGCATTCCCGCGGCAGCAACTCGAAAAAGAAGAAAATCAAGCTCGTCGACTTTTGAATTCCGAGATCCAAAGCAAAAGGAGCGCACCGTCTCCGGTGCGCTCCTTACTTTGAGCCTGTCAAACGACATCAAGCCGCCGCCTGCATCCCCTTCAAATGCACCTTCGGCTTCACCGCCGACGCCCGTTCGCGAAACGCCTCACCGATCATCAGCAAGCTCGGCTGCGACGGATCCAGCCACTCCTGCGCCTCACCCAGCGCCATACGCGCGAGCGTCAACGTCAGCGTGCGTTCGCGCGGCGTGCTGCACGCCTCCACGATCGCCACCGGCGTCGAGCCGGGACGTCCCGCATCGATCAACTGCTGCGCGATGTCCGGCGCGCTGTCGCGGCCCATGTAGAACACGAGCGAATCGGCCTTCGCCTGCTCGCGAATCTCGTCGCTGTCCGCCGCACGCGAATGCGTCGCCAGTGCGACGCTGCGCGCCACACCGCGCAAGGTCAGCGAGCGCTTGAGCGTCGCCGCGCTCGCGAGCGCCGCCGTGATGCCCGGCACCACTTCGAACTCGATGCCCGCAACTTCGAGCGCGCGCATTTCCTCGTCGGCGCGGCCGAAGAGCATCGGATCGCCGCCCTTCAGACGCACCACGACACCGTGTTCCAGCGCAGCATCGACGATCTGCTTGTTGATGAAGTGCTGCGCCGTCGAACGCTGTCCGCAGCGCTTGCCGACAGCAATCTTCTTCGCGTTGGGCGCGTAGTCGAGCATCGCCGGTTCGACGAGCGCGTCGTGCAGCACGACGTCCGCCTGCTCGAGCAAGCGCATGCCGCGCACGGTGATGAGATCCGCCGCGCCCGGCCCCGCTCCGATCAGATAGACCTTACCCATTGCAATCATCCGTCGCTAAATGTCGATCAAGCCGCGATCGAACGAATCATGCCGGCGGCGACCGTGTGATGCGTCGCTTCATCGATCAGCACGAACGCGCCGGTGCCCTGATGCGTATCGTACTCGTCCGCGACGATCGGCTTCTGCAACGTGAGCGCCACGCGGCCGATGTCGTTCATCGCGAGCGTGCTGCGATCGACCGAATGCGACAGCGTATGCACGTCCAGCACCTGCTTCACCGCGCCGATGCGCGCGAACACCGTGTTCGTCGTCTGTTTCAGCAGATATTTGCGCTGCGGCGAAAGCGGCTCTTCGTCGAACCAGCAGAGGTCCGCTTCGAGCTTCTTCGCCGGCTCGACCTTCGCCGCGGCGGGCACGAAGGTATCGCCGCGCGACACGTCGACGTCTTCCGTCAGGCGAATCGTCACCGTCTGGCCAGCGAACGCGCGATCCACCGGCGCGACACCACCCGGCACTGGCGCGATGATCTCGGCAACCGTCGCTTCGCGGCCGGCGGGCAGCACGGTCAGCGCATCGCCGACGCGCACTTCGCCCGCTTCGACGCGGCCCATGTAGCCGCGGAAATCGTCGGCTTGCGAGCCGTCCTGACGCGCGACCCATTGCACCGGGAAACGCAGCGCCTGATCGTTCGGCTGCGCGACCGGCAGCGATTCCAGCAGATCGAGCAGCGGCTCGCCTGCGTACCACGGCATGCGCTCGCTCGCCGTCACGATGTTGTCGCCCTTCAGCGCCGACACCGGCACGAAGCGCACGTTCGACAGCCCGAGCTGACGCGCGAGCACGACGTACGCATCGCGAATCTCGTTGAAGCGCGCTTCGCTGTACTCGACCAGATCCATCTTGTTGATCGCGACGATCACGTGCTGCAGACCGAGCAGCTTGACGATCGCGCTGTGGCGCTTCGTCTGCGGCAGCAGTTGCGCGACGCCGTCCTCGAACGTGACGCGCGTTGCGTCGACGAGAATGATCGCCGCATGCGCCGTCGACGCGCCCGTCACCATGTTGCGCGTGTACTGCTCGTGGCCCGGCGTATCGGCGATGATGAACTTGCGCTTCGCCGTGGCGAAATAGCGATACGCGACGTCGATGGTAATGCCCTGCTCGCGCTCGGCTTCGAGGCCGTCCGTGAGCAGCGAGAGGTCGATTTCATCGCCGACCGTGCGCTTGTTCTTCGCGCGCGAAATCGCCGACAACTGATCCGACAAGACGGCCTTGCTGTCGTACAGCAGACGGCCGATCAGCGTGCTCTTGCCGTCGTCGACGGAACCCGCGGTGATGAAGCGCAACACGCCCAGATCTTCAGCTTGATAGATGCTCATGACTCGTTTCTTCCTGTGGCGTGATGCTTAGAAATAACCTTGCTTCTTGCGCTGTTCCATCGCGGCTTCGGAAGCCTGATCGTCCATGCGCGTCGCGCCGCGTTCCGTGATTTCCGTCACGGCCGTTTCCGCGATGATCTTCTCGACGTCATCGGCATCGCTCGCGACCGGGCACGTGCAACTGATATCGCCGACGGTGCGGAAACGCACTTGCGCGATCTCGGCGGTCTCGCCTTCGCGCACCGGCGTGAGCGGCGTTACCGGCACGAGCAGGCCGTTGCGGCGCACGATCTCGCGGTCATGCGCGTAGTAGATGTTCGGCAGTTCGAGCTTTTCGCGCGCGATGTACTGCCACACGTCGAGCTCGGTCCAGTTCGAGATCGGGAACACGCGCAGATGCTCGCCGTTGTGCAGACGCGCGTTGTAGATGCTCCACAGTTCCGGACGCTGCGCCTTCGGATCCCACTGGCCGAATTCATCGCGGAACGAGAAGAT
Organism: Caballeronia sp. NCF2; assembly: GCF_023631205.1. Lineage (NCBI taxonomy): Bacteria > Pseudomonadati > Pseudomonadota > Betaproteobacteria > Burkholderiales > Burkholderiaceae > Caballeronia > Caballeronia sp. NCF2. Next base: position 17,266 of record NZ_JALQDN010000006.1, on the reverse strand, counting down.
GCGCTCTTTCGCGCGCGCCTTTTCTTCGTCGCGGCGCGCGCCGCCGATCATCGCCGTGTAGCCGTATTGCTCGATGGTTTCGAGCAGCGTCACCGCTTGCGCGGCATTGCGCGAATCCGTCTCGCGACGCAGACGCACCGTGCCCTTCTTGATCGAATCCTCGACATGACCGACGACGAGCTCCGCGCCGATCTCGGCCGCGCGGCGATCGCGGAAATCGATCACTTCCTGGAAGTTGTGACCCGTGTCGATGTGAACCAGCGGGAACGGCAGCGTCGTCTTGCGGCCCCCGCCGAGGCCGAACGCCTTGAGCGCGAGCGCCAGCACGACGACCGAATCCTTGCCGCCCGAGAACAGGAGCGCGGGCTTGCTGCATTCCGCGACCAGTTCGCGAATGATGTGGATCGACTCGGCTTCGAGCCAATCCAGGTGATCCATGCGAGTCGCCTTGTTGACGACCGGTGCGGTGACGTTAGAGTCGAGCGTCGTGCTCATGTTCGTCGATCCTTTTTCTAGCGGCGCTTCTATGAGCGCCGCGTTCAGTGACAGGGGGTAGTGCCTTAGATCGCGGAGCTTGGTGCTGCTTCGACGATCTTGATGTTCGTGATGTGCAAGCCGCATTCCTTCGTATCGCGCGATTCCCACCACCAGCGTCCGGCGCGGCTGTCTTCGCCGGGGCGCACCGCGCGCGTACAAGGCTCGCAGCCGATGCTCGGATAGCCGCGCGCGTGCAGCGGATTCACGGGCACATCGAAGGCTTTCAGGTAATCCCACACATCGGTTTCGGTCCAGTCCGCGAGCGGATTGAACTTGGCGATGTTGCGCGGCTCGTCGCGCTCTTCCTCGTGCAGCTCGGCGCGCGTCACCGATTGTTCGCGGCGCTGTCCCGTCACCCACGCGGAGACATCGGACAGCGCGCGATTGAGCGGCTCGACCTTGCGGATATGGCAGCAGCTCTTGCGCAAATCAATGCTTTCGTAGAACGCGTTCAGACCGTGATCGCGCACGTAGGCATCGACCGCGTCCTGTTGCGGATGAAACTGCTCGATGTCGTAGCCGTAGCGCGCTTTCACGGTATCGAGCATGCCGAGCGTTTCCGCGTGCAAACGGCCCGTATTCAACGAGAAGATGCCGATCTTCACATCGCGCGAAAGGATGGCGTGCGTCAGCACCATGTCTTCGGCGGCGAGACTGCTGGCTAGCTTGACGTTCTGGTGGCGCGCCGCGATCGAATCGAGCAGCGCATCCAGGCGTTCAACCTTGGCTTGCAATTCAGGCGTCATACATCAGGCTCCAAGCGCTGCGACGAGCGCCGCGCGACGACGGAACAGCGGTTCCGGATTGTCGGTCGCGCCCTGATACAGATTCGTGAACTCGGTGAACGCGTTGAGCGCGTCGTTGATGTCCTTGTCCGCGCGCACGGCGAACGCATCGAAGCCGCAGCGCGCGTGGAATGCAACCTGATCGCGCAGCACGTCGCCGATTGCGCGCAGTTCGCCCGTCCACTGATAGCGCTCGCGCAGCAAGCGGCCGATAGAAAAGCCGCGGCCATCGCGGAACACCGGGAAATCGACGGCGATCACGGAAATCTGCGCGAAATCCGCGACGATGTCGGCGGGTTCGTCGTCCGGCGCGAGCCACACGCCGATGTCTTCTTTCGCGCGCGACGCGACGATCGCCGGCTTGTGCTCTTTCCACAGCGCAAACGGCACGATGATCTTGCCGGCCGGCAGCGCATCGACGGCGGGCAACGTACCGTCTTCGGCGGCGCGCACAACGGTGAAACTGTCTTCGACGACCGCGCGGTTCTTGATAATCAACGTCATTTGCAGATCCTTAAGCGTGAGCCTGGCGCGATGCGTACACGCGCTCCTTGAACGGCGCCATGCCGATGCGGCCGAACGTCTCGATGAAGCGCTCGCCTTCGATGCGGTTGTCGACGAAAGTGTCGATCACTTGCGCGATCACGTCGGGCATCTCTTCGGCCGAGAACGACGGGCCGATCACCTTGCCGAGATGCGCGCCGGTCGCGCCCGAGCTTTGCTCGCCGCCGAGCGTCACCTGATACCACTCCGAGCCGTCCTTATCGACGCCCAGAATGCCGATATTGCCGACGTGGTGATGACCGCACGCGTTGATGCAGCCCGAGATGTTCAGCGAAAGGTCGCCGAGGTCGTGCACGTAGTCGAGATCGTTGAAACGGTCCTGAATGGCGAGCGCGATCGGGATCGACTTGGCATTCGCGAGCGAGCAGAAATCGCCGCCCGGGCACGCGATGATGTCCGTCAACAGGCCGATATTCGCCGTCGCGAAACCGAGCGCCTTCGCGCGTTCCCACACCGTGTGCAGATCGCGCTTCTTCACGTTCGCGAGAATCAGGTTCTGCTCGTGCGACACGCGGATTTCGCCGAACGAGAATTCATCGGCGAGCGCGGCGACGTCGTCCATCTGCTGATCGGTGGCGTCGCCCGGCGCGATGTGGCGCTGCTTGAGCGAGAGCGTCACGGCGGCGTAGCCCGGCACCTTGTGCGGACGCACGTTGCGCTCGACCCAGCGCGCGAACGGCTTGCTGTCGATCAGATGCTTTTCATAGGAAGCGTCGGTGTCCGCGAGCTTCTCGTAGACGGGCGACGCGAAGAACTTCGACACGCGATCGACTTCTTCCTGCGTGAGCGTCGACGGGCCGTCCTTCAAGTGTTGCCACTCTTCCTCGACCTGCTTGCTGAACTTCTCCGGCGACAGCGCCTTAACGAGAATCTTGATACGCGCCTTGTACATGTTGTCGCGACGGCCGTAGCGGTTGTACACGCGCAGCACGGCTTCGCAATAAGTAAGCAAGTGTTGCCACGGCAGATCGCGCTTGATGATCGCGCCGACGATCGGCGTGCGGCCGAGGCCGCCGCCCGCGAGAATGTCCATCACGACTTCGCCTTGCGCGTTCTTCTTCAGATACACGCCGAGATCGTGGACTTGCACGGCCGCGCGGTCTTCCGCCGAGCCGTTCACCGCGATCTTGAACTTGCGCGGCAGCCACGCGAATTCCGGATGGAACGTCGACCATTGACGCAGAACTTCCGCCCACGGACGCGGATCGACCTGCTCGTCGGGCGCGACGCCCGCGAACTGATCGGCGGTGATGTTGCGGATGCAGTTGCCCGACGTCTGGATCGCGTGCATTTGCACCGACGCGAGCTTGCGCAGGATTTCCGGCGTCTCTTCGAGCTCGACCCAGTTGAACTGGATGTTGGTCCGCGTCGAGAAGTGACCGTAGCCGCGATCGTGCTCGCGCGCGATGGTGGCCAGCATGCGGAGCTGGTCGCTGCGCAGGTTGCCGTACGGGATCGCGATGCGGTGCATGTACGCGTGGCGCTGCATGTACAGGCCGTTCTGCAAACGCAGCGGACGGAATTCTTCTTCGCTCAATTCGCCCGACAAACGTCGGCGGACCTGGTCGGCGTACTGCGCGACACGTTCGTCGACGATACGTTGGTCGATCTGATCGTATTGGTACATTCGGGGGCCCCAAGTTCTTGTGTAAAGCGCAGCGTCCTAGGTTACGCGGCGCGTCTCGTCCATCGAATATCCATTGAGTCGCTATTGCCCGAGCCGTTCAGACTGAACGCTCATTTGCTTATGACAGATGGAGATATGGATATTGGAAAAATTGGACTGATAGTAAAGAACCTGCTATATATTGCAAACGACTGAAAAATTACTTTGATATGCCCGGTAGTAATAAACAAAGGCTATAAATGAATCTGCATCAGTTTCGCTTCGTGCGCGAGGCCGTCCGGCAGAACTTCAACCTGACGGAAGCCGCCAAGGCGCTGTATACGTCGCAGCCGGGCGTCTCGAAAGCGATCATCGAATTGGAAGACGAATTGGGCGTCGAAATCTTCACGCGGCACGGGAAACGCGTGAGGTCGCTCACCGAGCCGGGGCGCATCATTCTCGCGTCGGTCGAGAAAATCTTGCAGGAAGTGGAAAGCCTGAAGCGCGTCGGTAAGGATTACGCCGCGCAGGATCAGGGCAATCTCGTCATCGCCGCCACGCATACGCAGGCGCGTTATTCGCTGCCGTCCGCCATCGCAGAATTCAAGAAGCGCTTCCCGAAGGTCCACCTTTCGATTCTGCAAGGCAGTCCGACGCAAGTCGCCGAAATGGTCATCCACGATCAGGCCGATATCGCCATCGCGACGGAAGCGATCGCCAACTATAAGGAACTGGTGTCGCTGCCCTGCTTCCAGTGGCAGCATCTGGCCGTCATGCTGCCGGATCATCCGCTGTTGGAGCGCAAGACGCTGACGCTCGACGATCTCGCGCAATTCCCGATCATCACTTACGAGGCGTCGTTCGCCGGGCGCACGAAGATCAATCAGGCGTTCGCGCTGCGCAATCTGACACCGGACATCGTGCTCGAAGCCATCGATGCCGACGTCATCAAGACTTACGTCGAACTGGGGCTCGGCGTCGGGATTCTGGCGGATATCGCGTTCAATCCGGAGCGCGATCGGCATTTGCGCGCGATGCCGGTCGGACATCTCTTCGGCACGAACGTCACGCGGCTCGCGCTCAAACAGGGCGCGTACCTGCGCAGCTATGTGTATACGCTCGTCGAACTGCTGTCGCCGTCGCTGAATCGCAAGCTGATCGAACAGGCGCTGTCCGGCGAGCACGAGAGTTACGAGCTTTGAATATCGGCGGCGCCCGCCGCCTAGAAAATCCTGCCCTTTTGGAGACCATCCGATGACGTTGTCGAAGTTCACGCGCCGGCTCGCTGCCGGCGTCGCCTTGTCCGTAGTTGCCGCCGCCGCGCACGCCCAGTTGAAGGTCGGCATCGATCTGTCGAGCACCGGTCCGGCCGCCGCCATCGGCATCACCAGCAAGAACGCGATGCTCATGTGGCCGAAAACCATCGCCGGGCAGAGCGCGGAGTACATCATCCTCGACGACGGCTCGGATCCGGGCGCGGCCGTGCGCAACATCCGCAAGCTCATCAGCGAAGATCACGTCGATGTGATCGTCGGGCCGAACATCACGCCGGCGGCGCTCGCCGCGCTCGATCCCGTCGCCGAATCCGAAACGCCGATGATCACGCTGATCGGCTCGGCATCGGTCGTGGAGCCGCAGGAAGGCAAGAAAGTGTGGGCGTTCAAGATGGCGCAGACCGATCGCGCGATGGCCGACGTCATGACGCGCTACATGGCCAATCACGGCGTGAAGACGGTGGGTTTCATCGGCTTCGCGGACAGCTACGGCGATAGCTGGCTCAACGAGTTCACCAAGTTCGCCGATCTTCGGCATATCAAGATTGTCGCGAGCGAGCGTTTCAATCGCACCGATGCGAGCGTCACCGGCCAGATTCTCAAGCTGATGGCCGCGAAGCCCGACGCGGTGCTGATCGCGGGCGCGGGCACGCCGACGGTGTTGCCGCAGCGCACGCTCGTCGAGCGCGGCTACAAGGGCGCGATCTATCAGACGCACGGCATCGCGACGCCCGAGTTCATCAAGCTCGGCGGCAAGGACGTCGAGGGCACCCTGTTCCCGACGCAGCCGGTCGTCGTCGCGCGGACGCTGCCGGCGGATCATCCGTCGAAGAAGGCTGCGCTGGCGTTCGCGAATGCGTATGAGGAGAAGTACGGCAAGGGCACCGTGACGCAGTTCGCGGGCGATGCGGCGGGCGTGTATCCGCGTCTTCAGGACGCCGTGGCGCGCGCGCTGAAGACGGCCAAGCCGGGCACGAAGGAGTTTCGCGTGGCGCTGCGCTCGGAACTCGAGCATGCGCACGAACTGGTCGTGCCGAACGGCGTCGTCAATACGAGCGCGACGGATCACGTCGGTCTGGATCAGCGCGCGAGCGTAATGGGCGTCATCAAGAACGGCGCATTTACGTATCTCGCGCAGTAATGTCCTTTGTTCTGAAAACGCTACTGTCGATGCTTGCCGGCGACGGCGTTTTCGGTCATAATCGCCGACTCGATTGGCTCGTTGGTTCGCTCTGTTCCGCTACGAGTCGATTCAGGCCCAGGTGGTGAAATTGGTAGACGCAGGGGACTCAAAATCCCCCGCCGCAAGGCGTGCCGGTTCGATTCCGGCCCTGGGCACCAGGATTGTTGAAAAAGCCGCTCCGTTGTGAGCGGCTTTTTTGCGTTTGGGGCACGGCTTCGGCGTCATTTCGGCATCTCGCCGGGTTTCGCGGCAATCTGCGTTTGAACGTTGCCTGAACCGCGCCCGACTTCGACGCGCGGCTCATCGCCCGCAGTCTTCCGATAAATCCAGCCCACGACGGGCGGAACGACGAACCTGGCGATCGCGTAAGCCAACACGACAGGCCAATACTCTCGAAAGAAACCCAGCACGAAGTTCAACATTTTTCCACCCACGCCTTCCATTCATTCACCGCGATCGAAAATACATAGTAGACCAGAGCATCCCGAAGAGGATGCATAGGCAGAATCGCCCGAACTTCCTCACTGAACGAAGCGACGAGCAAGTATATCCAGAGAAGCATCCCGATTAGAGAGGCGAAAATTCCCAGATTCGCGACAAGAAACGCCTGAGCGATTCGTCGCTCGGAGAACCATCGAGAATAGGCGCCGCGGCGAAGCTCACCCGGCAGCACCGTCAAAGCAAGATTCAGACTGACGCTCGACGCGACGAGCGAAATCGGAAAGAAGTCATCCCTGCCCGGCTGCTTCAGCGCCACCCTCAAGATGTATTCGATCGCGCCCATGAATAGCGGCAGTCCGACGATCAGTTGCCGCGCCGTCGCGTCGAAGCCCCTTCGATTGCATTGTCATCGTCCTTATGTGCGTGATGACACGCAATTTCGCCGATGACGCGAGCGCGCGTAAGTCGTCCGTCCGGCTATGTGCGCTCTCGCGTAGACGCGCACTGCCGCGTCAGCAAAAAATGGCCTCCATCGGCATCGGGAACCCCGGCGCGCGGAGCATCGCGGGGATGCTCGCACGCGCAGCGCCCGCATTTCGGGTTGCTTAGGACCCTCTCGATGTCGTGACCCGCTCGCGCGACGCGCCGAGCCATAACTCGAAGAAAGGTACGACATGAATCGACCTGATCACTCGCTGTCTCTCGACTCCGTCATCTGCAAGCGCTGCAACACCGTTTCCCCTGCCTCGGAAGACACCTGCCCCGCGTGCGGCGCCGATCGTCAGGGCGCGATTTTCACGAGCCGCGCGGCCGAAGCCGCCGCGGCCGCCGCGGCGCCGGTGCCCGCGCCGCTCGACATTCTCGACTGGGACGATAGCCACTGGCTGCAGCGCCTCGTGCGCCGCAGGATGCTGACGTCCTATCCGAACTTCGTCGAGCCCGATGCGCAGGATCAGCGCAAGCCCGCCCGCACCGGCATGGCGATGCTGGTCGGCGGGGTGGTCGCCAGCATCGCGGTCGGCGGATACTTTTACGCGCGTCTGGACGACAACGCGCCGTCGCCGAGCGCGGAGCCCGGTATCAGCGCGGCGGGATCGATTCGCGACGGCGCCTCCGGCGCGCTCAAAGCCGATGCCGCGCGGCACGCATCGTTGGCGCGCTCCAAAGCGGATACGCCGAGTGCGCAGCCTGTCCCGTCAGCGACGACGACAACGACGATCGCGAAGAAGCCCGCGCCGATAGCGGAAACCGCGTCTGTCGCGCCGCGCGTCACGGCATCGAGCATGTTGCCGACGACGCCGCACGTTGCGGCGAACGCGGCTCCGGCGAGCAACGCGTCGCCAGCCATGTTCGCAACTGCGAAGCCGGCGACGCCCGTTCCCACGACGAACGCAGCCGCAGCGACAGCCGCATCGGTCGCTGCCGTCGCGCCGCCGACCAAGCCGACGACGCCGGTCGTCGCATCGCTGCAGATGCCTGAACCGCGCGTGGTCGCGACGATCGCCGCAGCGGCGCCGGTGCCGCCGAAACCGGTGACGCAAGCGCCCGCGCCCGTCGCCCGCGCGATCGAGCAGCCTCGAAATACCGCGCCCGTCGCCCGACAATCCGAACAGCCGCGCAGCACCGCGACGGTCGCCTCGATCGACAAACCGCCCACGCCCGCCACGCCCGCCGTTCAGCCTGCGCCGGAGCCGCTTCCCGCAGCCGTCGCGCGGAGCATCGCGGCGGCTCAGCAAGCGCTCGCCGGGCGCGACCTCGCGGCGGCGCGCCGTCACATGCGCAGCCTCTCGGCGAGCGAGCCGCGCAGTCCGGAAATCCAGCAGCTCGCGGCCGAATTGTCGCGTCAGGAACGTGCGCGCGACGGCGCGATAGCGAACGCGCGCGCCTGCGCCGCCAACATGGAAGCGGCGTGCGCGTTGCGCAACGCACGCCGCGCGGTCGCGCTCGACCCGCGCAACGGCCAGGCGCAGGCGACGCTGCGCCGCGCGCTCGCTGTGCAGAACGAGAGCAACACCGAGTACTTCCGCCAGGCGAGCGGCATCCCGAAGCCGGTCGTCCCGACGATGACCTACGACGGCCGTTGGAACGCGCACGCCCATCATTCGGGGATACCGGATGACGACGATTCGCGCTTCACGCTCTTCGGCCTGGGCGTGCCGGCCGTATCGAAGGGACGCGGCGACGCGCATTGATGTACTGACGCGCCATTCAGCATGATGCAAACGGAATAAGCCGCAACGCACATCCGTTTAAAGGTGACGAACGAGCTGCCGGCGAACCGCGCCGAAGGAGTCACCATCATGCAAACCGGATTGTTGCGCCGTCTGGTGGTTTGCGCCGCCGCGGTCGTCTCGCTCGCGGGCATCGCCTCATGCGGCGGCGGCTCGGACGACAACATGCCGACGGCGACACGTTTCAAGATGTCGATCGTCGTCTCCGATGGCGCCGTGTCCGCGCCTCACACCGACCCGAATCTGAAGAACGGCTGGGGCGTGGCGTTCAACCCGAACGGCTTCGTTTGGGTCGCCGACAACGGCACGCAGACGGCCACGCTCTACGACGGCAACGGCGTCGTTCAGTCGCTGGTCGTATCGATCCCTCCGAGCGCGTCCGGGCCCGCCAAACCGACAGGAATCGTCTTCAACAAGGGGCCGGATCTCACGCTCTCGCGCAACGGCAAGTCGGGCGTCGCCGCGTTCGTCTTCGCGGGAGAAGGCGGCTCGATTACCGCGTGGGCACCCGCCGTCGACATGACGCACGCGTTCACCGCCGTCGATTCGAGCGCGTCGGGCGCGATCTACAAGGGACTCGCGATCGCCACGACGTCGACGGGCGCGCATCGCCTTTACGCGACCGATTTCCATAACAACAAGGTCGACGTCTTCGACGGCACGTTCACGAAGATCGCCGTGCCCGGCGGCTTCAGGGACGCGCAGATTCCGGCGGGTTTCGCGCCCTTCGGCATTCAGACGATCGGCTCGAAGATTGTCGTCACCTACGCGAAGCAGGACGGCGACGCCGAGGACGACGTGCCCGGCGCGGGCCTGGGCTTCGTCGACGTGTTCGACATCGACGGCAATCTGACGCAGCGCTTCGCGGCGAACGGGCCGCTCAACGCTCCGTGGGGCATCGCGCAGGCGCCCGGAAACTTCGGCACGTTCAGCAACGATATCCTCATCGGCAATTTCGGCGACGGCACCATCAACGCGTTCGATCCGAATACCGGCGCGTTCGTCGGCGCGCTCACGGATACCGGCGGCGCGCCGCTCGTGCAGCACGGTCTGTGGGGCATCGCGTTCGGCAACAACCTGAACGCGCAGCCGTCGAACACGCTGTTTTTCGCCGCCGGGCCGAACGACGAAGCCAACGGCGTGTATGGCCGCATCGACATGCAATGACGCGCACGCGACGATTCCCTGGGCGATGACGCTGGCCGCGGACGCATGGCCGTCCGAAAGCGCATCGCCACGCTCGGCGCCGCCCGCGGTTCGGGCGGCGCTTTTTTTGGCGATGCGAAGCGCGCCGGCGCGCGCGGACCGAAAGCGCGGCTTGCTAGAATGCGCGCTTCAACTCCGCTCATCCGATGGACCTCGAAACCCTCCTCTTCTCCCAAGGCTTCGGGTCGCGCCGCCAGTGCCGCGGCATCGTGGCCGAAGGCCGCCTGCGCATCGCGGGCATCGTGCGCGACGATCCGCACGCCCATCTCCCCGTCACGCCCGGTCTCGAATTCCAAGTCGACGATCATCTCTGGACGTATCGCGAGAAGGCGTACATCGCGCTCAACAAGCCCGCGGGCTACGAATGCTCGCGCGATCCGCAGCATCATCTGAGCGTGTTTCATCTGCTGCCGCCGCAACTCGCCGAGCGCGGCGTGCAGGCCGTCGGCCGGCTCGACCAGGACACGACCGGCCTGCTGCTGCTTTCCGACGACGGCGCGTTCGTGCACGCGTTCACGTCGCCCAAGCGCAAGGTGCCGAAGGTCTATCTCGCGACCGTGCGTCATCCGCTCGACGGTCTGCAACTCGCGAAGTTGCGCGAAGGCGTGCTGCTGCACGGCGAGCCGAAACCCAGCGCCGCGCTCGCCGCCAAACAACGCGGCGAACGGCTGCTCGAACTCACCGTGCTCGAAGGCAAATACCATCAGGTCAAGCGCATGGTCGCGGCCGCGGGCAACCGCGTGGAGAAGCTGCATCGCGAGCGGGTCGGCGGTTATGCGTTGCCCGACACGCTCGTCGAAGGCGCATGGCGCTGGCTCGAAGACGCCGATCTCGCCGCGTTGCGAAACACTTCGCATTGAGCACGCAAATCGGTGAATCCCCTCACCGGCGGACGCTGCGATGCAGCATGCCTTCCACGTTTCGTACTCTTATACTGGTCTAACGGATACCAAAATGATTACGAAAAAAGCAGGAGGGCATCATGGTCTCCCAATCGGCCGTTGCGCTGGTAGCGTTCGTCGCGCTGTGCGCAGTCCTCATCGGGGTGCTGGGCTTCGTCATGCACATGCGCCACAAGTATTCGCCGAATCTCATCGGCGCATTGATCGGCGCGTTGATGTGCTTCGTTCTGCTCGAAACGATTCCGGCGCTGATCTAACGCCGCGCGTTCTGCTTTAGGAACGCGTCGACCGTCGGATGGCGCAGCACGTAGCCCAGTTCGCGCTTCAGGCGCGTGTTGGCGAGCCGCCGCGATTCGCGCATGAACGAAAGCGTGACCGGCTCCAGGCGCGTTTGCGCTTCGCTGCGCGAAATGCGCGGCACGCGCGTCAGGCCGTAGGCATCGGCCACGCGGTCGAAGTAATCCGCCATGCGCAAATCCGTGTCGTCCGACGCGTTCACGACGCGCTGCGCACGCCCGCGCGCGAGCGCACGCACGAGAATGGCCGCGAGATCGTCGGCGTGAATGTGGTTCGTGTAGACGTCGTCCGGTTCGGCGAGCGCGGGCATGCCCTTTTCGATGCGCGCGATCGGCAGGCGGTTGGCCGCGTAAATGCCCGGAATCCGCACGACCGACACCCGCCAGCCGCTTTTCACGCCCGCCGCGCGCAACTGCCGCTCCGCCGACACGCGCCGCCGCGCGCGTTCGTTCGCAGGCCGCGCAGGCCGCGTTTCGTCGATCCACGCGCCGGCGCAATCGCCATAAACGCCGGTCGTGCTCGCATAGACGAAACGCGTGCGCTGCCCGTCCCGGCGCTTCGCGGCCGCACGAAGACCGTCGGGTACAATGAAAGATGTTTTTCCGGCGCGATCCGCATGCAGCCAATGGCTTGCGGCGGCGCGCGCCACCGAGCGGCGCGGTCTGCGCAGCGCGGCGATCAGCGCGCGCGTGCGGCGGTCCGAATCGCCGTCGCGCTGAGGCGGCGCGAGATGCAGCACGTCGCGTGCGAGGCCGGCGAGCCTTGCGAGGCTGCGGCGCACATCGAGATCGCCGGAAATGGGCGTCGCGCCGGCCGCGCGCAATTCGCCGGCGCGTTCGGGATGATGCGTGAGCGCGACGACGCGGGGCGCGGCGGCGCGCGCATGCAGAAGCGGCAACGCGCGCATGCCGACATCGCCGCATCCGACGATCAGGACGCGCGCGCGGCGAAGGTTTCGAGTGGCGATCATCGGAGCATTTTATCCGTCGCCTTAAACCCGCGTGCGGCGTCCGAAAAGACTCACGAGACAACTCCACACATCGCAGAAATCGATCTATGGCTTTCAACGTAACGCTCCGGCAAAGCGGCCGGCAGTTTCAAGTAGAACCCGACGAACCGGTGCTGACCGCCGCGCTGCGCCAGGGCATCGGCCTGCCGTACGGCTGCAAGAACGGTGCGTGCGGTTCGTGCAAGGGCGCCGTCGTGAGCGGCGAGGTCGAGCAGGCGCCGCATTCGTCGTCGGCACTGTCGAACGACGAAAAGACGCGCGGCATGGCCCTCTTCTGTTGCGCGACCGCGCAGACGGATTTGACCATCGACGTGCGCGAAGTCGCGGGCGTCGGCGACGTCCAGGTGAAAAAGCTGCCGTGCCGCGTGAACGCGCTCGAACGCAAAGCCGACGACGTCATCGAACTGAAGCTGCAACTGCCCGCGAACGAACGCCTGCAGTATTACGCGGGCCAGTACATCGAATTCATCCTGAAGGACGGCAAGCGCCGCAGCTATTCGATGGCGAGCCCGCCGCATCACGAAGGGCCGCTCGAACTGCACATTCGCCACATGCCGGGCGGCACGTTCACGGATCACGTCTTCGGCGCGATGAAAGAGCGCGACATCTTGCGCTTCGAAGGCCCGCTCGGCACGTTCTTCCTGCGTGACGAGTCCGACAAGCCGATCGTTCTGCTCGCTTCGGGCACGGGTTTCGCGCCGATCAAGGCGATCATCGAACATGCGGTCTTCAAGAATCTGAATCGCCCGATGACGCTTTATTGGGGCGGCCGCCGCAAGAAGGATCTCTACATGATGTCGCTCGCCGAACAGTGGGCGCGCGAGGTTCCGAATTTCAAGTTCGTGCCGGTGCTCTCCGAACCCGACGCCGGCGACGCCTGGACGGGCCGCACGGGCTTCGTTCATCGGGCTGTCATCGAAGATCTGCCAGACTTGAGCGGCTATCAGGTGTACGCGTGCGGCGCGCCCGTGATGGTGGAATCGGCGCAGCGCGACTTCACGCAGCATCATCGGCTGCCGGAGGACGAGTTCTACGCGGATTCGTTCACGAGCGCGGCAGATCTCGCGCATCCCGTGTGAGCTTGCACACAACGTGCACGCGGACAAAAAATCCGCGTCCACGGTTTACAGGCGGCAACCGCTTAACGTATCCTTCGCGAATGCTCAAAACGCTGAACGCACTTCGACGTCGCCGCTCGCCGCTTCCCTAGGGATGCCGCTGGCTCGTCACGCACTGCGCTCACGGTTCGGTCTTGTCGAAGCGTACGAAATGAAGCCACGGAAATCCGTGGCTTTTGTTTTTTCCGCATCGTTTTCCTCTTTTTCTCGCACTAGCCTTCGTGGAGCCCGCTGTCATGAATTTCAATGAGTACCCCGTTGATTCGCTGATGTACATCACGAACCGTCCCGAGATCGTGTTCACGCATGGCAAGGGTTCCTGGCTCTACGACAACACGGGCAAGCGCTATCTCGACTTCATCCAGGGCTGGGCGGTGAACTCGCTCGGCCACTGCAACGAAGGCATGATCGAGGCGATGGAAAAGCAGGCGCGCACGCTGATCAACCCGTCGCCCGCGTTCTACAACGCGCCGATGGCGCAGCTCGCCGGCCTGCTCACCGCGAACAGTTGCTTCGACAAGGTGTTCTTCGCCAACAGCGGCGCGGAAGCGAACGAAGGCGCGATCAAGCTCGCGCGCAAGTGGGGCAAGAAGTTCAAGAACGGCGCGTACGAGATCATCACGTTCGACCACAGCTTCCACGGCCGCACGATCGCGACGATGTCCGCGAGCGGCAAGGCCGGCTGGGACACGATCTACGCGCCGCAAGTGCCGGGCTTTCCGAAGGCCGATCTGAACGATATCGCGTCGGTCGAGAAGCTCATCAACGAGAAGACCGTGGGCGTGATGCTCGAGCCGATTCAGGGCGAAGGCGGCGTGATTCCCGCGACGCGCGCATTCATGCAGCAACTGCGCGAATTGACGAAGAAGCACAACATCCTGCTCATCGTCGATGAAGTGCAAAGCGGATGCGGCCGCGCGGGAACGCTGTTCGCGTACGAGCTGTCGGGCGTCGAGCCGGACATCATGACGCTCGGCAAGGGCATCGGCGGCGGCGTGCCGCTCGCGGCGCTCCTGTCGAAGGCGGACGTCGCGTGCTTCGATGCGGGCGATCAGGGCGGCACCTACAACGGCAATCCGCTGATGACGGCGGTCGGCTACTCGGTGATTTCGCAACTCGTCGCGCCGGGCTTTCTCGAAGGCGTGCGCGAGCGCGGCGAGTATCTGAAGCAGGAACTGCTGAAGCTGTCGGACGAGCGCGGCTTCAAGGGCGAGCGCGGCGAAGGTTTGCTGCGCGCGTTGCTGCTCGACAGCGACAAGGGTCCGCAAATCGTCGAGAAGGCGCGTCTGATGCAGCCCGACGGCCTCCTCCTCAACGCGGCGCGCCCGAATTTGCTGCGCTTCATGCCCGCGCTCAACGTGACGAAGGACGAGATCGACCAGATGATGACGATGCTGCGTTCGGTGCTCGATTCGCTGTGATCATCCGCACTTTCGATGCAGGCGATCGCGACGCCGTGATCGCCCTGTGGCGCGATGTGTTTCCGGAGTACGCGGACGCATCGCGGCCGCAGCGCGATCCGGCGCTGTCGATCGAGAACAAGATGCGCACGCAACCGGAGCTGTTCTTCGTCGGCTCGATGGATGGCGAAGTGATCGGCACGGTGATGACCGGTTACGACGGGCATCGCGGCTGGGTGTATTCGCTTGCTGTCACGCCTGCGCTGCGCGGCCGTGGATACGGCAGTGCGTTGATGAAGCACGCGGAAGCGGCGTTGACGAAGCTCGGCTGCCCGAAGGTGAATCTGCAGATTTTGTCGTTCAAGACGGAGCTGCGCGGGTTCTATGAAAGGCTCGGGTATCGGATGGATGAAGTGGTGAGTTTGGGGAAGCGGCTTTGACGCGCGAACTCAGGCTGAACGCTTCGACAAGGCCGCTATCTTTCTCAGATGTCGACCAGGTTCAACAAGAAAAGCAGATTTGAGGCATCTCGTCGACGGCCGCTGCGCGTCTTTGCTTTCTTTGCGGATTGCGCGCCGCATCTTCTACCGACGAGCCGCGCACCTTGAACGACGGATTGGGTTCGATCGAAATGTTGCGAAAGACCACGTCCGTTGTGCCGCTTTCTTCCCTGTATTTCAGCGTCAGGTCTACGTTGTAATCAGTGAGCCAAACGCCGTCGTACTCCACGACGAATCCGCTCTGCGTCGCTACTGAGCAGTGGGTTTCGACTGCGGAGCCGGTGAGCGAAGCAAACACGTCGAACGCCGGTTTTGTGTCCGACCCGGCACTGCATGCGCTTTTCGCCCTTTCGGGAAGGCTGAGGAACGGACATATCAAATTCCGCCCCTTTGACCAGGGTCTGTGGGGTCGCGCGGATCGCAGTGCTATCTTTGAGGTTCGCCATGCCGATCTGGCTATCGCCCCACAGTTCCTGAGAACGCAGGTCCGCCATTCGGTAGTAGGTCCGGAAATAGGCCCATGTAACCGCACTATCTCCAGCGGTCGTGACGCTTTGCTCCGAAACGACACCATTGTCGTGACGGTTCACAAGAGTTGACGTGAAGGGCACACGCTTCAGTGGTGAGCGTGAATCGACCCAATCTGCTTCGATGATCAGTCGCTTGTAGGGAAGAATCTGGCTGCCCTTAGCGGGAAGACCGCGTTGCACCACCTCGCCATAGCTTCGAAAAGTATTGGCGCAGCATCGCGCCCTGCGGCGAATCCGGGTCGATACCTGATGATGCAAGCCGCGAGTTGAAGTCCGCCAAGTCTCTCGTCTCGGCGGATACGGGTGCGATCGGTTGAGTCTGTCCTGTCGCCGTCGCTATCGAGAGGAAAGCGAAGGCAGCCAAGAGCCAACGTATGATTTTCAAGCGTTGCATATATTCTTATCTGATCTGAGAGGTTCGAATGTGAATGGCCGAGCGAAAGGCGATGCAAGGCTCGCGATCATTGCGAAGTTGAATTCGAATCCGTGTCAACTCTCGCGTCGGCACATTTGGCAGCGCGTGTCACAGCGACGGGTTCATCCATGTCATGGCCGTCGATAAGACGAACGGATATCCAGCACTGCCTGCCCTTCATCTCGAGAAACGCATCGTAGTCACGGCCCGCAACCGGACTGAAAGTCACACGCGGTGGAGTACACCACCAATGGGCGTTACCCGCACTGCCGCTCGTTCCCATGCTCAGGACAATCGGCTGGCCGCCCGCCACCACATACTCTCTGATGGAATCCTTGAACTCCAGGCCGTCGACTCGCATGAACTCGCGCGGGCTCGGCGGCATGCCGATAACCTCGCTCCGCGACGAATATTTCCAATTGGCAAAAAAACCGTCGTCACCGGCCACCCATTCAGCTCCCTCGACGGAACCGCCATAACAGGCGTGATTGGGAAGGTACGAGGCAGTGCGCGTTCCGTTGCCGGAGAGAAGTCTGATACGCGCAGAGACCGCGCTATCGTATTCCGGCGCCGCGACGGTCACGTTATGACTGGGCTGCGGAAACAATCCGCAGCCCGTCAGTGCCATCGTGGCTGCGATGAGGAGGTGGCCGCGCTTCGGCAGCTGGCTGAGACTGGAGGTGAACATCGCGCAAAATCCCCGATTCTTGATCGGCATCCTGAGCTTCGATAGTGGGAAGAATCTGAGAAAGCGGGCTAATGCGACAGATGACGAGAAAGCGAGAACAATTTGGCGAAGCACCCGTAATCCTGGAAAAGAAAAAAGCCGACTGTCTCGCGACAGTCGGCTCCCTTTCGAGCATCGGACGGTTAAGTCTTCACTCACCCAAATACGCCGCCCTGACCTTCGGATCATCGAGCATGACCTTCGCGTCGCCGGACATCGTCACCGTGCCTGAATCCATCACGTAACCGCGATTCGCCGCCTGCAGCGCGAGACGCGCGTTCTGCTCCACGAGCAGCACCGTCAGCCCTTCCTTCGAGATTTCCCGCACGACTTCGAAGATCTTCTCGACCATGATCGG
This sequence comes from Caballeronia sp. NCF2, assembly GCF_023631205.1. Lineage (NCBI taxonomy): Bacteria > Pseudomonadati > Pseudomonadota > Betaproteobacteria > Burkholderiales > Burkholderiaceae > Caballeronia > Caballeronia sp. NCF2. Next base: position 183 of record NZ_JALQDN010000006.1, on the reverse strand, counting down.
CGAAAGACCCATCGACGGTTCGTCGAGCAGCAAGAGCTTCGGGCGCGACAGCAGCGCGCGGGCCATCGCGAGCATCTGCTGTTCGCCGCCGGACAGCGTGCCCGCGTACTGCGACGCACGTTCCTTCAGACGCGGAAAGAAGCCGAACATGCGCTCCGTGTCCTTCTGAATGCCGTCCGAATC